>NC_015737.1:677500-987500 GCF_000270305.1 Clostridium sp. SY8519 | reverse complement strand
CGAGATGGAGGTGGGAATCCTCCAGGCCGAATATCTAAGGTTTCCAGGGTAAAGCTGATCTGCCCTGGGTAAGTCGGGACCTAAGGCGAGGCCGAAAGGCGTAGCCGATGGACAACAGGCTGAAATTCCTGTACCATACCGGTACAGAACTGCGGGGACGCATGGGGAGAGCGCGAGCCGGGAACGGAAAGCCCGGCGCAAGCACAGGCCCTGCCATGAGGCAAATCCTTATGGAGGAGGGGGCTGTGTGACGCGGAGCGAAATAACAGTAGCGAAGAGCGCCGCCCCTGTGCCGAGAAAAGCCGCTATCGTTACCGGTATGCCCGTACCGTAAACCGACACAGGTGGATGAGGAGAGAATCCTAAGGCCGGCGGGAGAAGCATTGTCAAGGAACTCGGCAAAATGACCCCGTAACTTCGGGAGAAGGGGTGCCCACGTGAGTGGGCCGCAGAGAATAGGCTCAAGCAACTGTTTAGCAAAAACACAGGTCTATGCGAAACCGAAAGGTGAGGTATATGGGCTGACGCCTGCCCGGTGCTGGAAGGTTAAGAGGAGAGGTTAGCGCAAGCGAAGCTTTGAATTCAAGCCCCAGTAAACGGCGGCCGTAACTATAACGGTCCTAAGGTAGCGAAATTCCTTGTCGGGTAAGTTCCGACCCGCACGAAAGGCGTAATGATTTGAGCGCTGTCTCGACAATGCACCCGGTGAAATTGAAGTACCAGTGAAGATGCTGGTTACCCGCGCCAGGACGGAAAGACCCCATGGAGCTTTACTCCAGTTTGGTACTGGGGTCCGGTACTGCACGTACAGGATAGGTGGGAGACAAAGAAGCATGGACGCCAGTCTGTGCAGAGTCGCTGTTGGGATACCACCCCTGCAGTATTGGGCTTCTAACCAGCCGCCGTAATCCGGCGGTGGGACAATGCCAGGCGGGGAGTTTGACTGGGGCGGTCGCCTCCGAAAGGGTATCGGAGGCGCTCAAAGTTTCCCTCAGGATGGTTGGAAACCATCTAAAGAGTGCAAAGGCAGAAGGGAGGCTGACTGCGACACCGACGGGTGGAGCAGGTACGAAAGTAGGACTTAGTGATCCGGTGGCACAAAGTGGGATTGCCATCGCTCAACGGATAAAAGCTACCCTGGGGATAACAGGCTTATCACTCCCAAGAGTTCACATCGACGGAGTGGTTTGGCACCTCGATGTCGGCTCATCGCATCCTGGGGCTGGAGCAGGTCCCAAGGGTTGGGCTGTTCGCCCATTAAAGCGGTACGCGAGCTGGGTTCAGAACGTCGTGAGACAGTTCGGTCCCTATCCGGCGCGGGCGTAGGATATCTGAGGGGAGCTGGCCTTAGTACGAGAGGACCGGGCTGGACGGACCGCTGGTGGATCTGCTGTGCCGCCAGGCGCATCGCAGGGTAGCCAAGTCCGGAAGGGATAAACGCTGAAGGCATCTAAGCGTGAAGCCCACCCCAAGATAAGATATCCCATTCCAAAAGGAAGTAAGAACCCTTGAAGAGTACAAGGTAGATAGGACAGAGGTGGAAGTGCAGTAATGTATGGAGCTGACTGTTACTAATCGTTCGAGGGCTTATCCAAGCAAGCGGATCATAAAGGGAAGCATCTCTTCTGTATGAAGTTTTGAAGGTATGTAACTTACCTTAATCAATGACAGATGTCATATGGCCCAGTGGCTCAGTTGGTTAGAGCGCCGCCCTGTCACGGCGGAGGCCGTCGGTTCAAGTCCGTCCTGGGTCGTTTTACATAGAGATATGTAAATGTTAGTATGGGATCTTAGCTCAGCTGGGAGAGCATCTGCCTTACAAGCAGAGGGTCACAGGTTCGAGCCCTGTAGGTCCCATTTTATAAAAACAAGAATCAGCTTGCAAAAGCTGTATTCCTTATATATAATTAAATAGTTCATATGGGCGGATTCCCGAGTGGCCAAAGGGGACAGACTGTAAATCTGCTGGCGATGCCTTCGAAGGTTCGAATCCTTCTCCGCCCATTTCCATTCTTTGCTAAGAATGAGAATTACATATTATCGCGGGGTGGAGCAGTCTGGAAGCTCGTCGGGCTCATAACCCGAAGGTCATAGGTTCAAATCCTATTCCCGCAACTCAATGCCCAGTTAGCTCAGTTGGTAGAGCAGAGGACTGAAAATCCTCGTGTCTCTGGTTCGATTCCGGAACTGGGCATTTTCAAACAGTGTTTGAACAGTTTCATATATGGGGTATTAGCTCAGTTGGCAGAGCACTTGACTTTTAATCAAGTTGTCCGGGGTTCGAATCCCCGATGCCTCATTGCTTTGGAAAGTCCCTGAACATCAGTATTTATGCGGTGTTCAGGGATTTTTGTTTTTCCTGGAAAGAATTTGAAATCGCTGACGGGACGTTTCCGGCGGGGAATCCAGTTAAATAGAATGACTTTGGAAAGCGGCTTCCGCAGGTTCTGTAATGAAATAGTTTAGAAAATCCGCCGCCCCGTTTCAATATCTTGGCCATATTGACAAAAAATTAACAAATAGAAGAAAACAGGTTGCGCCAAACGGCAGGAACAGAGTATAATCAAAAAAGATGGCATGCTGAAAACGCCGCTTTGCAGCGGCGAAACAGTCCAATCGACATAAGGTATATGATGTATATGACACCGTTCCAAAGGAGGTTTCTATGATTTACTCTGCAGAAGTAAAAAACATGTGTCCTGTTACTCAGGGAGTCCACCACGGTGCAGCTCCGATTCCGGAAGAGGCAAAGTGGGTGAAAGCAAAGAATGTAGATGATATCAGCGGCTATACCCATGGAATCGGCTGGTGCGCGCCGCAGCAGGGATGCTGCAAGCTGTCTCTGAATGTAAAAGACGGCATTATTCAGGAAGCACTGGTAGAGACCATCGGATGTTCCGGAATGACCCATTCCGCAGCCATGGCTTCTGAAATCCTTCCGGGTCTTACGATTCTTGAAGCGCTGAATACCGACCTGGTATGTGACGCAATCAATACTGCCATGCGTGAGCTTTTCCTTCAGATTGTATATGGCCGTACACAGAGCGCTTTTTCCGAAGGCGGTCTGCAGATCGGCGCCGGTCTGGAAGATCTGGGTAAAGGCACCCGTTCGATGATCGGCACCATGTACGGTACCCTGGATAAGGGACCCCGTTATCTGGAGATGACAGACGGTTATGTGACAGAGATCGCGCTGGATGAAGATGATGAAATTATCGGATACAAATACGTGAACTTTGGCAAGATGATGGATTTCATCAAAGCCGGCGATGACGCGAATACTGCCCTGGAGAAAGCGTCCGGTCAGTATGGACGTGTACAGGACGCTGTTCGCTGCATTGATCCGCGGAAAGAGTAAACAGAGGAGGATAGAATCATGGCATTATTTGAATCATACGAAAGAAGAGAAAAACAGATTCTCGAAAAACTGAATGAATATGGCATCTCCTCGATCGAGGAAGCGGAGAAAATTACAAAAGACGCCGGCCTGGATGTTTATCATATGATTGAAAACATTCAGCCCATCTGTTTTGAGAATGCAAAATGGGCCTATACGGTAGGCGCAGCGATTGCGATTAAGAAAAACTGCCGCAAGGCATCCGACGCGGCAGCAGCGATCGGCGAAGGTCTGCAGTCGTTCTGCATTCCGGGTTCTGTGGCGGACCGCAGAAAAGTAGGTCTTGGACACGGTAATCTGGGAAAAATGCTTCTGGAAGAAGATACCGAATGTTTCGCGTTCCTGGCCGGCCACGAGTCCTTCGCGGCAGCGGAGGGAGCAATCGGTATCGCGGAAAAAGCGAATAAAGTCCGCAAAAAACCGCTGCGTGTAATCCTGAACGGTCTGGGCAAAGATGCGGCACAGATTATTTCAAGAATTAACGGTTTTACCTATGTGGAGACAGAATACAACTATCAGACCGGCGAATTGAAAGAGGTATTCCGCAAGACATATTCCAAGGATGCGGACAGCCCTCGCGCGAAAGTGAACTGCTACGGTGCCAATGATGTGCAGGAAGGCGTAGCTATCATGTGGCATGAGAATGTAGATGTATCCATTACCGGAAACTCTACCAACCCGACTCGTTTCCAGCATCCGGTAGCAGGTACGTACAAGAAAGAACGTCTGGAAGCAGGCCGGAAATATTTCTCAGTAGCTTCCGGCGGCGGTACCGGACGTACGCTGCATCCGGATAACATGGCAGCAGGCCCTGCTTCCTATGGTATGACAGATACCATGGGACGGATGCATTCCGATGCCCAGTTCGCAGGTTCTTCCTCCGTTCCGGCCCATGTAGAGATGATGGGACTGATCGGAGCAGGAAACAATCCGATGGTAGGCATGACAGTGGCTACCGCGGTTTCCATCGAGGAAGCAGCTGCAGCAGGCAGATTCTAAAAGCCAGAAATAACAGATCATACAGAAAGTATACAATCCCCGGGCATTTGCCCGGGGATTTGCGTGTGCTGCATTTTTCAGGACAGAGAATGGCAGGAAGACTTGACAGATAAACGATATGGTGTGTAAGATTGCGGTCATGATTTGCAGCTTTGGCAGCAGATGCTACAATAAGACAGAAGCAGAGGCAAAAAACGAGTCAGACGGAATTGGAATGAGACAGACGGTACCAGACAGAAGCAGAATCAGATAGAAAAGGAAGACAGGATATGAACAGTGAAAATAAAAATGAGATGAGAGACAGCAAAGGGATGACAGAGGAAGAATTTCTGGAGGACTACAAGAAACATGCGTATCCGGCGCCGTACCTGACAGCGGACATGGTGATTTTTCGAAAGAAAGATGAGGGATATGAGCTGCTGCTGATTCGGAGAAAAAACCATCCTTTTATCGGCATGCGCGCAGTTCCGGGCGGGTTTGTTACAAAAGGGGAAAGCGCGGAAGAGGCGGCAGCCAGAGAACTGGCAGAAGAGACACATGTAGAGGGGATTCCGCTGAGCCATCTGCGTCTGTACAGCAGTCCGGACAGGGATCCCAGGGGCTGGATTGTAACCGAAGGATTTTTTGCGGTGTGCGGCAGCAGTGTGGAAGCATCCGCGGATGATGACGCGTCGGATGCGGTCTGGTTCCGGGTGGAAGAAAAGAGCTGCAGGATGGGAGCGGGAACCGGATCACTGCATTTGCAGCTGACTGCAGGAGAAGAAACCCTGGAGCTGCGGGCAGAAACTGCAAAAAATCCATATACGGATCAGTGGGCAGTATCTGCCATGCATGCCAATGCAATTGCCACGGATCACGGGCAGATGATCTGCGATGCCTGGCTGGCGATACGTAAAGCATAGGATCGGATCTGTGCCACAGCTTAGAGGATCGTTTCCATTGTTGTGCGCATGGGCTTCATTCCCATCGCCTCATAAAAGCGTCTGGCACCGTCATTCAGTTCCCAGACATTCAGCGTGATGTGGTAGACACCGCTGGAACGGGCAAATTCCCGGATATACTGAAAGATTTCGGTGGCCACATGATGTCCCCGGGCCTTCTCATCGACACAGATGTCGTCGATATAAAGGGTTTTCACATCGGTAAGGATACTGTCATTGACGGCCTGCTGAAAAATACAGAAGCCGTATCCCAGAACTTCTCCGGTGTCTTCCGAAACGCCTACAAATATCGGGCGGCTGTCATCGGGAAGCATCTGTTCCAGATCTTCCCGGGAATATTTGGTGTGTTTTTTAAACAGATCCGGGCGGCCGAGATGGTGCACCAAGTTTACCTGTGCCAGCAGACTGAGAATGCCGGAAATATCACGGGACTGCGCTCTTCGTATGTTCATAGGAAAAACCTTCTTTCTGAAATCTTCTGAAATGAATGCTGCAGTGTGATCGGGCAGCTGAAAACATTTTACCACAGCAGAGCGTAAAAGAACAGGATCGTCGGAACCTGAGAAAAAACAGATCCGTCAGATTCGCATAAGTTCCGGGAGAATGACAGGATGGGGCTTCGGAAGAGGTCTCAGAAGCGTGGAAGGAAACAGTTGATTTCTTGCGCCGGACACAGTACAATAAAGGTCAGGCTCCAGCACAGTTGGAGCCAATATTTTTAAAGGAGGAATACTGCATGCCAATCAAAATACCGGACCAGCTGCCGGCCAGAGCAACACTGGAAAGTGAGAACATATTTGTAATGACGGAGCACAGGGCGATGCATCAGGATATTCGTCCTTTGAATGTAGTCATTCTGAATCTGATGCCTACAAAGATTGTGACAGAGACCCAGCTGCTGCGGAGGCTGTCCAATACGCCGCTGCAGGTGCAGGTGGAATTCCTGCAGACGGAAAGTTACAAACCGCAGCACGTCAATGAAAATCATATGGAGTCATTTTATACGACTTTCAGCAGAATCGAACACCGACGGTTCGATGGGATGATCATTACCGGGGCGCCGCTGGCAGATATGGCCTATGAAGATGTGAGCTACTGGGCAGAACTGTGCAAAATCATGGACTGGGCGGAGACCCATGTGCACTGCACGATGTATATCTGCTGGGGGGCACTGGCCGGACTGTATTATCACTACGGAGTGCCCACGGTAATGTATGACGAAAAAATGTCCGGTGTATACAAAAATCGCGTACTGAAAAAAAGTTCTCCTTTTGTCCGGGGATTTGATGATATTTTCCATGCGCCCCATTCCCGGGAAGTGGGTGTCCTGTCAGAGGATGTACTGAAAGTACCGGAACTGGAGATACTGGCCGATACGGAGAACGGCGGCCCTACATTTATAAAGACAACCGATTCCAGCAAATTCTTTGTCCTTTGTCATCTGGAATATGACGCCAATACCCTGGCGCTGGAATATTTGCGCGACCTCGAAAAGGGAATCCATCCAAATGTTCCGGTGAATTATTTTCCAAATGATGATCCGAAGAAAAAACCGCTGGTCACCTGGCGTTCGGCCGGTCAGCTGATGTTCTCCAACTGGCTGAACTATTATGTATACCAGACAACACCTTATGATCTGGATGCAAAGGGACAGGCACCGGGCAAAGATACCAGTCTGGCGCATTCCTCGTCCGGACTCCCCGCGAAACAGTAATCTTCTGTGTTCATCCCAGGCAGCAGACCGCTGTCTGCATCTGACAAAGAAAAAAGAGAACCTTGTATCTGCAGCAGGTACAAGGTTCTCTTTTTTTCAGTTGGCGATCGTTCAGGAAAGCGCTTCGACAGCAGCGACTGCTTCGTCCAGGTGAGGATTCTCTGTCTGGTCAAACTGACCGGCATCCGCCTTCTCCGCATAGGAAGGTTCGATGGGCAGCTTCGCCAGCACCGGTACATGGATCTCGGCAGCGGCTTCCTCCACATGGCTTTCACCGAAGACCCGGATCTGCTTTCCGCAGTCCGGACATTTCAGCCAGCTAAAGTTCTCTACGATGCCCAGGACCGGAACATTCATCATCTGTGCCATATGGTAGGCCTTTTTCACAATCATGCCCACCAGTTCCTGCGGGGAGGTGACGATGACAATGCCGTCAACCGGCAGGGACTGAAAGACTGTCAGTGGAACGTCGCCGGTACCCGGCGGCATATCCACAAACAGGTAGTCCAGATCGCCCCAGACCACATCGGACCAGAACTGCTTGACGGTGCCGGAGATCACCGGACCGCGCCAGACCACCGGCGCTTCCTCATCCTCCAGCAGCAGGTTCACAGACATGACACGGATGCCGTCTGCGGTTTCGGCCGGGAAGATACCCATGTCGCTTCCGGTGGCCGGTCCGTGCAGGCCGTACATTTTCGGGATGGAAGGACCTGTAATATCCGCATCCAGGATACCCACTGCATAGCCCTTTTTCCGCATGGCGGATGCCAGGGAAGCGGTGACAAAGGATTTGCCCACGCCTCCTTTTCCACTGACTACCGCAATGACTTTCTTTACGGAAGAGTATGCATTCAGCTGTTCCAGCAGGCTCTCCGGCGCTGCCCCTGCCGCGCTGGGGCAGCCTTCACAGCTTTCTTTCGAACAGGAAGACGCGCTGGCGCATGTAGTTTCGTTTTCTTTCATAATCAGTTCCTCTGCTTTCTGTTAGGTTTCTGGTATTTTTACATTCAGTGGCAGGAATGCCTGCCACAGCCGTGGCCTTCAGGGCCGTGACTTTCACAGCTGTGATTTTCGTGGTCGTGATGGCTGCAGTTTGCGTTTTCCACAAAGGCAAGACTTCCGTCCAGAAGGGAACGGACCGCCTCGTCGGCGCTTCCGGACACGCCGGCATACAGACGGACACCGGCCTCATTCAGCGCTGCCTGCGCACCGCCGCCGATTCCGCCGCAGATCAGGGCGTCTGTCTGCAGGCTGTGCAGAAAACCTGCCAGGGCGCCGTGCCCCTGACCGTTGGTACCCACGATTTCCTGGTGGGTGATGGTATTGTTATCCACATCGTAGATCTTGAACTGTTCGGTGTGGCCGAAGTGGGGGAAGATGTTTCCGTTTTTATAAGTAACAGCAATTCTCATAGCAGTTGCTCCTTTTTTGCTTAATGCGTCCGGCAAAGCATCGGTACACCCGGAGATGGCATGGCAGGAACTGCCGCAGCACAGGCTGTTTTGCCGGTCGCAGAGTCTGTAGTGTCCGCCGCGGATCAGCAGCGGGCGGCCGTTGACAATACTGTCCGCAATTTTATGGCGGGCAGATTCGTAAATTTCTGTAGCAGTGGTTCTGGAAATGTCCATCCGCGCAGCACACTGCTGATGGGTCAGATTTTCATAATCGGCCAGACGGATCATTTCGTATTCATCCAGACTGAGAACCACAGGAGGGCTCGGTCCGCCGTCTTCCGGAAGAAAGTTCCAGTATGCGGGAAAGGCGCAGATGCGTCTGCAGCGCGGTGGTCTTGGCATGAAAATTCATCTCCTTTTCATTTTATTTTCGACATATGTCGATTATAAAATGGAAGATCCGCTTTGTCAAATTGGTGGGGACCTGTTTATCAAAAGTTTATAATATAAGGGTAGTCAGGAAAACAATGTTATGTTACAATAATGTTACAAAATAGATAAGAATATTACAGATAAATGCAATAAAAACACAATAAATGTAATTTTTATAAAATAGTTTTTCAATAACAGGAGTTTCCAGTGTTTTATAACAGAGCAAAGAAAAAAATCAGAATAATTTTTGCGGCAGCAGCATGTGCGCTGACAGCCCTGATTCCGGCACAGAGCGCATGGGCGGCATCCAATTTATCGGTTAGCGATTATGTGGAAGAAGCCAAGGATGTGGCCAGGGACAATTCCCACGGCTACAGCCAGTCCGGCCGCTGGGGAAGAAATTATGACTGTTCCTCCCTGGTAATCCGTTCTCTGAAACGGGCAGGATTTGACACAAACGGCGCATCTTATACCGGAGATCTGAAAGCACGCCTGACCAAGGCAGGATTCCGGTACATCAAGGGATCCTCCCTGAAGCTCTCCAGCTGCAGAAATCTCCAGAAAGGTGATATTCTGCTGGCAAACGGCCATACCGAGATTTACGCAGGCAATGGAAAGTTAGTAGGAGCCCATAGAAATTATGACGGCAGAAGCGGGGACTCTTCCGGCAGGGAAATCAGTATCAGCAGATATCGCGGAGGCAGATGGTATGGTGTGCTGCGTTATAAGGGCAATACCGCAAACGTGTCTATTGAGAGCGTAAAAGTAAAAAAATCCGCGAAAAAATATAAAAAGGGATCCTATAAAACCAAAGCAAAGAATCTGACGGTTCGAAAGAAGGCAAAGGCCTCATCCGGAAAGCGGTACACGTTAAAGAAAAAAGGTACCCGTATAAAGATTACAAAAGTTTCCGGCAGCTGGGGAAAGGTAACCTACAAGGGAAAGACCGGCTGGGTAGCTATGAAATATCTTAAAAAAATCTAACAATTAGGTAACATGACTTGCATGCGATATGCTCCTGTCGTATAGTGTGTAGAGAACGACAGGAGACAGACAGCAGCAGAGAAATACTGTTGAAAACAGAGATCAGATCTAAGAGACTCGTATCCTGCCACAGGCTTCGGATACGGGTTTTTTGTCAGTACTGCTGGGATTACGATGTGCCTGTCATAGTCTGTTTTTCTTGCAGCAGAGAATAAAAACAGAAAGAAAGGTAGGGATGATATGATTAATAAGAAAAATAAGATTTTTCTGAAACCCGCAGTTGGCGCAGTCTGCGCGGCGGTGATTAGTTCCGGGGCATTTGCAGGCGTACCTGCAGCTGCATTTGCAGCAGAAAGCGTGCAGCCGCAGAATACGGCAGCTGTATCCAAAAAGGCTGCTGTCCGTACTTCCGAAGCAGAAAAAGAAAATGAATCTTTAAATAAGGATACCGGCAGCACGGGAAGCGGCTCTGAAACGACAGATCCGAATACGGAAAACCCGGATTCTGAAAAGCCGAATACCGGAGAAACGCCAGAGAAAAAGAATGGCCTGGTCCGTGAAAACGGTGTGACTTATTATTATATTAACGGAGTTAAGCAGTTCGGACGTCAAAAGGTCAATGGCACCTGGTATTATTTCAAGAAAAAATCCGGCGCTATGGGTCATGGCTGGGTAAAAATCAAGGGAGTCAAATATTATTTCGGTGCTGACGGCAAAGGGTATATCGGCCGGAAGAAGGTAAAAAACACCTGGTATTACTTTAAAAAGTCAAGCGGCGCGCTGGGCCGCGGCTGGGTGAAGATCAACGGCACGAAGTATTATTTCAACAAGAAAGGCCAGGGAGTCACCGGATTCCAGACCATCAGCGGCGCGAAATATTACTTCAAGTCAAGCGGCGCGCTGGGCACAGGCTGGAAAAAGGTCCGCGGCAAAAAGTATTACTATGGACCGAAGCTTTTCTACGGGCGCCACAAGATCAACGGAAAATATTATTATTTTGACAAGAAAACCGGCGCCATGAAAACCGGCTGGGTGGTTCTGAACAAAAAGAAATATTACTATAACAGGAACGGGCAGCAGGCCTTCGGCACGGTCCGCATCGGCAAAACATATTATACCTTTGATCCGAAGAAAAAAGGCGCGCTGACAAATACAGTAAGCGATGCCATGGATACCAAAGCGCAGAAATATTCCAGCAGTACCGGATATCTGATTCTGGTGAACCTGTCTTCTCATCAGGTGCGTGTATACAAAGGCGCAAAAGGCAACTGGAAAAAGGTCCGTACCATGACCTGTACCAACGGAAAGTCATCCACACCGACAGTCACCGGCGAATATACCGTAGGCAACAAGGGCCTCTATTTTGACACAGGTACAAGAGGAAGATGCTGGTACTTTACACAGTTCCACGGCAATTACCTGTTCCACTCTGTGATTTATGACCGGTCCAGCTCACCGAAAAACATCATTGATGGAACGATGGGCGCAGGCGCATCCCACGGATGTGTCCGTCTGGCACTGAACAATGCGAAGTGGATCTATAATAACATTCCGAGAAATACCAAAGTTGTAACTTATCGTTAACGCTGGCAGACAGCGTCTGACAGAAAAAGGCTGTGAAACCATCACGTTCGATGGTTTTCACAGCCTTTTGGCGTGTGCGCCTAGCGGCGCACGTTTCTAACGGGTTAAAGTCCCGAATCCACCCGGTAGTGGGAAGGATATAGCCGAAGGCAAGGGTGTCCATCGTGAGGTGGAATCTGAAGGAAGCTGGATGTGAGGAAAATACTAACTCACGGGCAAATCTCTGGTCTGACGGACAGAAATCTCATAGGAGGTTATGCATGAGGGTAAGGTTGCACGACAAATCGAAGCCCAATAACTACACGGAATCATGCATGATAGATGAGGCAGATGGATGGAGAGGAAGAAACGTGTGGTACCTAGGGAGGTCTGTGCGGTACGCCTTGAAAGAGGTAACCCTTGCATAAAGCAATGCTGAACGCACAGAAGTCAGCAGAGGTCATAGTAGGAGTCAAGGCAAACAAGGGAGCGCCAGGAATTGATGGCATGACCGTTGAGGAGGCTCTTCCATATCTAAAGGAACATCAACAAGAGATAACCGACCGCATTTATCGTGGAAAGTATACTCCGTCTCCAGTAAGACGAGTTGAGGTTCCCAAAGCAGATGGTGGTGTGCGAAAGCTTGGCATACCAACAGTGGTAGACCGTACACTTCAACAGGCAATAGCCCAACAGTTAGTGCCAATCTATGAACCGCTGTTTGCAGGGGGTAGCTATGGCTATCGTCCGAACAGAAGTGCAAAAGACGCAATACGCAAGGTTAAGGAGTATGCCGAACAAGGCGATACATTTGCTGTAGTCCTTGACTTGTCAAAGTACTTCGATACTCTTAATCACGAAATTCTCATCAATCTTCTCCGAAAGAATGTAAAAGATGAACGTGTAGTACAGTTGATAAAGCGCTATCTGAAAAGCGGTGTAATGGAGAACGGAGTAGTCATTGACACAGAGAAAGGCTCACCACAAGGTGGAAATCTATCCCCATTGCTGGCAAATGTCTACCTCAATGAGTTCGACCAAGAATTCTTGAAAAGAGGCGTTCCATGCATAAGATATGCAGATGACATTGTGCTTCTTGCAAAGAGCAAGCGGGCATCAGAGAGACTCTTGGAAAGCAGTACAAAATATCTTGAGGAGAGGCTGAAACTTACAGTTAACCGAGAAAAGAGTGGTACTGTCAGCGTATTTGCGATCCGAAATTTTAAATTCCTTGGCTTTGCATTGGGAAGGAACGGAAAAGGCATTTATGTCCGAGTTCATCCGAAGTCATGGAAGAAGTTTAAGTCTGGACGGAAGGAGTTATCTTCCCGTAAGCGATGTCAGTCAATCAAGCCAAGCCTTGAGAAAATCAAGGTGTATGCGAGGGGATGGCTTAACTACTACGGAATTGCAAGTATGAAGAATAACATAGATGACATCAACGGATGGCTCTACCACAGAATACGTATGTGTATATGGAAACAGTGGAAACTTCCAAGAACAAAGAAAAGAAATGAAACCGCCGTGTACCGAACGGTACGCACGGTGGTGTGAGAGGACGGCGGTTAGTCACCGCCTCCTACTCGATTATGGGAAAGGGTATTACCAGATGCCCAGTGTGTGCTGCAGCAGCAGGCTGACGCCTGTGATTCCGACCCAGCAGACGGCGCCCAGGAAGATGGGCTTTCCGCCGCTGCGCACCAGATGGACAATATTGCTGTTTAAACCGATGGCGGTCATGGCCATGACGATAAAGAACTTGCTCAGCTCTTTTACAGGGGTAAATACTTCCGCGGGAGCCCCCAGAGATACGGCAATGGTGGTGATGGCAGAGGCAGCGATAAACCAAAGGATAAATTTGGGAAAGATCTGCCATACCCGGATGGAAGAGCCGTGGCTGTTTTCTTTTTCTCTGCGGGCCCGAAGTAGCGCCAGAACAATCGTAATGGGAATGATCGCAAGGGTTCGGGTCAGTTTGACAGTGACTGCCTTGTCCAGGGTGGCAGAGCCCAGATGCCAGGTGCTGTCCCAGGTGGAGGCGGCAGCAGTGACCGATGAGGTGTCGTTGACTGCAGTACCTGCGAAAATACCAAAAGCTTCTCCGGAAGAGGTGTTAAAACCGATGGCCGCACCCAGCACAGGGAACAGGATGGCGGCGATGACATTAAAGAAGAAGATTACGGAAATGGCCTGGGCGATCTGCTCGTCATCCGCGTCAATGGCAGGCGCGGCGGCGGCTATGGCAGAGCCTCCGCAGATGGAGGAGCCGACGCCTACTAAGGTGGAAATCTTTCCTTCAATGTGCATCAGACGGCTGCAGAGAAATGCCAGGATCAGAGAAGTGGAGATGGTGCACACGATAATCGGCAGAGACTGGCGGCCGGTAGCCAGAATCACATTCAGATTTAGGCCAAACCCAAGGAGAACGACAGCCAGCTGCAGGATTTTTCCGGAAGTGAACTGGATCCCGGACTGCAGTCCGGTTTTGTCCTTTTTGATCAGAGTAATCACCATACCGGCCAGAATCCCAAAGACAGCGCCGCCGATGACCGGGATGGCACGGCCAAGCAGCCAGCAGGGAAAGGCGATGCACAGACAGAAAAGAATCCCGGGACCGTTTTGTTTTAAGAATTTCATATACAGATACCTCACTTGTTTCCTGAAGATTTATAGTGGTTTTCATGTGCTTAGCATACAGCAGTACAACGATAATGAAAAATTATATATTTTTATTTAATAATAAGATATAATTATAGAGAAGCAGAAGCCTTCGGGACAACAATGGATGGAACGGACCAGGTCAGAGAAAAGGAGAAGAGATATGCTGGATCTTCGGATCGAAACATTTCTTATGGTATGTGAAACCATGAACTATACAAAAGCTGCCCGCAGACTGAATATTACACAGCCGGCCGTGTCGCAGCACATCCGTTATCTGGAGGAATATTACGGAAAGAAGCTGTTTTGCTACAGCGGGAAAAAATTGACGCTGACCAGGGCGGGAGAAATGCTCCGGCAGGTATCCGGGGCCATGCGGAATGATGAGGATCTGCTGCGGCGCCGCATAAAGGAAGAAGATCCGGAGGTGTTTCCCCTGTATTTTGGTGTGACAAAGACCATTGGAGAATATGTGATCGCGAAACCTCTGGCGCGCTATATGCGGCGCCACCCGGATACGCCTGTGCAGATGGAGATCAGCAATACGGATGTGCTGCTGCGCCATATGCGGGAGGGAATCATTCATTTTGCATTGGTCGAGGGATATTTTAACAGCCGGGAATATGATTCCATTCCGTACGCGATGGTTCCTTTTGTGCCGGTCTGCGCGGCGGGCCACAGGTTTTCCGCAGAGCCCTATCAGACCAGGGATCTGCTGGGGGAAAACCTGATTCTCCGGGAACAGGGAAGCGGGACCCGGATGATTCTGGAACGGCAGTTAAACGCGATGAATCTGCAGATTGGGGATTTTCGCAGAGTCTGCGAAATCGGCGGGATGCACGCGATTCTTCAGATGCTCCAGGAGGACGCTGGGATTTCGTTTATGTATCTGTCTGCTGCCCAGTCGTTGATTGATCAGGGAGTGCTGCGTCAGATCCCGCTGAGGGATTTTCACACGCCCCATGCCTTTAATTTTATCTGGGAACGGGGCAGCGTGCATGAGCCGATCTACCGGGAAATCTGCGCGGAACTGGGAATGAAGGAACGGACAGACAGAGGGCCGGCAGCAGGCAGCGGCCAGTCCGGATGAAAGATGTGATGGAAGATACGTTTGAACAGGTGCGCAGGCAGGTGTACCGTTAAGAAAAAATGGGCATACAGCGGCGGAGAAGAAACCGGAAAACCGGGTTCTTCTCCGCCGTTTTTCTGCATCCGGGTGCGATTTGACAAGGAAGCAGATGCCTGTGTCAGTATTCTGAAATGGAATATTGAAATAAAGATTTACAATTTTTCAACGGGTTTTTCCATATCTATAATAAAGATAAGGAATAAGCAACCGGAATATGGAGGGATCAGACAATTGCTGCTTACAGCAGCTGCAAAAGGGAAAGGAAGGAAATTCATGAAAGAGAAAAACAGGAAAAGTGAGCTGTTTGGCTTTGGCAAAGGCTGGTGGACGATTCTGTACTGTCTGCTGATGTTCTGGTTTTACGCCGGCATGGTAAATGACAGCTCGAATGTAGTGGCGCCGGCGGTGGCGGCCAAACTGGGGATTCCGGCCGGAAATGTACTGAACATGGGAACCGTGGCTGCCATG
Source organism: Clostridium sp. SY8519 (assembly GCF_000270305.1). Lineage (NCBI taxonomy): Bacteria > Bacillati > Bacillota > Clostridia > Eubacteriales > Clostridiaceae > Clostridium > Clostridium sp. SY8519. The sequence goes on along the minus strand of NC_015737.1, from coordinate 971,818 downwards.
GTGGGTGTTGTCTTCTTCTTTATTATGGGAGCGGTGAACCGGAAAATCGGCGCAAGGATTACGTCCTGCATCTGCCTGATCCTTGGAGCTGTGGGATATTTCGGCATGGGGCACGCGAACAGCCTCGCACAGTATGGGATTTCGCTGTGTATCTGCACCATCGGCTGCATGAGTGCGGGGTATATCTCAGGCGGCGCGCTGGTGGCTTCCTGGTTCCCTAAGAAAAAGGGCATTGTTATGGGATATACAACGATGGGACATAATTTGTCCACAGGCTTCTTTGTTCCGTTGATTACGGTGCTTGTTGCGCGTCTCGGGGTTACCCGGGCAGTTGTGCTTCCCTGTGTGCTTTTGCTGGTACTGGCACTTGCAGGCCTGGCTGCTGTGCGCAACAATCCGCAGGATCGCGGCATAAATCCGGACAATGTATCCGATGAAGTGTACCGAAATGAGTATTTTTCGGAAGAAGTCGAAGACGACGGCGGATGGACAGTCAAGCGCCTGTTCCGCAGAAAAACCTTCTGGCTGGTAGCCATTGCCTCCGGCGGATTCCAGTTTGTATCCACCGTCATTATTACACAGCTGGTAGTGCGCAACCAGGAGGTGGGATTTACGCAGGCACAGGCTGTGGGAATCATGACGATTCTGGCCTTTGCGGGAATTGTGGGTTCCTGGATTATCGGCGCGATGGACCAGAAGCTGGGGACAAGAAAAACGATGATCTTTTTCGGTATCTGGTATGCGGCAGCGCTGCTTCTGGAAGTAACGGAAAAACGTCCGCTGGTGATCGTGTTCCTGATTATGTTTGCCCTGGCGCTGGGAGGCTCGGCAAACTTTACCACTTCCCTGCCGGCAGCCGTGTTTGGCCGGCATGGATTCAAAAAAGTGAACAGTGTATTGTTCCCGATTCAGGCGCTGGTATCGTCCTTTGGCTTCTGCGTCAATGGAAATGTGCTGAATGCCACAGGAAGTCTCCGGATGTCCTATGTGATTGCGGCAGTGGCTTCCCTGCTGGTGGTGGTATTGGTGCTGTTTATCAATGAGCATCAGTTTAACCGTGATTACATGAGCACAGAAGAAGCGGAAGCATTTACCAGACAGTTAGAATCAGAAGACTGAGATACAGAAAGAGAAAGGAAAAATCATATGACAGCGAGAGAAAATATACTGCGGGCATATCGGCATGAACTGCCGGTCAATGTACCGAACGGATTTACAGATATCGATATCTGCGATTCGTATGGAGAACGGTATTTCGGAGAAGGACAGGGGAAGGACTGGTTTGGCGTGGAATGGACGTATACGCCGGAACTGCATTCCCAGACACCGACGCCGGGAAAAGAGGTAATCGAAGATCTGGAAGACTGGAAAGAGCATATTTCCATGCCGGATCTGGACAGCTATGACTGGGAGGCAATTGCTGCAGAGGCCACTGCAGGCTGGGACCGGGAAAACCGGGTATCCCTCTGTATGCTTCTGGAAGGGCCATTTGAGCGGATGGTCAGTCTGATGGGATTTGAAAATGCTGCCTGCGCCTTTTATGAGACCCCGGATGAGGTGCATGAATTCATGGAGGCGCTGACAGATTTTAAGTGCAGATATATTCATATCCTGAAAAAATATTTTGATTTTGATATTATTGCATTCCACGATGACTGGGGAGATAATAAGAATATGTTCTTCGATATGGGGATGTGGCGCACGTTTATCCGTCCCTGCATTCAGCGGGTCATTGACGCGGTTCACGCGGAAGGCATGCTCTTTGAGATGCATTCCTGCGGTTATATCTATCCAACCATCGGAGATCTGGTGGAAATGGGAATTGATTCCCTTCAGCCGCTGCAGTATGTGAATCCGGTCGCTGACATTAAAAAGGAATTCGGTTCACAGATCCTTCTGAGCGGAGGCTTTGACACGCAGGGAGTCTTGGAGCGTCCGAACGCAACGGAGGAAGAAATCATCCGTGAAGTGCACCGGACACTGGATGAAATGGCGCCCGGCGGCGGATATGTGGCGCTGGTGCCGATTATTAACGATCAGGTACGCGCGGTGGTTACAGAAGAGATCAGCAGATACGGAGAAGGATTTTATCAGTAACGCTGAGGATACTTATGCATAATGTGGATGTAAGAAATGTGAGTCTTGGTCAGATTATGTATTTCGTTAAGGTGGCAGAGAGCCTGAGCGTCTCTGCCGCCGCGGAATATTTTAATCTGACCCAGCCGACGTTAAGCAAGAAAATTGCCAGTCTGGAGGCACAGCTGGACCTGCAGCTTTTTATCCGGACCAACCGGATTGTGGCCCTGACGCCGGCCGGACAGTATCTCTATGAGCAGTGGCGCTATGAAGTCAGCCGGCTGGAAGAGGATATTCAGTTTGCCCATGTGCTGCAGACCGGAAAAAGCAAAAGTGTGGTAATCGGCATCATGGACTCCTTTGATCCGGAACAGGTGATTCTGCCGCTGCTGGCAGATTTCAGCCGGAAGTATCCGGATATTCATCTGCGGGTGGAGTCTGACGCGGCACAGGATGTGCGGAATATGCTGATGCGGGGCGAGGCGGATCTGGTATTTTCCATTCTGTATGACTATCAGGACAGGGAGCTTTCCCAGATCGAATATCGGGAACTGGGAGCAGCGACCCATTGTGCGTGCATGAGAAAAAGCAATCCGCTGTCCGGGGCGGAGAGCCTGTCGGTAGCAGATCTGCGGGAGGCGGAATTTGTCTGTATCTCTCCCCGGCAGCTTCCGGAATACGTCCGGATGCTGCAGCGGCTGTGCGAACCTTATGGATTTGCGCCGAATATTACCAATTATGTATCGTCGGCCAATTCCCTGACGCTGAATATTAACAGTGATAACGAGGTATTTATCTGCGACCGATATTATCTGGATGTCAATGCGGAAAAACATGTCAAAGTACCGCTTCGGGATACACACAGCAGCATCGTGCTCGCCTGGAGGAAAGAAAATGAGAAAACCTATCTGAAGGATGTGGTGGAGGAAGCGCTGCATTTCTTCGGCTGAAGGCCGCAGGACAGAAAAACGCCGTTCGTTCCCGTCAGTGATTCCATCTGACGGAAAGGAACGGCGTTTTGTATTTCAGGTATCAGAGTATCACCGGTCCGTTTTGTGCGTTGTAACGGAACCGTCCGTCCGCGCCCCTGGTTACAGAAAGATCACAGGATACGTTCTGGGACGGATCCGGGTGATTCTCCCAGAGATGATACAGGGTGGGCAGAAAAACCGGCCACTGGCTTGCCTCGTAGTCTTCGTGTTCGGTGGCCCAGTTGGGGACCGGATGCAGATCCGGATTTTCACGCAGCATGTCCAGGACAAAATCCGGCGGCATGGAGCATCTGGAATTCGTAACAGTGGCGGTAATGTGGTTGCATCCGCCGTCGGTATCTTCCCAGAGGTGAATCGTAGAGTCCACCAGCTCGCCCTTGGCATTGAAGACGCCTTCGCAGAGCGCGTGGGAGAGGCAGGTGGTGAAAGGATAGAATTCCGCCAGATGCAGGCGGTGGATTTCCACACCGTCGCCGCCAAATACCGGGATGCCCGGCTCGCAGGCTTCGGCAATCATGTGTACGGTATCTTCAAAAGCGTAAGCTGCGGGGGCCTTGACCCAGCTGAATTTCTTATGGGAGCCCGGGGCCCAGAGGTAGTAGCATTTTTCCATATTGGCCCAGAACCAGTCAAGCATTCTGGCAGTTACGCCGGGAAGAAAATGCTGTTTCTGGGAGGGCAGTTCGTAGCCTTTGGCGAGCGCTTCCGGACTGAGGGAAAGGGGCGGAAGCAGGGGATCCGGCTTGGCCGGGGCAGTGTATTCCGCAAATGGAATATGGATGTTCTCCTGGATGGGCTGATAGGTCTGGCCGGCATTCGGGATATAATTTGCTGCGTCTGACATAGTGATAAATCCTTCTTTCTGTTTGTGAGATCTGTGTGCTTTGCAGATGGTTCTGCGGATTTTGGGGTAATTATAACATAAATTCCGGGAAATACAGATGCATTCTCCGGATTGCCCGCCTGCTCTGTGATGCGCTGTCTGCAGGACGTTGAGCTTATCTGCGGATTTTGGTACAATACGTAGGTAATTTCAGAGAAAGTCACAGAGGAATCTTCTATATATGAATAAGAAAGAAATCGCCGAAATCAAAAAACTTTTTACCAAAGAACGCAGCTGTATTGACCGGATCTGCGGGTGTTACGTAGACGCGGAGAAAAATAAAGTCCTGCAGTTTGAAGAACCCTTTTTGTCTGTGCCGGAGGGGGAAATGTACAAATATTTTGATATTTTCCGCAAAAATCTGTCCGGCACCCTTGGGAAAAATATGCTGAATATGGAGTTCCCGCTGGAGCAGGAGCTGGGAGAAGGCACACAGAAGTCCCTGCTTGCGCTGCGGGACACCGGGCTGAAGGAGCCGGCGCTGGTGGATGCCTTTTATGACCGGATTATTGAATCCTACTATCATCCGGAGAACTATCTGATCCTTCTGATCTACGGGATTTATGACATCCCGATGAAGACCAGCGACGGGCTGGAGATGGAGGACGCCTCCGATTATATGTATCCGTTTCTCATGTGCAGCCTCTGTCCGGTGACGCTGTCGAAAGCAGGCCTGTGCTACAATGCGGAGATGCATTCCATTACAGACCGGATCCGGGACTGGATCATCGGCCTGCCGGAGCAGGGATTTTTGTTCCCGGCCTTCAATGACCGGAATACGGATGTGCACAGTCTGCTGTACTACACAAAAAAACCGGAAGAAGTGTCCGCGGAACTGACGGAACAGGTGCTGGGCTGCGTGCAGCCGGTGACTGCCGGCGCGCAGAAGGCGTCGTTTGCCGCTATTGTGGAAGAAACCCTGGGGGAAGACTGCAGCTATGAGATCGTTCGGAATCTGCATGATACCCTGGATGAGCTGGTGGAGGAAGCGAAGGAAAGCCCGGATCCGGTGGAGCTGGACAAACTGGAACTTAAGAATATCCTGCGCAGAAGCGGCGCGCCGGAGGAAAAACTGCCGGTATTTGAGGAGAAATTTGATCAGCAGCTGGGAGAGCAGCAGCGGGTGATGGCAAAGAACATTGCCGATACCAGAAAGTTTGAAGTAAAGACAGCGGACGTTGTGGTCAAAGTGAACCCGAAACGTTCCGATCTGGTGGAAACCCGTATGATCGACGGACGAAGATGCCTGGTGATCGCGCTGGAAGAGGGCGTGGAAGTAAATGGCATCCATGTAAGCGCCGAAGGAGACAGCGGCGCGGCATATGAACCGGCGGAGAATGCAGAGTGGAAGGATACAGACGCAGGGTCTCAGGGATATATTCGCCCGGGCGACGCGCTGAATGAATAGAGCGAGGCAGGCATATGTTTACGAAAGAGAAGTATCTGAAAATGTCCGCGCCTTTTCGGGAGCATCCGGGACGGATCCGTATGCTTTTGTGGGTGAACCGGATTCTGACAGTTCTGGCGTATGTCAGCTACATTGGCTGCGGATTCCTGCTGGTCCTGCAGCGCAGTCCGTGGATCATCCGTTATCTTCTGGTTCCGGGGATTCTGTTTGCGGCAGTTTCCATATTCCGTATGTCCTGGAATATGCCGCGCCCCTATGAACAGTGGGAGATCCGGCCGCTTCTGCCCAAGGAAACCAGCGGAAAATCCTTTCCCAGCAGACACGTGTTTTCGATGGCGATGGTGGCAATGGCAGTGTGGTCGGTGTATCCGCCGCTGGGCGCGGTTCTCCTGATTGCTGCCGCAGTTCTGGCCTGGATCAGGGTGGCAGCAGGCGTGCATTTTCCGCGGGACGTGATCGCTGGAGCGCTGATCGGGATCGGATTCGGGATTTTCGGGTTCTGGATGATCTGAGACAGACGGATGCACAGAAAAAAAGCCTCCGGCCTGGCCGGAAGCTTTTGTAAGGGAAAATGTTTCAAAGAAAACAGTAGATTACATAAAATTAGCAAATGTGCTGGCAAAGATCACCGTCAGCAATCCGGATACCGCAATGGAAAGACCGCTCATAGCGCCTTCGACTTCGCCCATTTCCACTGCGCGGGAAGTGCCGATGGCATGGGATGCGGTACCGATGGCCAGTCCCTTTGCCACCGGATTGGTAATCCGGAAAATCCTGCAGGCAAAGTCGGCAATGACATTGCCCAGAATGCCGGTAATGATAATCGCGGCAACGGTGATCTGCACATAGCCGCCCAGTTCCTGGGAAACACCCATACCGATTGCGGTGGTGATGGATTTCGGCAGGAAGGTGACATACTGATCATGGGTAAAGTGAAAAATCTTTGCCATGACAAAGATGCTGATCATGCTGGTCAGCGTACCGGCTACAATGCCGATGAATACGGCCTTCCAGTTTTTTTTGAGCAGTGTGATCTGCTCATACAGAGGAATGGCCAGGCATACAGTGGCGGGTGTCAGCAGATACCCGAGAAACTTGGCGCTGCTGTAGTAAGTTTTGTAGCTTATATGTGTAAAAGCAAGGACGGTAATGATCACTGCGATGGAAATCAGCAGGGGATTCAAAAACGCCTTGTTGAACTTTTTTTTCAGCTGCTCGGCACCGAAGTAGGCGGCCAGGCTCAGCGCAATTCCAAAGAACGCGGAAGAACTGAACAGGTGGTTCATACTACTGTACCTCCCAGGGAGATTCTTTGTCTGCTTCTTCTGCTTCTTCCTCGGCTTCCTCACCGGTCTCAAAGGTCATGATGGCCTGAGCGGTCTTTCCGGCCGCGCCGATGACCAGGAAGGTGGATATCACGATCAGGATCAGTGCCGGGATCAGAATACTGCTGACATTTGTCCAGGAGTCGATGAGACCGACACCGGCAGGGATGAACATCAGCGGCATAACATCAATGAGAAAATGACCGGCCTGATCGACCTGCTCCAGCTTGACCGCACCGGTCATCAGCAATACAAACATCAGAACCATGCCATAGATGCTGGACGGGATCATCAGGGGGATAAAATGATGTAAAATCTCGGCAGCCAGGGAGATCGCCGCAATAATAAAAAATTGTCGAATGTACTTCATTTTCACATGCCTTCTTTAAACTTTTTGCAGAAGATTTTTGTTAAAGTTGTATATCGTTTTCAGGATGTGATTATATCACCGTGTATACAAAAATAATATAGATATATAGTCAAAATATATGATAATCCAGTCAAAATGTTAAATTTAAAACAGAAAAACAAGAAAAAGACAAATAGAAATCGAGAAATTACCCATATAGTTTCGTCATATTTAACAAAAATTTTATAAGTCAAAGTGCATAAATATGCTTGATAATACTTGTGGACATTGACTATGATAAAAAGAAGAAAAAACAGCGGACCGTGAGAAAAATGGAGAGTTGCATTGATGAAGGAATATACGGGAAACGAAAAGTATGCCAGTCAGGAAAACAGAAAAAAGATTCAGCGAAGACCGGAGGAACTGTATCGAAACCGGGATTTTCCCTTTGTGCGGTTTATCGTGACCCAGGATACCTGTGAGCCTTATGGCGCCGGGTTTCATTATCCGCACTGGCACGATGATCTGCAGTTTACAATCGCGGATAAAGGCACCGTCCTGGAATATGTCAACGGCGTGGAGTACGAGCTGAAGGAAGGGGAAATGCTGTTTATCAATTCCGATGCCATCCACATGACCAAAAAGGTAATCGGTGACGGACGGTTCATCAGCATGAATTTTTCCCCGAAGCTCCTGGCGATTATCGAAGGAAGCAGTATGGAGCAGGAATATGTGAAGCGGATCACAGACAACCGCAGCCTGCAGGCGATTCTGCTGACCAGGGGGGAAGAATGGCAGAACCGTCTGATCGATGAATTCTATGGATTGAGCCGGTACCTGGATCAGCCGGAGTGCTACGGCAGAGAATATGAGATTGTCGGGTATCTGCAGCGCATGTGGGCTACCTTTATCGCAAACGTGGAGAGCGGGGATAAGAAGGTGTCCTCCGCGTTTATCCGCAAACAGGACGCGGTACAGAAAATCCTTACCTATCTGCACCGGAATTATGCCCGGAAGATCGACCTGGCGGAAATCTGCGAACTGGCCCATATCAGTCAGGCGGAATGCAACCGTCTGTTTCAGAGTATTCTGAACACAAGCCCCTATGAATATCTGCTGCATTACCGGATGGAAAAAGCCTGTGTGCTTCTGCGGGAGACCAATCTGAATGTGACGCAGGTGGCCAGTGAGGTGGGATTTAACGACAGCAGCCATTTTATTGCGGAATTTAAGAAAAGGCGCGGCGTCACACCCGGGAAATATCGGAATCAGCATTCACAAACCGGGGGAAATGGAGTATCATAAAGAACAGTTTACACAGAGCTCATAAAGGAGAAAAACAGATGGATATCGTTGTATTAGCAGGCGGACTCAGCACAGAGCGGGATGTATCTTTCGTATCCGGCGGTCAGGTGACCAGGGCATTGCGGGAAAACGGACACCGGGTGATCATGCTGGATGTGTTTATGGGATATGGAGAGAAAGAACAGGACGTAATGGGCATTTTTGACCGGGCGGAACAGATTTCCGCGGCGTCAGGGGCGGTAACAGCCGATGCTCCGGACCTGGCAGCTGTCAAGGCGATGCGCAGCGATCAGTCCGATGCTTTCTTCGGTCCGAATGTAATTGCGATCTGCCAGCAGGCAGATATTGTATTCCTGGCACTGCATGGGGAAAACGGGGAAAACGGCAAGGTTCAGGCAGCATTTGATCTGTTTGGCATCCGGTATACCGGCAGCGACTATATATCCAGCGCCCTGGCTATGAACAAGGCGTATACCAAGCGGCTGTTTATGGCAGACGGCATACCTACCCCGAATGGGGTTTATCTGGAGGAATCCGAGGCGCCGGAAGACATTGCGGAAACCGGACTCGGCTATCCCTGTGTGGTAAAACCCTGCAGCGGCGGTTCCAGCATCGGCACGTCCATTGCCCATAACCCGGAGGAATATCGGCAGGCGCTGAAAGACGCGTTTTTATATGATACCGGTGTGATTGTGGAAGAATACATCAAAGGACGGGAATTCGCGGTAGGCGTGATTGCGGATCATGCCCTGCCGGTGATTGAGATTGCCCCGGTAGCCGGCTTCTATGATTATAAGAATAAGTACAAAGCAGGCAGCACAGTGGAAACCTGCCCGGCTGATCTGCCGGATTATGTGGCAGCGCATATGCAGGCGGTAGCGGTGAACGCGGCGGCATCCCTGGGACTGCATACCTATTCCCGAATGGATTTTCTGCTGGATGACGACGGGAGAATGTACTGCCTGGAGGCAAATACCCTTCCGGGAATGACGCCCACCTCCCTGCTGCCGCAGGAAGCAGCGGCCGAAGGCATGAATTTCAATGAACTGTGTGAAAAACTGATCGAAATCTCATATCAGCGCTGAAACAGGAAAACCGGGCAGCTGGAGATACAGACTGCCGGGAGTTCCGGGACACAGCAAAGATGAAGGTGTAGTATGGGAGAAACTATGAAAAATCTTACGTTGCGAAATATTGCGGCTGCCGTACAGGGGCAGTACATCGGTCCGGAGGAAGCGCTGGATACAGAAATCACGGGAGCGGTTACGGACAGCCGCGCCGTGCAGAAAGGCGGACTGTTTATTCCGGTGGTTGGAAAACGGGCAGACGGACATCGCTTTATTCCGGATGTGTTTGCGCAGGGCGCGGCAGCTGTGCTGTCGGAGCGTAAGCTCCGCGAGGAGGAGCTGTACGGCACAGGAGACAGTACCGTGACGGATGCGGGCAGGAAAGACCGGCCGTACATTCTGGTAAAATCCAGCCTGCAGGCACTGAAGGATATTGCGGAATATTACCGCAGCCAGCTGGATATCCCGGTGATCGGCATTGCCGGCAGCGTAGGCAAGACCAGTACAAAAGAAATGATTGCTTCTGTACTGTCACAGAAATACAATGTCCTGAAAACAGAAGGAAACTTTAACAACGAAGTGGGAATGCCCCTGACCCTGCTGAAAATCCGGCCGGAACACGAAGCCGCGGTAATCGAATTGGGCATTTCGGACTTTGGGGAGATGCACCGCCTGGCCAAAGTGGCCCGTCCGAATATCTGTGTGATGACCAATATCGGGCAGTGTCATCTGGAATTTCTGGGAGACAGGGACGGCGTGCTGCGGGCCAAGTCAGAAATCTTTGATTTTCTGCGGAAAGACGGCGCGGTGGTGCTCAATGGGAACGATGACAAATTAAATACCATCGGAACGCCGGCCGGTGTGCAGCCCATGCGCTATTTTGTGGAAGACGGCAGCGCGGAGCGCGTCATGGAGCCGGAGCGCTATACAGTGACGGCCACATCGGTGACCAGCAACGGTCTGGAAGGCATGGAAGCTGATCTGATCTGCGTCGACCCGGCAGGTACGGCAGCCACGGAAGGCGTGCTGGCGCGGGCAGCCCGGCGGAAAGCGGAAGAAAACGGAACACCGGTCCCGGACCGGAAGACTGCGTCGGATTCCGGCAGTATTGATATTATTGTGCGCCATATTTCCGAACCCCTGCCCGGCATACACAATATCTATAATGCCTGTGCCGCGGCCTGCGTCGGATTAAAGCTTGGGCTGACACTGGATGAGATCGTGGATGGAATCGGACAGGCCCGGACGATCGCGGGACGGTCCCATATGATTCATCTGGACCGGAACATCCTGGTGGTGGATGACTGTTATAACGCGAATCCGGTTTCCATGGAGGCGGCGCTGGATGTGCTGTCTTATGCCAAAGGACGTACGATTGCGGTTCTGGGCGATATGGGCGAGCTGGGAACCGGGGAAAAGGAGCTGCATGCGCAGGTGGGCGCCTATGCCGCCAGCAAGGAGATTGATATTCTTTACTGCGCCGGCGAGCTGAGCCGGGAAATGGCCCGGGCAGCCAAAGAAGCCAGCGGGATTCCGCAGGATTCCGACGGCCATGTGGAAAACCTGGCGGATATCCTTGCCGGCAGAAAACGGGCAAAAGGCAGCTGCGGATCCGTCCGGCACTTTGACAGCAAAGAAGAGCTGATTCAGGATCTGCTGCAGCTGGTACGCAGAAATGACTCCATTCTGGTGAAAGCATCCCATTTTATGGATTACCCGAAGATTGTGGAAGCATTAGAGGAAAAATTTGCTGTTACAGAGCCGAACGCATAGGCGGTTGGCTCCCTGTGCGAATCCGCAGACATCAAAAAGATCTCCGGCAGGCCGGTTATCCGGCGCCGGAGATCTTTTTTTCAAGATTTTTGCTCTGCGCACACCCGGCGGCAGGCCGGGAATTACAGTTCGGAACGGTTGCGGTCAAGCATGGCCTGGATCCGTTCCTGGGCCATGTGTCCCATATGATGTTTTTCCTCCCGGGACAGCAGGGTCGGATCAATGGGTTCGCCGTATTCCACGATCACGTGTACCGGCTTTACGAAAGGCATGTGATCTTTGAGAATGGCGGAGGTGTTGCTGATGGCCATGGGAATGACCGGACAGCCGGTGCGTTCGGCCATCTTCAGACTGCCTTCTTTAAAAGGCTGCAGCGTGATTCCGTCCCCACGGGTCCCTTCCGGAAAGATACACATGGAGATGCCCTGCCGGATCTGCTCCGTGGCGGTTTTGATGGTTTTCAGGCTTTCCCGGGGGTTATCCCGGTTCAGAAACAGACAGTAGAGCCGTTTCATCCAGGTGCGGAGAATGGGTACCCGCGCCAGGTCATCTTTGGCGATATAGCCGGTCCGTGAGGGAACCAGGGTATAGCCGATGATAATGTCAAAATAGCTCTGGTGATTGCAGACATAAAGTACTGCCTGGTCCTGGGGAATGTGCTCCCTGCCTTTGACCGTCAGCTTCACGCCGCAGATTCTGTAAATCACCCGCAGAATCCACTGAACCATGTGCAGACACTGCAGGTCTGCCTTTTCTTTGTTCTTTCTGCTGATCAGATATTCGATGCCCAGTACGGGTATCCAGAAAATCAGAAAGATCAGCGCAGCGGCAACGCCGCAAATCGTACGTAACATAATTGTGTCCTCCCCGACGCAAGAATATCCTCTGTGATTATAGCAGAAGTTGCAGACGTCGTATATATCAGAATAGGGAAGATTTCGGAAATGGCCGGCAGGGAAACAGACGGCGGAAATCTGTAACAAATCAGGGGCAGAGGAGAAAATAATATCCGAAATATGACAAATGTAACAGCGGAAAAAAGTGATGAAAGCGCAGAAAAATCAGGGGTTACAGCGAGAGAGAACGGGGAACTGAAATATTACGGAAATGTTACAAAAGATTCATAAAATTTCTATAAAGTTGTCATTTTGGTTGCAATTGTTGCAGGCAGGTGATATAATTTCGCTGATGACGATTGAAGAAATGCGCAGTCCGTATGGACGCGCGGTATGATACAGCGCTGCAGCGGCTGTGCCGCGGCGGCAGCAGAACGGCAGAAAAAGGAGTAAAAGTCAGAGATGAAGAAGAAAAGAATTCTTGCTTTCGCACTTGCAGCAGCCATGGTGATTACAGGATCCCAGGCAGTATTTGCGGCGCCGAGCAGCGCAAAGCTCAAGGCAGCGAATGAACAGGTATCCAGCCTGAAGTCCAAGACATCCTCGATTCAGTCACAGCTGAACGGACTGGACAAGGACCTTTCCGATGTGCTGGTCAATATCAGCATTATTGAGAAGGATCTTGCTGCCAAGAAAGCAGAGATTGCCCAGACGAAGGCAGATCTTGCCAAGGCGCAGAAGGACGAGCAGGATCAGTATAACGCAATGAAAAAGAGAATCCGCTATCTGTATGAGAACGGACAGACTTCTTATCTGACCACTTTCCTGGAGGCAAAGAATTTCGGTGACGCATTAAATAAAGTATCCTATGCGTCCCAGGTATACAGCAGTGACCGGGAGATGCTTACCGAGTACCAGGCTGCGGTAAAGAAGGTAAATACACTTCTGAAGAAAGTGGAAGAAGAAGAGGCCGAACTGGAAGAAACCCAGGATTCTTACAATCATGAGAAGGCCACTTTAAAAACTACGATTAAAAAGAAAAAGTCCCAGTTATCCGGATTTAATTCCCAGCTTGCGAAAGCAAAGACACTCGCAGCGAAGTATGCGGAAGCAGTTCAGGAGGAAGAGGCCGCAGAGCGGGCAGCAGCACAGAAAGCCGCAGCACGGAAGGCTGCAGCGCAGAAAGCCGCAAAGGCATCCGCTTCCAGATCCAGTTCCTCGAGTTCTTCGAACTCCGGTTCCTCCGGCTCCAGCTCTTCGAGATCTTCCAGCTCCAGTTCCGACCGTGAAAATGTTTCTTCCGGCGGATCTTCCGGATCCAGTTCTGACAGCGAGAACATTTCCTCCGGCGGCTCCTCCAGCTCATCCAGCAGGAGCGGAAGCGCGGTTGTAAGCTACGGCGCACAGTTTGTGGGCAACAGATACGTATGGGGCGGCAGCAGCCTGACCAACGGCGCGGATTGTTCCGGTTTCGTCATGGCAGTATACGCACACTTTGGCGTATCCCTTCCCCATTCCTCCAGCGCGCTGCGTGGCGTGGGCCGCGGAGTATCCCAGTCCGATATGCAGCCGGGCGATATTGTATGCTATGCCGGTCATGTGGGAATTTACGCCGGCGGCGGTCAGCTGCTGAACGCAAGCAACTCCGCTCCGTATCCGAGAGGCGGCATCAAATATACAAACGTACATTACAGAACGATTCTTGCAGTGAGAAGAATTTTCTAAACCATACGAAAGACAGAGGCATCCGGGAAACCCGGATGCCTCTGTTCGTGTCATGGCAGATTGCTGCGGAATCCTCTGATTTCCGGCTGGATCGGTCGGTTTCTTCCTTGTGACAGTTCTGTGATTGTGGTAAAATAATCTCAGAATAGACAGGGCATTTGCTGAAAAGAAGGGAGACGTGATCATGCTGAAGAAGCTGTTTAAGATTTTTCTTATCGTATGTATTTTGATAGGTATCATTTATGTAGCGTATATTTATTTTACAAAAGATGACGAATTTGACGAATTCGAGGATGATTTCGGCTGTGATGAGGACCGGGGAAGCGCTTCCTGCTTCAGCAAAGTAAAGGCCGGAATCCGCAGCGTTCTGCCATTTTAGACAATTATCTGCGAACGGAAAGCAGCAAAGAAGCCGTGAAAATGAGCCTTCGTTTTCACGGCTTCTTTGCGCGGAAAGATAGGGGGAGCTCCGGATGCCTGCACGCTGTTTTGCCGGCGCCGCAGCCCGTGGAAAGTCGCCACCTGTCCAAACTGCTCCGGCGAAATACCAGACCGGCGTCCGCAGCCGGCGGAAAGGCAGCATCACCCGCCGGACTGGGCCTGAAAAATTCTGCGGGCTTTTACCGGGAAACATTTTCATATGCGGAAATGTGTGGTAAGATAGATTCACGTGTTTATTGCTTTAACACGTTGATTGGTAAATATAGGAGCAGACATGATAGCAAAGAGATTACGCAAATCCCTGGATGAGGGAATCAGCATCCGTGATATTTTTGAAGAAGGCAAGCGGATGGCTGCAGTATATGGAAAAGAAAATATTTTCAATTTTACCATCGGCAATCCCAGCGTAGCGCCGCCGGCCATTGTCAATGAGACCATGAAGGAGATTCTGGATACAGAGGACGCGCTGACACTGCACGGATATCCGGCCAATGTCGGACATCCGGATGTGCGGCAGCATGTGGCGGATTATCTGAATCAGAAGTATGGTACCTCTTACGAAACAGGCGGAATTGCCATTACTTCCGGAGCCGCCGCGGCGATTACAATTTTATGTAATACCCTGCTGGACTATGGGGATGAAGTGATTACATTCGCACCGTATTTCTGGGAATATAAGAGTTATGTGGAGACGGTATACGGCAAGCTGGTGCCGGCCCTGTGCAATATGGAGACCCTTCAGCCGGATCCGAAGACCTTTGAAGCCGCCTTTTCAGAGCGGACCAGGGCGGTGCTGATCAATACGCCGAACAACCCCACCGGAGCAGTCTATACCAGGGAATCTCTGCAGGCAGTCTGCGATATTTTAAAGAAAAAAGAAGAGGAATACGGACATCCCATTTATCTGATTTCCGATGAGCCTTACCGTAAGCTGGCCTACGGAATCGAAGTGCCGTATCTGACGGACTATTACCGCGATACAATCGTGGTATACTCCTTCAGCAAGACCCTGTCGATTCCCGGTGAACGGATCGGCTATCTGGCAATGCAGCCGGATGTCACGGATTATGAGGACCTGTTCGCTGGCGTTACCGCTTCCATGCGGTATCTGGGCTATGTAAACGCGCCTTCGCTGCAGCAGCGGATGCTGTTAAAATGCATCGATGCGACGGTGGATATCGATATCTACCGGAAGACCAGGGATATTCTGTATGAAGGTCTGACAGAGATCGGTTATACCTGCATTCATCCGGACGGAGCCTTTTATCTGTTTATGAAGGCGCTGGAACCGGATGCGCCGGCTTTCTGTGAAAAAGCCAAGGAAGAACGGATTCTGATGGCGCCGGGGGACGCGTTCTACGGACCGGGATGGGTGAGAATCTCTTACTGTGTGCCGGATGATGTGGCCCGCCGCAGCCTGGATGGATTCCGCCGCCTGTATGAAAAATACCAGCAGTAGGAGCGAATCAGCGGAAACACTGGTATTCCGGAGTCCGGTCTGCTAGAATAGGGCTATGATGCTGACACGGATCTATTATACCAGGTGGGACGGCAGACATGGCTCCCACAAATTGCTGAAACAGGCAGTTACAGAAGAATATAAGAACCGGGGCATGTCCTGCCCCGGTTTTTTGGATGCATCCGGACAGGACCGGGACGGCAGGGAGACAAAGAGCGATCCGCCGCGAAAGGAAAGCTGGATACACACCGGGCCGGAGGGCAAGCCCTGGATTCCGGATGCGCCGGAGATACGTTTTTCCATTTCCCACAGCGGCGGCTGGTGGGCCTGCGCGATATCCGACCGGGAAGTGGGACTGGATATCCAGGAGGAACGCAGCGTGCATGCGGAGCGGCTGGCGGAACGTTTTTTCCATCCCGCGGAGGCCGCATGGCTCAGACGCCACGGAATGGATCAGTTCTGCCGGATGTGGGCCTATAAAGAAAGTTATCTGAAGTATACGGGGAAGGGACTCAGCAGCGGAATGGACGGGTTCTGCGTGGTCGGGCAGGCAGAGACAGAAGAGACCGGTATGGAACCGGAGCCGGAGCAGCACCGGATTGCCGGCTGTCCGCAGGCGGTACAGCAGGAGATTGCCTGGGGAGACATGGGTTCTATGGTGCTGACCGCGGGGGAACATTCAGAAATCCGGCTGATTGCCCTGGAGCATGGCGACTGGCGGCAGTAAGGAGGTATTCATAAGTGCAGACCGTAACAATAAAAAGCAATCGAAACGGAATCAATCTGATCCTGGATCCGGCAGTTTCCTTTGATGTGCTGGAACAGGCAGTCCGGGATAAATTTACAGAATCTGCCAGATTCTTTCAGAACGCGGAGCTGGTTCTGTCCTTTGCAGGCAGGGAGCTGTCCGAAGAAGAGGAACAGATTCTGATCCGAACGATTACCGAGGCTTCCGGGGCCCGTATCCTGTTCCTGCTGGAGCAGGATGAATTCCACGAAGCACTGATCGGAAGCCGTATAGAAGCATTTCGCCAGGCGGGCCCGGAGGAGACCGCCGGAGACCACCTGATCCGCGCAAAGGGATATTTTCAGGGAACCCTTCAGGCAGGCGACATTCTGGAAAGCAGGGAAAGCGTTCTGATCTGCGGGAACGTGGAGCCGGGCGCGCAGGTGCTGTCCATGGGAAATGTTGTGGTGCTTGGCGTCCTAGCCGGCACTGCCTGCGCAGGAATCGGAGGAAATGACCGGTGTTTCGCGGCGGCCATGGAGATGATGCCGGAACGCGTCACCATCGGGGACGCATCGGTGGAAGGCGGACCGGCACCGGAAAAACGGGGACTGTTTCGCAGAAAACCGCCGGAAGGCAGTTTCCGTCCGCAGATGGCGGTGCGTTCCGGGGACCAGGTCGTATACCGGAGCATTACCAAACAGGCGCTGGAGGATCTCTATCAGAAACTGTGAGCCCCGTGACGGAACTGACGGCACAGAGAAGGGGGACGGAAACCGGACGGATCCGGCAGAATGCTCATGCTGTTTTTGCCTGGAAAATAAATTTTTAACAAAATTTATGCGTTTTGCGCATGATTTTTGGCGATTGATGCCAAAAAAATAAGACGCTCTCCAGGACAAGACAGACAATATGATGAATATTCAGACATTTACAAATCAGACTCCAAAAACTTCCGAATTTGTGTTAAAATATTATGCAGAAGGAGTCTGCGTATATGTTTAAAATTGGTGAATATGTTGTATATGGCAATAAAGGTGTCTGCACGGTAAAGGATATCACGACGGTAGATCTTCCGGGTGCGGCAGAAGCGAAGGAATACTATATCCTGCAGCCTGTTGAGGATCAGGGCGCGACGGTTTACCTTCCGGTAAACAGCCAGAAAGCAGTGATTCGCCGGGTGATTACCAGAGATGAGGCAAAGCAGCTCATGGATGATATCCCGAATATCAAGGAGCTGCAGATCCCGGATGAGAAGAAACGGGAAGTCCATTACAAAGAAGCGATGAAAACCTGCGACTGCAGGGTCTGGGTCAGCATTATCAAGACCTTGTATACCAGACGGAAGGTTCGCATCGAAATGGGCAAGAAAGTCACAGCCCTGGATGAAAAGTATCTGCGGGCAGCAGAGCATGAGCTCTTTGACGAGCTGTCCATCGCCCTGGATGTATCTCATGAAGAGATGCGGGCTTATATGGAAGAAAATATTTGACAGCCCGGAACGGGCATATTCCTGTTCCCTTATTGGAGGTTTCCCTGCGTCAGTACAGAGGAGCCTCTTTTTTTTAGAGAAAACAGTTCTTTCAGTCGCCTGCGGAGTGGCAAAACCCCTGTTTTTCTGGCAGAATAGACAAAATAGGACATTTCTGATAAGATTAACGGACAATGGCTGAGTGGAACCATAGGTTTGTGAAAGAGCACACAGACTGCCCGGATAATGGGCAGATGAGTGACGGAGACGAATTATGAGTAATAGTAAGAGAAGACCTGAGCGTGAGACTTCCCGTTCCGGATCCGGAGGGAATCAGAAGCGGAAGCATAAAAAGATCCGTTCCTATGTCAAACGTGTCAAACTGGCACAGATTCAGAACCCGGTGGGCAAGGCCGAATACAGACGCCGTCTGGCCCGGGCCAGACGGGCGGATTTCTTCCGCCGGTTTTTCCTGGTGATTCTGGTAATCGTCCTTGTGGCAGCCGCCGGGCTGGGCGCAGGCAGCGCATATCTGTACAAGCAGACCGGCAAGGGAATCCTCGGGTACCGAAATGCCGCGGAAAAAATTCTGGACAAGAGCAAAGCGTCGGATTTCAGACTGGCGCAGCCCTCTTTCCTGTACAGCGCGGACGGAACACAGATGGCGGAGCTGTCCAGCGATGCCGATGCCACATATCTGGATTATGAGGATATTCCAGCCAATGTGGTCAATGCGTTTGTGGCGGTGGAAGACCAGACTTTCTGGGAAAACAGCGGCATCGACACCAAGGGAATCGCCCGCGTACTGGTGAACTATGTGCGGACCGGCGGCAGCGTGGCAGAAGGTGCCAGCACGATTACGCAGCAGCTGGCGCGTACGGTTTATCTGACACAGGAGAAGAAGATCAGCCGCAAGATCGAAGAAATCTTCCTTTCCAAAGGACTGGCAAAAAAATACACCAAAAAGCAGATCATGGAGTATTACTGCAATAATGTGTGCTTTGCCAACGGAATCTACGGCATCGAGGACGCGGCACAGGCATATTTCGGCAAATCCGCCGATGAACTGGATCTTTCCCAGATCGCGTATCTGTGTGCCATCCCGAACCGTCCGGAATACTACAATCCCTACAAATATCCGAAACATGCGCTGTCCCGCCGCAACAAGATCCTCGCGGATATGTTGGAGCAGGGCTATATTAACCAGGCGCAGCATGACAAGGCAGCCAGCGAAAAGATAAAAATCAAAAAAAAGAAGACGTCTGCCAAAAAGTACAACTACGAAACCACTTATGCGGTGAACTGCGCGGTAAAATACCTGATGAAACAGGAAGGCTTTGACTTTACTTATAAGTTTGACAGTGCCAAGGAGTACAATGCATACCTCACAAAATATGAGGAAGCCTATTCCCAGGCAGAGCACGAACTGTATACCGGCGGATACAAGATCACTACCACCATTGACCTGGATACCCAGGCGCAGATGCAGAAAGCGCTGGATGAGACCCTGTCCTTCAGCACAGCCAAAAATTCCAACGGAATTTATGCCCTGCAGGGTGCCATGACCGTTATTGACAATGATACCGGAAAGGTGACAGCGATTATCGGCGGCCGCGATCAGGACGAAGTGAATTCCTACTCGCTGAACCGCGCATTTCAGAGCTACCGGCAGCCGGGTTCCACCTTTAAGCCGCTGGTTGTGTACACACCAGCGCTGGAAAACGGATACTCCCAGTATTCCAGCCTGAAAAATATTGATGTGTCCGCGGCGAAAAAAGCCACCGCCGGAACCATCAGCTCCATGTCCGGCCCCACGATGACCCTGCGGAACGCAGTCACAAAGAGTATTAACGGATGCGCGTACTGGCTGTTTAATGAAATCAGGCCTTCCACGGGACTCGGGTATGTGACAGATATGAAGTTCACAAAAATCGTGCCCCAGGACTATACCATGAGCGCTGCCCTGGGCGGTCTGACCCATGGCGTAACTACGGTGGAGATGGCCAATGCGTATCATACGCTGGAAAACCACGGCGAATATACTGAAACAGACTGCATCAAAACCTTCCTGGACAGCAGCGGAAAAGACATTTATTCCGCTCCGTCCAGCAAGCAGGTATATACCAAGACCGCAGCGGATACCATGACAGATGTGATGATGAATGTCATCACCAACGGTACTGCTGCATCCATGGACTGGTATGAATATTCCGGTACGGACGCCGCCGGCAAGACCGGTACCACAAACGGAAGCAAAGACGGATGGTTCTGCGGTTATACGCCATACTACACGATATCGGTATGGGTGGGCTATGATCAGCCGAAAACCCTGTCCAATCTGTACGGCGGTACCTATCCGGCTTCTATCTGGCGCAAAGCGATGTATGCGCTGGTTAAGGGAAAGGAAACCAAGTCCTTCGATATCGAAAAGACAACGTCCCATTACAGCTCCAGGTCGTCGTCTTCTTCCGGAAGCAGAAGTCAGGGCAGTACCCAGAGCGAAACAGGCGCTTCCATGGATGACGGTTCGGAAGAATCCACACAAAATAAAACAGACAGCAGTATAACAGATAACCAGAAATCCGAGACGGAAAACGGAAACACAGCAGGCGGTTCCGAACAGGAGAAAGATTCCCAAAAAGAAAGCGGTTCTTCCGAACAAGGGGGAAAGAAAGGGGAGTCATCCGAACATAAAAGCGGAAACACCTCTGAAAACCCTGCAGGAGGCAAAGAGTCAAGCTCCCGGACAGGGGGACCGTCTACGACAGAATAACAAGAGATACAAAAGAGATACGAAAGGATTGCATGAACGATAGGACAGGAGAAGATCCAATGAAGCAGACTTACTTTGATGTAACCACAGTAAGCCGGCCGATCGCATGCGAAGTGGAAGTGCCGGGTTCGAAAAGCATTACGAACCGGGCACTTCTGCTGTCTGCGTTATCGACCGGAAAGACCGTCCTGAAAGGGGCTTTGTTCAGCGAGGATGCCCGCTGTTTTCTGGACAGCCTCAAAAGGCTGGGCTATCAGATCCGGGTCAGCGAAACGGACCGGGAAGTGACGGTAGAGGGAACCGGCGGCAGCATTCCGTTGAAATCCGGGGAAATATACGTGGGGAGCGCAGGAACCGCCGCCCGTTTTCTCACTGCGATGCTGGGGCTGTCGGATGGCGTCTATACCATACAGGCTTCGGAACAGATGAAAAAACGGCCGATGGAAGATCTGTTTGCTGCCCTGGAACAGCTGGGAGCAACATTTGATTATCTGGAGACCCCCTGCCATCTTCCGGTCAGGGTAACAGGCAGACGCGCAGAAGCCAGGGCATTTGCCGCCCTGGATACGCAGAAGGCTGCGGCGGAGTCTCCCATCGGTGAGCTGGTTTCGGAGGATTATCAGCCGGAGATCCATGACCAGGCAGAAAACTGCGCCGTTTGCCCCAATCGGGAGACCTGTCAGGCTGGACGGGCCCGGGAAACGGCCGAACAGAAGGCAGCGCCGGCGCAAATCTGGTCCGGTCCGCTGGAAATACAGCTGGATATCAGTACCAGCACACAGTATCTCAGCGCGCTGCTTCTGACGTCGCCGCTGATAGCGGAAGGTTTGATGATCCGTATTACCAGTGAAAAAAAGGCGGGATCCTATGTGGCGGTCACCCGGCAGATGATGGAGCAGTTCGGCATGCGCAGTATGTATATCGACGGCTGTTATTATACGCCGGAAGGACAGAACTGCAGCGGCCCGGCTGAATACCGGATCGAACCGGATGTATCCGCGGCCTGCTATTTTTATGCAGGGGCGGCCATTACCGGAAGCAGTATTCTGGTGAAGCATATCCATCCGGACATGATGCAGGGAGATGTCCGGTTTCTGGATGTACTGCAGCAGATGGGCTGCAGATACGAAGACACAGACGCCGGTGTGCGTCTTACCGGCGCCGGACCGCAGCTGCCCTGTCTGAAGGGAATCCGGCTGAATATGAATGACTTTTCGGATCAGGCGCTGACACTGGCGGCAATTGCGCCTTATGCGGACAGTCCGGTGGAAATCAGTGGAATCGGTCATATCCGCCGGCAGGAAAGCGACCGGATCCATGCAATGCACAGCAATCTGGAGGCAGCGGGGATTCGCTGCCAGGAGCGCCCGGACGGAATTCTGATTGACCCGGGGCAGCCGCATCCCTGTGAGATTGAGACCTATGAGGACCATCGGGTGGCCATGGCCTTTTCCCTGCTGGGACTCCGGGCGGAAGGAATCCGGATTCTCAATCCGGAATGCTGCGGGAAGACATTTCCGGAATACTTCGAAGTTTTTGCCCGTGTGTTCGGCGAAAAAGACAGCTGAAGTTTTGCATGAAAAAAAGCACAAGAATTCCGGCATAAAAAGCTGGAAAAAGCCCTGTTTTCCGCGGGTTTTAGCGGGTGATACCCCTGCAGGTGTCTTGACAGAAAGTAAGATTCGTTTAAAATTATTTTTATAGAGAGGCATCTGGTAACCAAGGGTGGAAGTCACCCGGAGCGAGACATTTATTAGGAGGATATTGAGTATGGATGCAACGAACAAAACAACAGACACAACAAAGAAAACTCCGGTAAAAGATGCAGCGGAAAAATTAAAAGCCGTGACCAGGGAAAAGACGGAAGAAGTAAAGACGGTTACGAAAGAAAAGGCAGAAGAAGTGAAGGCTGCCACGAAAGAGAAGGCAGAGGAAGTAAAGACGGCTACAAAAGAGAAAGCAGAAGAAGTGAAGGCTGCCACCAAAGAAAAAGCTGAGGAAGTAAAGGCTGCCACGAAAGAGAAGGCAGAAGAAGTAAAAGAAAAGGCAGCAGAGAAGAAGACTGCAGCCAGAACCAGAAAAACAGCAGCTTCCAAGGCAAAGACAACCAAAGCGAAGAGCCCGGCCAAACGGACGGCCCGTAAGAAAAAAGCGGAAGAAACCGTGATTCTGCAGTATTATGGCACCGACGTGAATGTCCAGGACCTGAAGGAGCGGGCGATTGCGCAGTTTAACGCGGCTGCCGGCAATGAGACTGTCCATAAGATTGCGTTATACTTAAAACCGGAAGACCGTGCGGCATATTACGTGATTAATGATGAGCATGCCGGCCGTGTAGACTTCTGATAAAAGGATTTTTCGTGATGCTGTCCGGAGGTTTCCGCTGGGGAGACCTCCGGTTTTTCTATGAGTATAAAGTTAACTAATATATTGACAAAGGTTAACAATAAGGCTATGATAATGGTTATCAACGAAAAGGGAGAAGATTTACAATGGAATCAACAGTAACATCTGCAGACAGAAAACGGCAATCTTCCGGCTGCAAAACGGAAACACGGGGAAAAGCGATGACTTCGGCAGAACTGACAACGATGGCCCTGTTGGCAGCGCTGTTGTGCGTATCATCCTATATCAGCATCCGTCTGCCGTTTTCCGCCGTGCCGATTACGGCACAGACGGTAATTATCAATCTGGCAGCCCTGCTGCTGAAACCCAGGAAAGCATTGCTGACGGTTGTGATCTGGGTGCTTCTGGGAATCGTGGGCGTACCGGTTTTCTCGGGAGGAACAGCAGGCTTCGGTGTGCTGGCCGGTCCTACCGGTGGTTATATTATCGGGTATATGGCGGCAGCCTTTCTGGTTTCTCTGGCCTGCGGCCAGAAGAATAAGGTATGGCGCAATCTTGTGGCAGCCATCATGGTCGGGATCCCTGTCATCTATCTGCTGGGAACGCCGTGGATGGCTCATGTGGCGCATCTGGATGCGAAGGCAGCGCTGGCAGCAGGCGTGCTTCCGTTTATTCCGGGGGATCTTGTCAAATGTATCCTGGCGGCTTATCTGGCCCGGGCGCTGTTTCGCGTTGTGAACCGAAATATGATATAGACTTTTAATAATTCCTTTATTTGTCATACACATCTTAGACACATTTTTCGTGTATGATAAAAAACATCAAAAGATAACTCCCCCAATATTACCTTTTGATGCATAACTAATTTAATTTTCTTTTTCATTTTCTAAGAGCCAGCGCATTCCCCCTTTTTGCGCTGGCCTTCCTCTTTTCCGGATTTTTTCGGATGAAAGGCGCCGGAGACAGAAGTTTCGGGTAAGTTGGCCATTTTACTTTGCGCGGAACGGTCTCTGTGATAAAATAGGACAAGCGGTTTTGAACTGACAGAAAGAAACATACAGCAAAACAGAAAATAAAACGAATAAAGAGGAATCAGCATATGTGTGGAATTGTAGGATATATCGGGCCGCAGCAGGCCGCACCGATCCTGTTGGACGGATTATCAAAACTTGAATACCGGGGATATGATTCAGCCGGGATTGCCGTACGGAATGGCAGTGAGGAAGCACAGGTGGTAAAAGCGACCGGCAAACTGGTCAACCTTTCCAAAAAGACAAATGACGGCAAAGCAGTGGCGGGAACCTGCGGCATCGGACACACCCGCTGGGCGACCCACGGAATGCCCACCCAGACCAATGCCCATCCGCATGTCAGCGGCAACTGCACCGGATCTGCTTCCGGACCGGTGGAATCCGAAGTCGTGGGAGTACACAACGGAATTATTGAAAACTATCAGGAACTCAAGGAAAAACTGCTGAAAAACGGCTACACGTTTTACAGCCAGACAGATACAGAAGTAGTGATCAAGCTGATTGATTACTATTACCAGAAATACCAGAACGGACCGATTGATGCCATCGCGAAAGCCATGGTGCGTGTGCGCGGCTCTTATGCTCTGGAACTGATGTTTTCGGACTATCCCGGTGAAATTTATGCAGCCCGGAAGGATTCCCCGATGATTATCGGTGTGGCGGACGGAGAGACATTCATCGCTTCGGATGTGCCGGCGATCCTCAACAGAACCCGTCAGGTATATTATATCGGCAATATGGAACTGGCCAGAATTACTGCCGGAGACGTGGTTTTTTACAATCTGGACGGGGATGAGATCCAGAAGGAACTGGTGGAAATCGAGTGGGACGCGGAAGCAGCGGAAAAGGGCGGCTTTGAGCATTTCATGATGAAAGAGATCCACGAGCAGCCGGAAGTGATCGAAAAGACACTGAACCATTATCTGAAAGACGGCAGAATCGATCTGTCTGTCACCGGCCTGACAGAAGAGGAGATCCGCGGCCTGACACAGGTCTATATCGTAGCCTGCGGCTCCGCATGGCACGTGGGCGTGGTGACGCAGTATGTAATGGAAGAATTTACCGATCTTCCGGTCCGTGTGGAGCTGGCGTCAGAATTCCGGTACCGCAAAATGCGGCTGGATCCCAATGGTCTGGTGATTGTGATCAGTCAGTCCGGTGAGACGGCGGATTCCCTGGCGGCGCTGCGGGCAGCGAAGGAACGGGGACTTGCCACCATGGCGATTGTGAACGTGGTAGGATCTTCGATTGCCCGGGAGGCAGATCATGTCATGTATACTCTGGCCGGCCCGGAAATCGCGGTAGCGACGACAAAGGCTTACAGCACGCAGCTGATCTGCGGCTATCTGCTTTCCCTTGAATTCGCGCGTCTGCGGGGAACACTGGCAGAAGTGGATATGGCAGGCGGCGCGGATACAGGCACGGTAAAAGATGACGCAGATAAATACGCCTATTTTATCCGGGAACTGCAGACTATTCCGGAAAAAGTGAAAAAACTTCTGGAAGACAAGGAACGGATTCAGTGGTTTGCCTCCAAACAGATCAGCATCCGGGACGCGTTTTTCATCGGGCGTGGAATTGACTATGCCATCGGCCTGGAAGGCAGCCTGAAAATGAAGGAAATTTCCTACATTCATTCAGAAGCCTATGCCGCAGGCGAACTGAAGCACGGAACCATCAGCCTGATCGAGGACGGTACGCTGGTGATCGGTATCCTGACCCAGCCGGATCTCTATGAGAAGACCCTGAGCAATATGGTGGAATGCAAGAGCCGGGGAGCCTATCTGATGGGCCTGACCACAAACGGCAACTACGAAATCGAAGACAGTGTGGACTTCAATGTCTATATTCCGAATGTGGACCACCATTTTGTGGGCAGTCTGGCGATTATTCCGCTGCAGCTTCTGGGGTATTATACCAGCGTGACCCGTGGGCTGGATGTGGATAAACCGCGGAACCTTGCAAAGAGCGTTACGGTAGAATAAAAACACCGGCAATCTGCCGCAGAAGTTGATTGAAAAATAAAAAAACCTGTTCTGTTGTTTCATTTGAAATAACAGAACAGGTTTTTGTAATATTCCGAAGATCCGAATGATCTGCCGGTATTATCCGCGGCGGAAAAATAGGCAGTCTACGGCAGGATTTTAATGGCGGCTACCGCGCAGTCATCCGCAGCCTGGCGGGCCCGTTCTTCCAGCTCCGGCGGGATTTCCTCATAGAGGATATCCATGCTGTGGGTTTCGTAATTACGGCGGAACAGGTCCGGATAGAGGTCTTCACAGATACCGCAGCGAATACAGTAATCAGCTAATTGTAATTTCATGCGTGCATTGCTCCTTTCACATAAGCGGCGGCGGAATCACCGGCCAGCATTCCGGTAGGCATGGAACCGTGTACATTTCCTCCCGCGTTGGACGGCGGGTTGCCGTAGACGCTTCCCGTTACCATGTCACCGCCGGCGTAGAGTCCCTCGATCGGCAGATTGGAAGTGTCCAGGACATTGGCGTTTTCGTCAATGGCCAGACCGCCCATGGTGTCATAGCCGCCCGGAAGAATACGGTAGCAGTAAATCTGTCCGGAAGATTCCTGTACTGGACGGATGTATTTCGGATTGGTGTGAAAATCCGGATCATCGCCGGTTTCAGCGGCATGATTGTACTTTTTCAGGGTGGCTTTCAGACCATCTTCGTCAATTCCCATGTATTCACAGACTTCATGGATGGTGGCAAAGTGGCACATATGCCGGTTTCCTCTGGCAATCGCTTCGTCCATCTGACCACGGATGTTTTCGCAGCGTGTACCCTTGAAAATAAAGTATACATAGTCGTCTTCTACGGCTTCAGACAGATGTCTGGCAGTATCCTCGTCAAAAATCATATAGGAAGCCATGTTGGGATTCTGTTGGATCATAGATGAGGACATGGCGGTGTGATTGTTGGCCATTTCCTCATTGATAAACCGGCGGCCCAGCTCATTGACCCGCAGATAAGGCTGTTCAGTGATGATTTTTGTCTGGTTGGCCGGAAGCCATGGGGTGTTCGGACCGATACGGACGCCCGGGTTCGGCACTTGCGGGTCGGCGCTGATTACAATGTCCGTCTGTTTGCCGCCGACGGCCCACACAGCCTTCTGCCCGTCGCCGTCCTGGCAGCTGTCCGGGAAGGTGATATTGACCAGGTAGCCGTCTTTGTAATATTCTTCGTATTTATCCGAAGGCAGTACGCCCAACTCTTTCATCAGAGGGATATTGCCGGTGATCCCTCCGGAAGCCACGATCAGGGCTTTGCAGTTGATGCGGATTTCTTCGCCGGCTTTGTCATAGGCGACAGCCCCGGTGACTTTGCCTCCGTTCGGCTCACGGAGAATTTTTTTGATGGGGGTGGAGAAGTAGAACTGAACACCTTCTTTTTCCAGGAGAAAACGCAGGCGCAGCAGCGCCAGCGCCATACCGTGTCCTTTGCCCCGTCCCTGAATGAAATAATAGTCTCCCACATCCAGTCCGTTAGCATGTCCCATGGTATATCCACGTTTTGTGCCGTATTCTTCCGGCTTGCGGCGGATGATCATCGATGTCTTAATGCCCAGTTTGTTCAGAAACAGATCCGGAAATTCAGAAGAGTATTTCAGCACTTTGCTGATCAGAGCCAGATTGGCGGTATAATTGGAAAATCTTGCCCATACTTCATACGCCATCTTCTGGGCTTCCGGCGTGTCCGGAGTAGAACAGAAACACATCGGACAATTGGATACTGCTCCACCCTGGGCCGGGTATTTTTCGAAGACGGCCACCTTCAGACCGCCTGCCTGGCTGAGTTTGTACGCGGCTCCCATGCCTGCCACACCGCTGCCCATGACAGCCACGTCTACATCTACGGTTTTGCTCATAGGGTTCCCTCCTTTAAAATATATTTCAGCATCTTTTACAGAAATTATAGCAGAAGACGGGAGGCACGGCTGTAGCGCAGAAGCGGAATTATTGCTGCTTTTCTGTGTCTGCTTGTGCACTCTGCACAAGCAGATAGTGTTCCATCTGATCTGACAAGATGAGCTGCTGCCGGATATTAGGATCAGAAAGATCTGTCTGCCAGCGCTTCTCTGTGCGGGTGATGATATTGCGGACGGTATTGCGGTGTACATACAGTTGTCTGGCGGCGCTGGTGGCGTTGCAGTCACAGTACAGGTAAGTCATGACAGTCAGCAGGTCATGGGTGTGATTGGCGGCATCCTGTTCCTTCAGCGACCGGTAGAGGCTGCACTGGAGAAGACGTACCGGAATCCGAAAGGGCGCTGCTGCGTATTGTTCGGCGGCTGCGCACAGGTAGTCGTAGATGTGGCCGCTGAAAAAACATATCCTTTCGGCGTCTGCAGGATCACGGCTGTCAGTTGAGGGTGTGAAGGAAAGGACGGAAATAGCCTGGCGGTAGGCATATCGGATATCCCGGATTGCCTGGAAGGGAATGCTGCAGCCGATCCGATAGTGATAACGGGTCAGAATCTGCTGAAGATGCAGACAGCGTTTCTGCATCTGTTCATCTGTGATCTGCGTGGATTTCGGAAAAGAAAGCAGGAGACAGATATGATTTTCATAGAGAAACGGCTTCAGTTCGGGAACGGTGATCTGAATGTGGCGGATCAGATAGTCCGGTGACAGATTAGCCGCATCGTCAAACTGCAGCACTTCCAGAACGTAATTGCCGTTTTCCTCCAGGCCGGGAACGGAAGCGATGCGGTCCGTCAGCCATTCCCCGGTGACTGTTTCCGGATGCATCAGGCGGAGCAGGATGGTTTCGTACAGCATCTGGCCATAGCGTTCGCTGCTGTAATTTCGCTGCAGGCAGTAGGTCATGTTGGTGAAAAAAATCTGCAGAAGATCCTGGTAGCCGGAAGACGGAACCTGAGAACCGCAGAAAATGCAGATATAGCACAGCAGCCGGCTGCCGTCAAAGAGACAGTGATAGATATTATTGGTGTTCGGGTCCTCTACGGCCGGCGCAATCAGAGATTTTCCCTGTTCCACCTTTTCCAGGCGTGACAGGATATGGAGCTCTCTGGTCAGGGCCATGGTGTCCGGGGAGGTGTATCCGGACTTAACCGCAGCCTGAAAGCCGGGATTGTTGGTGGAATATTTCCGGCTGTAAGCCAGCACACGGAACCCGGGATCAAATAACATGACGGGGCAGCGCAAGAGATCTTCACTCATGTTCAGCAGGGACTGTGGAGGTTCTCCTTCCAAGGCGCCGACATGCATTTGTTTGTCCCAGGCGGTAATCCGGTGAAAGGATTCCAGCAGTGTGTTGAGCAGAAGCGCTGCAGAGGCTGGTTTCCGGACGGTAAGAAGGGTGCAGGAACGATAGGAAGGATCCAGGGCGTCTGTCAGGTTATCGCTGAAACCGGAAGCGGGAGCTGCGGGCGGAACCAACAGAATAATCAGCGCTTTTGCGGAAGGCGCGGAGCAGGCCGGTGAATCGGCAGACTGCGGGGGCGTATACAGGTCTGACAGATTCGCAAGGTAGAGTACGCGGGGAGACAGATTCTGATCATCGGGTATCAAACATTTGATTCCGGTAATACAGGGAGTGAAGGGCGCGCGCTGAATGACAGCCGGCTGAAAGCTGCGCAGAAGATAAAGGATCAGATTCAATGTGAGTTCCATGGCGGTTTCCTCCAGAAAAATGTAATGAAACAGAACATATGCGGAGCATCAGAAAGTAAGAGATTTTGGTAGAAACAGTCAGATAAATAACTGGGTTACCGTGCCGCTGTGCATATTGGAAGTGATCATCTCCGCCATCTGTTCCGCGGGAATCGGCGGATTCTGATGGAGCCACCAACGAGTACTGGTCATCAGGTTATTGACCAGCAGATTGGCATACCATCCGGCGCGCTTCTTTTTTGCCGGAGTGACCTGGTCGCTTTCTAAGATGCAGTCTGTCAGAAAGGAGGCGCCGGCAGCCAGCATTTCCTCGAAAACATTGCGTCCCAGAAGCTTCTGATGCCACAGAAGTTCATACAGTTCTCTGTGGTTGTACATGTATACCAGGTTGGCGGTCAGCAGACGGGGATAGTCCTCGGACAGAAACGTATGGATATCGAGAAAGTCCGTCTCCATATGCGCGGTATATTCGTCAATGACAGAGTCAATCAGCTCGTCTCTGAGGGCATAAATATCTTCATAGTGATGGTAAAAGGTGGAACGGTTGATCCGGGCTCTGCTGCAGAGCTCCTTGACGGTGATCTGAGGGAATTCCCGTTCCCGCAGAAGCTGGACAAAGACGCGGCGGATCAGTTCTTTTGTTTTTATGACACGCAGATCCATAACTATCCTCCCGGCAGCAGTGATGGATGTTTTCTGAACAATCCTATTATAGCAGAACCGGAGTCAAGTTGTATATTGGATGTATTTCCGCTATGATGGACACAGGAAATGGGAAGAGGAGACAGCCGGAATGAAGATTATGATCATACATGGGCAGAATCACAGGGGCACTACGGCACAGATTGCCAGGAAAACAGCAGAAAAAATCGGCGGACCAGTGACTGAATTTTTCCTTCCTGGAGATTTTAACCGGTTTTGTGTGGGGTGCGGCCGGTGTTTTATGGAAAGTGAGCAGAAATGCCCGCATTACGGGGAACTGCGCCCAATCACCCGGGCCATGGAGGAGGCGGATCTGATTATTCTGGCCAGTCCGGTATACGTATATCACGCATCCGGGCCGATGAAGGTGTTCCTGGATCACTACGGCTATCAGTGGATGGTTCACCGCCCCAGGCCGGAGATGTTCCATAAGCAGGGCATCTGTATCAGCACAGCGGCAGGAGCCGGCTGCCGGTCGGCCAACAGAGATATGGCAGACAGTCTGCGTTTTTGGGGGATACCGGTGATTCACCGGCTGGGACTGCGTGTACGGGTACTGAAGCCGGAACACCTGACGGCAGAACAGTGGGAGACGATTGAAAGGAAAACCGACCGCCTGGCCCGCAGGGTGGCCCGCTGCAAGCCCGGGCGTCCGGGAATCCGCCAGAGGATCATGTTCCGGGTCATGCGCAGCCTGCACCGCCGTGGATTTACGCCGGCAGACGACAGTTACTGGAAGGAGCAGGGCTGGCTGGATGGGGGAAAACCCTGGAAATAAAACAAAAAGAGAGTCCGCCATCCACTGACGGACTCTCTGCAGAACAGACCCGAGGGTCTGACCGGCAGGAAGGGGGGACAACCTGCCAGAAAATTGCAAAGGATGAAATGGCCGGATCCGATTCTTCTGCCGGAACAATGCAGATATCTGCACAGATCAGGATCAGGAATCGGCGGATTCCAGCCTGCGTTTGCGGAAATAATAGATGCCGCTGCCGATTAACAGACCGGTGGCTGCGGATGCTGCCGTGATGATAACTACCAGGGCAAAGGAACCGGAAGCCGTACGCAGCAGATACTGGCCGGCCAGATAGCCCGGAATATAACCGATCAGGAGACCGGAAGCCAGGAATCTGGACAGGCGGCCGATGGTCGGCGCTCCGTCTGCCAGGAGCTGTGCGCGGCGGTTCCATCTGCGGTAGTTAACTGCGAAATGGATGATCCAGACAGCGGCTACAGCTGCAGTGATCAGGGATGTCACGAGAAGACTCTCGGTAACGAACCAGAATAATACAGCGATGAGTACGAGGACAGCTGCGTCAATCATGGTTCTCTGGTCGATGGTCTGGCAATCCGGATTCCAGAAGAAAATACCTTTGCCTTTCGCCTTGCGGCTGTGATTCTGAACATGGGAAAGATTGTTTCCTGACATATGATTCACCACCCTTCTTACTATCTGTATCTATTATAATAGAAAATCACAGGAAAAATAAGAAAATAAAGTTAAAAAACTGATAAGATTTTATTACAATGAATATTTTCAGACATAAAAGTGCAAAATAACCAAAAAGAAAAAAGAAAATGCAGGAAAAATTGTTGAATCATAAACTGTGCCCCGCGTTAAAATGTAAGGGTAGTCCGTAAGGACTGTGAACAATTCAACAATTTAGACAGAATAAATCTGCCGGCACCGCAGGCTCCTTGGTTTTCCACAGCATCCCTCAGAACAATTCATCTTTAGCGGGATGATTGCCGAGGATGCATACGATGTTTCCTTCCAGCGCCCCAGGCATAAGGACGTACGATATTCAAGCCGGGAAATTCCCGCAGAAAGAGGTATAGCATGGAAACATTACAGGCAAAGACAAGAGACATGAACATCAAGGCGAAAAAGCTGAGACGGGAAGGTTACCTGACCGGATCCATCAGCGGCAGAGAGATTCCGGAGTCGATTTCGATCGCCATTCCACAGAACAAAGCGGCACAGTTTATGAAAAAGCACAGCATCGGCAGCAGAGCCATCATCAATGTGGACGGCACAGAATATAAGACCATTATCAAAGGCGTGGATTATGACGCCCTGAATCATCGCTACATCGATATGACCTTCCAGCAGCTGATTGCAGATGAGAAGATTCACGCAACCGCAGAGATCTTCTTCATTAATGAAGATAAGGCAAAAGGCTTCCTGACCCATGCCCTGAGCAAGATTGACTACAAGGCATATCCGGCAGATCTGGTGGACAAAATCGAGATCGATGTATCCAAATATCCGATTGGCACCCATCTGGCTGTAGCAGATCTGGACATTGCCAAGAATGACAAGGTAGATATTGTGACACCGCTGGATTCCAGCGTGCTCCATGTGCTGGATCATCAGCATATGAGCGCAGAGGATGAGGCTATGATTGAAGCAGCGGAAGCTGCCGCAGCAGGCACAGACGAAGCGTAAAGACCGTACAATACCATAAAAAGAGACAGACGCCGCACGGCATCCTTCCCGGGAGAAGGAGCCGTGCGGATTTTTCTTGGGATCCCGCGGCAGAAGGGGTGACAGATGCGCGGGGTTTGTTTCATTTTTAGTATCCAAAAACAGAAATCTGGGGTATAATTCTAACTATAATAATATTTCAGTATTGTTTTATCAACTTGGATACAGAGGGGACAGGAAAATGAAGAGAAAATATCTTACAGTCACCATTGCGGCAGCAGCGGTTCTTACCGCAGGCATATGTCTGGGCGGATGCGGCAAGACCGATAAGTTTACGTTAAACAAGACCGAATATACCATGGAGGCTGGCAGTGACACGAAACTGAGTGTGGTAACCGATGGCAATCCCAACGATATGCAGATTGAATGGAGCTCCAGCAATGACGGAGTCGCACAGGTAAAAGACGGAAAAGTGACAGCTATAAAAGCCGGAGACGCTACGGTTACTGCGACTGCGGCCAACGGGACAACTGCCACCTGTGAGATCAAGGTAGAAGCGGTGGAAGTGGAAAATGTGACGATGAACAAAGCCAGCGTCACACTGAAAAAAGGAAAGACCGAACAGTTGAAAGCTTCGGTGTATCCGGAAAATGCCGGCGCAAAAGACCTGACCTGGACCTCTTCCGACGAGGAAGTGGCGCTGGTGAATTCCAGCGGACTGATTACCGCCAAGGGAAAGGGAACAGCCAATATCACAGCATCTTCCCCCAATGGCAAATCCGCGTCCTGCACCGTTACGGTCAAAGGATCTGCCAGCAAATCATCCGCATCCGGCAGTTCTTCCAGCCAGGCATCCAAGACCACAGTGATCTATCTGTCGCCTTCAGAGATCGCGGACCGTTATCCATCTGATTTCGTATTCCCCTATTCCTCAGAAAGCTATCTGAGTGAAGCGGACGTAGCAGGACTGACCAGCAGCCAGGCACAGAAGGCAATTAATGAGATTTACGCCAGAGAAGGCCATAAGTTCAAAAACGGCGGCTGGACCAATTATTTCAGGAGATACTCCTGGTACACACCGTACCGTACCTGTTCCGACAGCGATTTCAACGCAATCGAGCGGGCAAACATAAAACTGCTGTCCAAATACCGATAAGGGAACAGACAGGGGACAGAGTGGAAAATACATGGTATCAGATTGCATACATGCATGGGAAACCTTGCGAAATTCTTTTCGGGTGCTATAATAGCCTCTGTGTATTGAAAAGAAAACAAAGGAGCCGTTTATGCTGAATACTGCAATCAGTACTGTAAATAATCTGCTGTGGGGATGGCCCATGATCGTGATGCTGTTTGGCACGCATATCTTTATGACCATCCGCACCGGCTGCATCCAGAAGAATATTTTTCAGGCGATTAAGATGTCTGTGACCCGGGATGAAGATTCCGAGGGAGATGTTTCACAGTTTGGCGCGCTGACCACCGCCCTGTCCTCTACCATAGGCACCGGCAATATTATCGGGGTCGGCACCGCGATTGCCATGGGCGGTCCCGGCGCGGTACTGTGGATGTGGCTGACCGGTCTGTTCGGAATCGCCACGAAATACGCGGAAACACTGATCGCAGTGAAATACCGGGTGAAAAGTGAAGACGGAACCATGATCGGCGGTGCCATGTACGCGCTGGACCGTGGGCTTAAGATGCGCTGGCTCGGAATCATATTCGCCTTTCTGGCGTCAGTCTGTGCCTTTGGAATCGGCTGTACGGTTCAGGCGAATGCGGTGGCATCGAATTTTAAGGAGAATTTCAACGTACCGCCGCTGGCCGTGGCAGTGGTTTTAAGCGTTATTGTGACCCTGGTGATTCTGGGCGGAATCAAATCCATCACCAAAGTGGCGGAGAAACTGGTGCCATTGATGGCATTTTTATATGTGGCAGGCTGCATCATTATTCTTGTGATGAACTATGACGTGCTGGGACAGGCCGTGGCAACGATCGTCCGCGCCGCCTTTCAGCCGCGGTCAGCAGGCGCCGGGTTTGTGGGCAGTGCCATTACCGTGACCTGCAGGTACGGATTTGCCCGTGGACTGTTTTCCAATGAATCCGGTATGGGTTCCGCCCCGCTGG
Source organism: Clostridium sp. SY8519 (assembly GCF_000270305.1). Lineage (NCBI taxonomy): Bacteria > Bacillati > Bacillota > Clostridia > Eubacteriales > Clostridiaceae > Clostridium > Clostridium sp. SY8519. Next base: position 936,921 of record NC_015737.1, on the reverse strand, counting down.
TAGCCTCCGCAGCCCAGACCAGAAACCCGAAACGCCAGGCCATGGTGTCTATGACGGGTACCTTCTGGGACACGGTGGTGATCTGCCTGATTACCGGGCTGGTGCTGGTATCCTGCATCATTAAATATCCCTCCATCGATGCCCTGAGCGGCAACGGCAGCGCGCTGACCAGCAAGGCGTTTTCCATGATTCCGTATGTGGGACTGCCGATTCTTCTGGTGGGACTGATTACGTTCGCTTTTTCCACGATTCTCGGCTGGTACTATTACGGGGAGCGGAGCGCAGTATTCCTGTTCGGGGAAAAAGTTATTAAAGTATACAAAATCCTGTGGATTGCCGGCGTGTTTATTGGATCTCTGGTGGGACTGGATCTGATCTGGAATATCGCCGATCTGCTGAACGGCCTGATGGCAATTCCGAACATTATTGCTGTACTGGGCTTAAGCGGTATAGTAGCTTACGAAACGAAAAAATATAAAGGCAGCCATATCAACGATCTGTCACAAGACCCCACACCTACGGTACAGAATTCCAGCCGCGGTGCCCTGAGCGGCGGCGGAAAAGTGGTGGATGATCCCCTGGAGAGTCCGGCCGATCTGCGCCGCCGGCGGCGCGAGGAAGCCAGAAGCAGATTTTCCCGCAGAGAAGAAAACCCGGTGCTTCCTGCAGAGACAGAGGCTGCCGGTGAGGAGACGAATCTCTAGGCTTCCCGCATAGAAATGACAAAAGAAAACCGGCAGGTCCGCGGATGCAGATCTGCGCAGAATGACTGCCGTTTCGGCGGATGCGGCAGAACCAGAGAACCACAGATGGCAACAGACGGTCCGGAGCGGAAACTGCTCCGGACCGTTTTTTCAGTCACAGGGAACGGAACCGCCTGGAATTGGCGGAAAATAAAAGACAGAATCCTTCTCTTTACGGAAAAACACCCACAAAAAGCGGATTATAGTATATAATGAATTGTATTACATATGTTTTGACAGTAGGGGAAGGGGTAAACAGAATGAAAAAAAGAATTATTACGCTGGGGCGTGAATTCGGAAGCGGGGGACACACCATAGGCATGGAAGCGGCAAAACGTCTGAATATTCCATTTTATGACGAAGAGATTATTGAACGGATTGCCCGGCATTCCCGCTATGACGAGGAATTTATCCGCATGATGGATAAGGCGGAGGCACCGGGGCGGACAAAGCTGTCCTTTCTGCTCAGCGGCAGAGACCAGAGTGGCAATACCATCAATGACTATATTTACCGCGCGCAGTGTGAAGCGGTGCACGAACTGACACAGGAAGGGCCGTTTCTGCTGGTGGGCAGATGCGGGGACCAGATACTGAAAGACCGGGACGATGTGCTGAAGGTCTTTGTATTCGCGGATCTGGAGTGGCGCAAGGCCCGGATCCTGAGGAAATACGGAGAAACCAAAGTGCCGATTGACAAGCGGGTCTCTGAAAAAGATCAGCGCAGAGCGGCCAGCTATCTGTACCATACCGGCGTGAAGTGGGGACAGAAGGAAAATTATGATATCTGTCTGGACTCTAGCAGCCTGACCGAGGAGGCCTGCATTGAAATCATCTGCCATATGTATGAATGGGAGTATGGGGACCGATAACTGATACCGACAACTAAAGTGACGTACAGAAAGAAATAACAGTTATGGAACTTGGAAATCAAATATCTTTGTTATTCTGCATCCCGTTTCTCGGGATGCTGCTGAGTATAGCGGTTTTTCCGCTGGTAAAGCCCGTATGGTGGGAAAAAAATAAAAAATATATGGTCATCCTGTGGTCCGCGTTATTTCTGATCCCTTTTGCGGTCAGATTCGGATTCCATACGATGATGGAGCGGCTCGCGGAAGTAGTGGCAGGGGATTATCTGACCTTTATTGTCCTGCTGTTCGGATTGTTCTGTGTCAGCAGCAATATTACCCTGAAGAGCAACCTTGCGGGTTCTCCCCGGGTGAACCTGATCTTCCTGCTGATCGGCACTGTGCTGGCAGGCTGGGTGGGAACCACCGGCGCCAGCATGCTGATGATTCGTCCGGTGATTAAGGCGAATCAGTGGAGAAAAAGAAAAGTACATACCATCGTATTTTTTATCTTCCTGGTTTCCAATATGGGAGGCGTACTGACACCGGTGGGAGACCCCCCGATGCTCATGGGATTTATGCGGAAAGTGCCCTTTTTCTGGAGCTTTCATATGATTGTGATTCTGCTTCTGAATGTGGCGATTCTTCTTACGATTTATTATATTCTGGATGTCCGCGCCTATTCCAAAGATCTGAAAGAGGGTCTGCATCCGGAAGAAATTGATGAAAATGTCAGTGTCCGCCTGTTGGGCGCCCACAATTTTATTTTTATGGGCATCATTGTCCTGGCCGTGATTCTGAGCGGAATGCTGCCGAATATTCCGGCATTCAGCGGCGGAATCCCGATTTTCGGGGAGGTGGAGCTGGCATACGCGGATCTGGTGGAAGTGGTGATTATCCTGTTTGCGGCGCTGCTGTCCTTCCGGACAACCCGTCCGGAAATCCGCAGAGAAAATAACTTCAGCTGGGGGCCGATCCAGGAAGTGGCAGTTCTTTTTATCGGTATCTTTATCACTATGGTGCCGGCGCTGCTGATTCTGGAAGCCAAGGGAAGCTCTCTTCCGATCCGGCATGCCTGGCAGATTTTCTGGACCACGGGAGCCATGTCCTCTTTCCTGGACAACACGCCCACCTATCTGGTATTCCTTACCACAGCAGGAACACTGGGCGCCACGTCCGGCGTGGCGACTTCGGTCGGGATCGTGTCACAGAAAATGCTGTTTGCCATATCCGCCGGCGCAGTATTTATGGGGGCAAATACTTATATCGGCAACGCGCCGAACTTTATGGTCAAGGCGATTGCGGAGGATGAAGGGATCCGGATGCCGTCTTTTTTCGGATACATGCTCTGGTCTCTGCGCTATCTGATCCCGGTATTTGTGATCGATACCCTGATTTTCCTGATTTAACGCACAGAAATAAGAGAATAAACATACAGGTGAAATGCTTGAAACGCGTTCACCTGTATTTTTTTTCGGGAAAGGCTTGTCAAACCGCTGCCTTTGTGTTAATGTACCAGTGTATTAAGTAGGTAATACAATAATACAGTGATACAGAAGCAGAACATGCGGCGTGCTGTGATACGCTGTAAAGCAGAAGACCGTATCGCAGGCAGGAAGTAAAGGAGGCAGCGAGATGACATGGAAACTCGATGATCAGCGCTCCATCTACAGGCAGCTGATTGATGAGATCGAACGAAGGATCATAACTGGCGTATATGCGCCGGGCAGCCGCCTGGGATCTGTGCGGGACCTGGCAAATGAAGCCGGAGTGAATCCAAATACGATGCAGCGGGCGCTGACAGAACTGGAGCGTACCGGGCTGGTATATTCCATGCGGACCAGCGGGCGTTTTGTGACAGATGATGAGGAGCAGATAAGGAGTCGGAAGATCATGACCGCAAGAGAAGCAGTAGAGCACTTTATGCGACAGATGTATGAACTGGGACTGGAAAAAGAAGAGGTACTGGCGCTGATCCGGGATAATCAGCCGGAAGCGCAGGGCCAGGGAGGAAAATGATATGAGTACATTGTTTGAATGTAAAAACCTGACCAAGAATTACGGTCAGCCGAATCATGCGCTGGATCAGGTGAATCTGGCGCTGGAAGAAGGACGGATCGTGGGCCTTCTGGGACCGAACGGCAGCGGCAAGACCACCATGCTGAAGATGGCCAACGGACTGATCCGGCCCACCGGCGGGGAAATTCTGCTGGATGGACTGGTACCGGGAGCAGAGACCAAGGAATTTGTATCCTATCTGCCGGACGCGGAATATCTGCCGGACTGGATGAATGTGCGGGGGCTCCTGGACATGTATGAGGACTTTTTTCAGGATTTTGACCGGGATAAGGCGGCAGATATGCTGAGCCAGCTGGGGATTGAAGGCACGGCCAGACTGAAAACCCTGTCAAAGGGCAATAAAGAGAAAGTCCAGCTGGTGCTGGCCATGAGCCGCAAGGCGAAGATCTATCTGCTGGATGAACCCATCGGCGGTGTGGATCCGGCGGCCAGAGACTATATTCTGGAGACAATTTTGAAAAATTATTCCGAGAATGCCCTGGTGGTGATATCCACGCACCTGATCGCGGATGTGGAGCGTGTGCTGGATGAAGCCGTGTTTTTAAACCGGGGCCGGTGTGTCTGCCACAGAGGAGTGGATGAGATCCGTGAGACAGAAGGAAAGTCTGTGGATGAGTATTTCAGGGAGGTATTCAGATGTTAAGAAAATTAATTCGTTATGATATGAGGTCTATGGGACGTTTCCTCTGGTTCATTTATCTGGCGGTCCTGGCGGTTGCGGTGATACTCGGACTGAGTATCCACGGGGCGGCCTCCGCCGTCTCCAACAGTCCGTCTTACATGGGCGCCAGCGGGGATCTGGTATCCAGCAGCGTTGGTATGGGAATTCTGCTGGCAGTGTATACACTTCTGCTGCTTGCGATGTTTATTATTACCGTTGTAATGATTATTATCCGGTTTTACCGGAATATGCTGGGCGGGGAAGGATACCTGATGCATACGCTGCCGGTTCCTTCCTGGATGCTGATTGTCAGCAAGCTGCTTGTGGGATTTATTTTTGAGCTGATCGCCCTGGGAGTATCGATTCTTTCCCTGGGGCTGATGATGCTGAGCAGCGGAAGCGCCAAAGAGATTATGCAGGCCATAGGGGTGCATATTTCGGACCTTGGCGAGTATAAAACAATCATTGTCCTGCTGCTTATCACCCTTCTGGTATCTATGGTGTATACGATTCTTTTGTTTTATGTCAGCCTCGCCATTGGCAACCTGAACAACAAGCACAAGATTCTGGTTGCGGTGGCAGCATTTATCGGGATTACGATTGCTGTCAATATCATCAGCGGGCTCCTGAATATCAATTCCTTCGCAACGATGTTTTTTGTGGCTGGCTATCCCGATTCCGGAATGTCGGTATTCCAGGCTCTGCTGATCAAGCAGATTATCCTGGACGCAGCATGCGCCGTCGGATGTTTTGTTGGAACCAACTGGATTATGAATAACCGCCTGAATCTGGCCTGAGGACGGACAATTAGGCGGATGCGGCGGATTGCCGGTTCTGCGCGGCAGAAAAAGCGGGCGCAGGGCCGGCTTTCTGCATACAGAAAAAAAGGCAGACAAAAAGAGCACGGCAGAACTGCCGTGCTCTCTTATGTGTACATTGCTCGAGATGAGTGTATTACTCAGCTGCAATTGCGCCTACCGGACATCCGTCCTCGCAAGCACCGCAATCGATACAAGCGTCCGCGTCAATTACGTACTGGCTGTCGCCTTCGGAAATTGCGTCTACCGGACATGTGCCTGCGCATGCGCCGCAGCTGATGCAAGCATCAGAAATAACTCTTGCCATGGTTGTGTACCTCCTTAATAATATCAGCTATATAAGCTCTCCAAAAAAGCTTTATCATGATAATAATACAAACGAAAGGTAATTGCAAGAAAGTGAGATTTGACTAACTGTACTTTTTTCGGACAAATTTTTTCCTGTTTCTGAGGAAAATTTATACAGACAGATCGGAATAGAAAAACAGGATAAGTCGCCGAGGCTTTTGGATAACGTTCGGTGGCCGATCTGTGGTACTATAATAACGTACACAGATTGGAGTATGTTCGGGAGGCACGCGGGTCAGGGCTTCCGGGACAGCCGAAAAACATGCGGAACAAGACTTCCGGAGCAGCCGGGAAATACAGCACGGGGCTGTGGGAGACACAGAGCATATGGGCGACGGCGCTGCGGCAAAGGGAGCAGCGGAAACGGAGGACGGTATGAAGATAAAATCTATAGAAATCGCAGAACAGGCTGAGAAAATCGGACTTTTTCTGTGCGGCAGCGCGGCGGAGAAGAATGTGCTGTTTTCGGTACAGCAGTTTCTTGCGTTTGACGGGCAGGGCAGCGCGCGGTATTCTATACTGGATGAACACGAACGCAGCACCAGCCAAGGATTTGAAGAAGGACACGGAATTTTCCTGAACCGCCTGTTTGCCAGGGCGGGAGTGGAGAAGCCGGAGGACGTGCGTTTTCTGTCAGTGGACGGCTATGAGACACTGGTGTCGGAAATGTATGAGACGCGCTATTATTTTCCGCAGATGCCGGAGGGGAGTGCCGACGGCGCCCGGGAAGTGGAAGGCATGCTGTCTTTTTATAAGAACAGCAGCCATGCCGGGCAGTATCCCTGGCCGACCCTGATGTTTGGACAGCGGGGAATTACGGATAAAAACAAAGACTTCTTTGCAAAAGGCACCTGGGCAGCAGTGGCAGGCAGCAGAGACCGGGCGTTTTACGCAAAGGGCACCGGTCTGGAGCATGATCAGTATCTGGGAATGGAAGAGATTTTCGCACCTGCCGAAGATGGGCGCGGATTTGAAGTATTTCCCGCGGAACTGTCGGCGGAAGACGGAAAAAAGATCCCCACCTTTGCGGTTCCGCTGACGGAGGGCTACTGGGACCGAAAGCTGAGCCGGCGGAAGGGCAGCGCCGGGATTCAGGCTATCAGCAGAGACGGAAGCAGAATCCGGCTGCGGGAACAGGAGCCGGCCTGGCTGTTTTTTGCGGACGAAACAGGGAAAACACTGGGATTTTACCAAAACGGAGTATTGCTGGAAGAGCTGGCGGGCTTCCTGTTTGGGGAAGCACGTGTTTCGGAGGATTCCCGGGAGATACGGGTGCCCGTAAGCCGGGAACCCTATGACTTTTCCATTGTCATCGGAGATCCGGAAGCGCCGGAAAAAGTCTACGGATACACACTGGCAGAATTAAAACAGCGCTACGGGGATCTGGAACGGGAAGAACAGTACCTGTTTTTCAATCACAATGCAGGCAACCAGCGGATTATCGCCCGGGGCTGGCTTCTGCAGGATCTGCTTCGGCTTCTGCCGGAAATCGGCAGTCTGGCTCCCCTGGAAAACGGTTTTGTGTCAGTGAATATCCGCACGGCGGATCTGTTTAAGCAGAAACAGGCGGAAGACGGGGATCTGCTGATCAGCAAACGGTTCCTGCTGGCCTATGAGATGGATCAGCGGACCGATACCGGCAGAATAAAAAAAGATACCTCTGACTGGGATGACCCGGAGTGCCATTTCTGTCCGGTGCAGGGAATGACGCCGTTCCGGATATACTGCGACAAGGGAAATGCCAATCCGTCCCTGTACAAAAATGCGGACCGGCTGGCCGTGCAGATCAGACAGTGAAGGTAAGCGCGTGTTACAAAGAAGATTACGAAGAAAGTTACAGAGCAGAAAAGAGAAACAGCTATGCGCAAGGGAATGAAACCTTATTTTCATGTAGTTCAGTATTATGAGACAGACGGGATGCGTATTGTGCATCACTCAAACTATATCCGCTGGTTTGAAGAAGCCCGGGTGGATTATCTGAATCAGGCGGGAATGCCGTATGACAGACTGGAAGAGCTGGGAATTATGTTTCCGGTGCTTGATGTGCAGTGCAGTTATAAAGCTGCTGTACCCTATGGAGTAACCGTAAAAATCGAGATGAGTGTCGAGTGGTTTGACGGACTGAAGTTCGGGGTCCGGTATGTGATTACCAGTGAAGACGGGGCGGTGGTTCACGCGACGGGATCTACCAGCCACTGTTTTCTGAACCGGGAGCTTCGTCCCATTCGGGTGAAACGGAAGTATCCGGAAATATACAGGCGGTTTACGGAACACGCAGAGGAACTGCGGGGAGCCGCGGCGAGAGCAGACAGATTAGACCGGTAAAATCATAGAAAATTTATACAGAATATGCAAAGCCGCCTGTGGCAGGCGTTTGCATACCCCGGATATCATAGAAAAATACAGGGAAATAAATGCTTGCTTTTTTCTGAAACAGGTATTATACTTAACGCTGACTCACGAAGAATAGTTTCGGGACGGGTCATTTGGCTGACCGGAACGAGAAATACATGCCAGGGTACCTGGCCGATTTGAAAACGAAAGGAGAACTCACATGGCACAGCAGATTACAAAGGAAACCATGATCGGCGATCTGTTAAGAATTGATGCAGGCGTAGCACCGGTACTGATGGAGATCGGTATGCACTGCCTGGGATGTCCGGCATCCCAGATGGAGACCATCGAGGAAGCAGCAGCAGTTCACGGAATCAATCCGGATGAGCTGGTAGCACGTATTAATGAAGTGATTGCACAGGATGCTGCAAAAGAGGCTTAAATTGTAACGGAATTGCATACATACCGGGACACCGGAAAAAGGGGTTATCGGATAATACCGATTTCAGCCCCTTATCACTGAAACAGACAGGATCCCTGATATATTCAGCACTTCTTAAGAAGCTGCATTATAGCAGGGATCCTCTTTCTTTGATATCATCCGGATTTTGGCGCAGACTATCCCCATAATCCTTCTTTTTGCGGGGGCTTTTCTTTTACGCTGCAGAACTCTCTGTTTTTGGCTCGAATTCCTTCAGCTGCCCTGTCTGGAACCTATGGTATTTATTGATGTTCCGTCCGATCACAAACAGCATGAATTCCTTATACACTTTTTTGGATGATCGGTAGTTGAACCGGCGGAACCCCTCGTTTTCCTTGATGTCGCCAAAATGGCCTTCCGTCTGGATCGATCGGACCTGACGGTTATAGATGCCGTGCTCACTCTGGATGTTCCTGTGGCTCTCTGCTTTCAGCTCCTCCCAGGACTCATTGATCTTCATCATCTTGTTTTTGTCAGCATCCCGACCGGCATCATATTTATACAGGCATCTTCCTTTATGCGCGCATCCGCTGCAGTCCGCACATCCGTACACTTCCATGGTTTGTGTATAACCGTCCCGTTTATGTCTCTCTGTCCGGATATGCCGGAGGCTGCGGCCGTCATGGCAGCGGTAGTAACCCCCCTCATCATCTGCGCATTTCTCCATGTTGTAATGCCTGCCGATGTCGTTTTTATATGCGCGTGTTTTCATCTTCTCGTGTTCCTGCAGCTTGATGTAGCTGGTGATCCCGTTTTCTTTCAGATACAGGAGGTTCTTTTCGCTGCAGTATCCGCTGTCCGCAGTGAACTCTTCTGGATATCTCCCAAAGGCTGCTTTGTGTTTTTCCGCCACCGGGATCAAAGTATCATAGTCTGTCCGGTCGTTACTGACATAACTGTGGATAATGAAGTAGTTTTCCACTGCGATCTGTACATTATATGCCGGCTTTAACTGGCCGTTGAGCATGTGGTCTTCTTTCATCCGCATGAATGTTGCTTCCAGGTCTGTCTTGGAATAGCTGTTCCTGTCATCACCCATGATCTCAAAGCATTCCTTGTATTTCATCAAACGCCTTCCGCAGTTTTCCAGTTCCTCGTATAGCTTCTGGAGCTCCGTCCTGCGTTTCCCTTTTCCATTGGCGAAGATGATGTCCTCACCGTCTGCGATCTGCTTTAAGTTCTTCTGGAGCGTCAGCATCTCCAGCGGGGAGCAGTTGCTGATCCGGATCCGTGTATTGTTGGGAAGCTTTTTGTGTTTTGTGAGCTTTCTCTTCCTGTTCTTTTCAATGACTTCACGGACTTTGCCCATCCCTTCGATGGCAAACATCTTTACATTGTCTAATCCGTACTTTTCCTTATATCCTTCCTGATCCAGCAGCGTATTGTACCTTGCATAGAGCATATCAATCGTATCGAGCAGGCCGGCCAGATGGTAATTGATACTCCCCCTCCAGACGAACGTATACCGGTTGGCATTCGCCTCCAGCTTTGTCCCGTCCAGGAACAGGGTATCCAGGCTGATCAGGCCTTCCTTATGCAGGCGCAGGATGAACTGATAATGCAGATCATCCAGGATATCACCCGTCAGCTTCTTTCCGATGAAGTCGTAAAAGGCATCACGTTTCGGCTTCTCGCCTTTTGTCAGCCAGATGAAAGCGACATCCCGTTCACAGAGTTCAACGATCCGGTCCACGGAACGTATGCCCCGCATGTTCGCGTAGGTGACGACAGCAAACATCATGATCGGATTATACCCGGTTCTTCCCTTGGCAGAATAACGGCCGAGCAGACCGGAATAATCAAGATCCTCCATCACTTTTTTAAGGGTATAGACGGGGTCGTCGGCGGGTATGCCGATCTGATATAAGCTGAAGTTAATCTTCAGTTGCCCTTTTTCGAAAAAATCGTTATAATAATGATGTTTTTTTAGCATAGTTACATTATACAATGTAACGGGAGAAAGGTGGTCAGAAACGGCCATCTTTTTTCTTTTATTTCAAAGATGTCAGTCCTATCTGCGGACGCCAGCCCTGACAGTCGCTTTCGCGGTGGCTGTTTGCCAGAGTCAATATGATCAGTTCGGGGAGAACTTGGGATATCAGCCTTGCGGGATCCATCCTCTGGTGATGTCATACATTCGGCACGCAAGGTTTATGAGCCAGATCATATGAACAGAAAAGGATCCGACCAAACTCATTTCGAGTCTGGACGGATCCCGTTTTTAGCCGTCTATTTCCCGACAGCCCCTTTTTTAGAAATATTTGTTTTGTGTACGCGTTCTCAGGCGCCGGAAGGAGGACTTCCGGTCCGGACTTCTCTCCGGCTTAGTCGTCCGATCGATTCCGACATACTCCAGGTTCAGACCTCCGCAAGGAGCTGCAGCGCGTTTTCCGGCAGAATCATGCGGAAATGCTCCCGGAAATAGGATTCCAGTCCGGCGGCATTTTTCTCCGGGTGGAGGTATTCCGCCGCGGCATGGCAGATCCGGTCAAAGTCCGAATCGCTGTGGCTGCCCTGATGGAGAGCCAGGCGGTAGGTGCCGCCGGTGGGATCTTTGTACAGGGTGTTTTCGCCGGTATAGAAATGCTGCAGGGAATGGGCCAGCCGGATCGCCAGGTCAAGATCGGAAAAGGAATAGATCCGGACCTTACGGGAAGGCTGGGAGCCGCGGCCGTTTTGGCCGGCGGATGGCTTGTTGTCGGCGCTGCCGTCCTCCTGCGTCTGATTCTTGGCATGTTTTTCGCGGATCTGATTGATCAGATCCATGAAGCTGTCTGTATCATCCTCCAGATCGGCGTCTTCACCGCTGGCAAAGTCAGGATCATCTTCGTCCAGGTTCATGTTCTGTGTGAAGCTGGAAAAACGGGTGTCAAGCTCATCGGGGGAGTCCACTTTGGAGATGATCAGCGCGATGGATTCCTTGGGAAGGGGGATAGCCTCGATCATCAGTGGAATATCGTCAACGTGAAAATTAAGGTCATCGGCCGCCATCTGCATCATATCGCGAAAGAGCTGTTTTGTTTTTTTGGAGCCGTAGGCCAGTTCGCTGAGCTTGATGGAGCGGGAATCCAGATCCTGCTTCGTCAGGGTGCAGCGGATCTGACGATCATTTAATCGTTCAATTTTCATAGTATTTTTCTCCTTTATAGGTTAACAAGTATATCCGCAATCCGCCTGTTCGTCAAGGGTTTCGGCTTTTCCGGAGGGCGTTGGAATTATGAAATTTTTATTACGGAAAGCAGAGCGGGAAGCGTGGGGATGCGCCGGATCATAAAACCGGAGACTGTGGAAAATGACCAGATTTTCCGGAGGGGTTCCCAAGTGGATAAATCCCGGATTTAGAGGGAAAAGAGAGCGGAAAACAGTGTTTCCTGCTAAAACTTTAGGTATAGGTATCTAAAACAGAGGAATTATTTTTGTAAATTGCGACAATTGCGCTGTGTTTGTACATGTGTTAAAACAAAATAAGAGCAGTCATGCAGATGGATCGAAAGAGCAATGCTGCAGAGTTCCTGCCCTGCGCGGTTCCGCGCTTTCTGGGCGCAGCATACGGCGGAACAATCTGAAGTTCCCGGCTGATACAGCCGATGGCCGAATCTCTTATTTTCCCGGTATTGGATTTGTATGATTTTTGGAAGTATTTGTATGTGCATGAGGCTCTGAGAAACCCTTGCCGGCTGCAGCGCGTTTTGTACTTCCGGTTCTGCCGATGCAGGCGGGGAAAGAGAGGCAGGTGAATCAGCGTTTTGCTGCGGGATTTTTATTTATCATTTTCATAATGATAGGAAACTGAAAACTATATTTTTAAGAAAGGAAAAGGGATAACAGAAGGGAAGAAAGATGCAGGTTACATTCCGCGCAGAACAGCAGAAACCGGCAATTTCTGCATTTGAAATATATCACAGGATCCCTCTGTACAGGGCGGATCCCCGGAAACGGACTTAATTGACGTATTTTCACACAACTTACCGGTATCAGCGGCGCGCTGTCTGCTGAATGCTGGGGGAGCAACCGGAAGAATCGTGTAACGTGGAAGGGACCCGCGGGCCGGGTACGGCCCCGGGTGATCAGAGGAAAATGAGGAGAATGAAAGCATATGGGAAAGGAAAAGACAGACAGGGGCTGGTGCCATGAATACAAATAAGAAGGAACTGGTCTTTGCAGAACTTCAGTATTACGACCGGCAGGGGATCGGGATTTTCCTGGATGGGAAACCGGCGGATTTCCTGGCAGTCTGTGATGCGATCCACGTGCATGAAGATGATTCCTTTATGCGCGATTACATTTTCAACAACCGTGGGAGTCTGAAAGCGATCCGGATCAACCGGATTGCCGGAGACTGCCTCTAAGCCATGAAACAAAAAGGTCCCTTAGTGTTCTGCCCCGGGTGATGTGCCCGGGGCAGTTTTATTCGTTTTATTTCAGAACTTTTACTGAAAGGATACCAGCAGATTTTTCCGGAAATTTGCGTTGACCGCAGGGATAGGGTATACTATACAGGAATTACTATGTATGCATAACAGGGAGAAATGTACTATGAGCAAAAGACCAAGATATCGGGGCGCCCGCACACATAGAAGAAATCCGATGCGGATCCTCCTGCCGGTTGTGATCCTGGCTGTGATCCTGGTGGCGGCCGGCATATTCATCTATGCCAGGAGATATTCACCATCCAAAGAAAAAGTCAATCTGAACGATTATTACGGCCTGCAGACTTCTGATGAAATGTACATTGTAAAGAACGGAACACAGGCCGGAACAAACGGATACCTGGAAGGCGACGAAGGATATGTGCCGATCAGTGAGGTGCAGAGCGGGATCAACGCCCGGTTTTTCTGGGACCCGACTGAGAAGGTGCTCCGCTATGTCGATGGAAACGATATCATCAGCGCGGCGGCGGATACGAAGACCTATACGGTCAACAAAGCGCAGAAGAACGCGAAATACAAGATCGTGGAAATCCGGGATGATACCGCGTACCTTTCTCTGTCATTTGTAAAGAAATATACGAATATCCGTATCAGCTACTTTAAAAAGCCCAACCGCGTGGTCCTGTCCGACCAGTGGGGCAAGGTGAAGTACCGGACCGTCAAGCGGAAAACCCAGATCCGGGCCAAGGGCGGATACAAGAGCGGGGTTGTCGCGGAGGTGGAGCGCGGTACGAAAGTTACCGTACAGGAGACCTATGAGAACTGGTCCGCGGTCTGCACAGAAGACGGTGCCGTGGGATATATCCAGAACCGTATGCTGGGCAGCGAGACCACCGAGACCTTTACCAGTAAATTCAAAGCAGCGGAGCACGCGCATATCACCAGAACCGATCCGGTGAATCTGGTATGGCATCAGGTGACGAACACATCCGCAAACAGCAGAATCGACGACGTACTGAAGAAATCTCCGGGAATCAATGTGGTTTCGCCGACCTGGTTTTATCTGAATGACAGCAAAGGCGGCATCCAGTCTTACGCCAGCGCTTCGTATGCTGCGGCCTGCCATAAGCAAAATGTGCAGGTGTGGGCCCTGGTCAGCAATCTGGAAAACAGCAGCGTAGACACGGCAAAGGTGCTGAACACCACCAGCAGCAGGGATCAGCTGATCAACAATCTGGTGGCCCAGGCAATTGCCGCCAATATCGACGGAATCAACGTGGATTTTGAAGCGCTGAAAAACTCCGTAGGCTACGGCTTTATTGAATTTATCCGGGAATTATCCGTAAAATGCTCCAACAACGGACTGGTGCTGTCGGTGGACAATTATCCGCCCTCTGCATATACCGGTGTGTACTATCGGAGTGAAGAGGCGAAATTTGCCGATTTTGTGATACTCATGGCTTATGATGAGCATTTCAAAGGATCAGAGGCCGGCAGTGTATCTTCCCTGAGTTATGTGGAAGACAGCGTGACCGCAATGTTAAAAGATGTGCCGGCGGATCAGCTGGTTCTGGGACTGCCGTTTTATACCAGACTCTGGGAGACGAAGGGATCCGGTACACCTTCCTGTACGACCTATGGGATGGAAGGCGCCCGGAAGCTGTTAAAATCTGTGGGAGTCAGCGCGGAATGGGATGACAGGACTTCCCAGAATTATGCAACTTATCAAAAAGACGGAAGCACTTATCAGATCTGGCTGGAAGATGCCCGGTCCCTGCAGACAAAGCTGAAAGTCATGCAGACGAAAAAACTGGCCGGAGCGGCCTTCTGGAAATCCGGCTACGAGACCAGTGATGTGTGGAGTGTCATCAGCAAGTATACAGCATCCTGACTGGCTGCCGGATAGCGTCCGTCTGCAGAGAAACAGGAAGTAAGAACATGGAAACAGTAATCAGAACAGTTGATCGGGATCATCCGGATCCGGAAATTATAAAAGAAGCGGCGGCTCTGATCCGCCGGGGGGAACTGGTGGCATTTCCCACAGAGACGGTATACGGACTGGGGGCAGATGCGCTTCTGCCGGAAGGCGCCCGCAGGATCTATGCCGCCAAGGGAAGACCCTCAGACAATCCGCTGATCGTTCATATCTGCGCGTATGACGCGCTGAAAAAGATTACAGCGGATCTGCCGCGAGAGGCCGCTTTGCTGGCGGAAGCCTTCTGGCCGGGGCCGTTGACAATGATTTTCCGCAAAAGCGAATGTGTACCCCGTGAGACGACCGGCGGCATGGATACGGTGGCGGTGCGGATGCCCTCCCATCCGGTGGCGGCGGCGTTAATCCGGGAGAGCGGCGGTTATATCGCGGCTCCCAGCGCCAACACGTCCGGGCGGCCCAGCCCGACACTGGCCAGACATGTGTATGAAGATCTGCAGGGCAGGATCCCGCTGATCCTGGATGGCGGAGCAGTAGGCATCGGCCTGGAATCCACTATTGTGGATCTGAGTGAAGAAGTGCCCATGATCCTGCGCCCGGGCTACATTACCAAAGAGATGCTGGAGCAGGTGATCGGAACGGTGTGGAATGACCCGGGATTTATCAGTCCGGACAGCAGCGTACGGCCAAAGGCGCCGGGCATGAAATACCGGCATTACGCCCCGAAGGCCCGAATGGTTCTGGTCAGCGGTCCGGTGGACCGCGCGGCCGAAAAGATCCGCGGTCTGGCGGAGGAAAGCCTCCGAAAGGGAGAACGCTGCGGCATTCTCTGCACGGATGAAACCAGAGAACGGTACGGAACGCTGGACCAGGCAGTGATCAAAAGCATTGGCCAGCGGCAGAAAGAAGAGACGATTGCCCATAATCTTTATGGGATTCTGCGGGAATTTGATCAGGCAGACGTGGACTGTATCTACTCGGAGAGTTTTCCTGAAGATGGAATCGGCGCGGCGATTATGAACCGGATGCTGAAGGCTGCCGGCCATCAGGTGATCCATGTATAAGCCGGCACCGGGCAGGCTGGGACTGCTGCTTGTGCTGACGGCTACAGAGGAGAAAGGTTTTTACAGATTATTATGAGGGAATTTGACAGAATCGTATTTGTAGGGCGGGCAGGCAACTGCCGGGAAGTGATGGCGGCCGAGCTGCTGAAACAGAAGCCCTTATGGCATCGGCCGGAGATATTGTCCCGTGGCGTATCGGTGCTCTTCCCGGAGCCGATGAATCAGAAGGCAGAAGCCGTGCTGATCAGCAACGGCATCCAGATGGGGAATTTTACCTCCAAGGCGCTGACAGAAGAGGATTTCGGTGATGATACGCTGGTGATTACCTTTGAAACAGCGATCCGGGAGACAATCGAAACGAAATTTCCAAAAGCGAAAAATCTTTATGTCCTGACGGACATCACCGGTGATGAACTGGAGATTTTTGACCCCTGCGGACAGGAAATTGTGACCTACGGGCTTTGCTATGAAGCCATTGAGAAGACAGTGACCAAGCTGGCAGAAGTCCTGAATGAAGGGGATTTCTTCCGGGAAGTGGAAGCAGTGCCGCAGGAGGCAGCGGAGCAGAACGGAGCAGAGGATGAGTGACAAACGAACCGATTATATTACCTGGGATGAGTATTTCATGGGAGTGGCGAAGCTGTCGGCCATGCGGTCCAAGGATCCCAACACACAGGTAGGCGCCTGCATTGTGAGCCAGGACAACAAGATCCTGTCCATGGGATACAACGGTTTTCCCCTGGGGTGTTCCGATGATGTGTTTCCCTGGGCCAGAGAAGCGGACGAACCGCTGGATATCAAATATCTCTATTCCACCCACAGCGAGCTGAACGCCATTTTAAACTACAGAGGCGGAAGCCTGGAGGGGGCGAAGCTCTATGTTTCCCTGTTTCCCTGCAACGAGTGCGCAAAGGCCATCATCCAGTGCGGAATCAAGACGGTGATTTACGCAGAAGACAAGTATGAGCAGACCGCGTCCGTCATTGCTTCCAAACGGATGCTGAAAGCGGCAGGCGTGTCCTTCTACCGCTATGAGCATACCGGCCGAAAAATCGAAATTCATCTTTAGAACAGCAGATCCGGCTGCCCGGGCTTATACAGATGCCCGGGCAGCCGGATTTTCAGTCTTTTTCCAGGGCGTAGAGCGCGGCGCCCAGGGCACCTACAATTTCCGGCTCAGCACACAGGAAAACAGGGGCGCCAAGCTGCTGTTCCAGCACTTTGACGACGCCGGGATTTCTGGCTACACCGCCGGTCATCATGAAGCCCGGTTCCAGGCCGACACGCTTCATCAGGGACAGCGCCCGTCCGACGATGGCTTCATGAATGCCGTGGGCGATATCCGCCGTATCCTTGTTTTGGGCGATCAGGGAAATCACCTCGGATTCCGCAAACACAGAACACATGCTGCTGATCTGTATTTCTTCCTTCCAGTTCAGGGAAACCGGCCCCAGGTCATTGATATCCAGTTCCAGCGTACGGGCCATCATCTCCAGAAACCGTCCGGTGCCGGCGGCGCATTTATCATTCATTACAAAATCCGCCACATCGCCCTGCTCATTCAGGCGGATGGCCTTGGAGTCCTGGCCGCCGATATCCAGTATGGTATGAACGGAAGGATTCAGAAAACGGGCTCCCCTGCCGTGGCAGCTGATTTCGGTGACGCTGCGGTCCGCAAAGGGGATGCTGACGCGTCCGTATCCGGTGGATACGACGGAGGCAAGCTGATCGCTGGAAATTCCGGCCTGCTTCAGGACTTCTTCCAGAATCATGTCGGCGCTTTCCCCGCTTTTGGCCCCGGTACGGCGTACCGCGGAGGCGAGGATCTGTTTTTGTTCATTGATTATGACAGCGTTGGTAGAAGTAGACCCGCTGTCAATTCCCATTACATACATAGGCTGTCCCTTTCTGATGGTGTGAATGCGTCCCGCCGGTCTGCGGGAGCCTTTCTGCGCGCGAAGCGCTTCTAAAAATGCTTCCAGACGGGTCAGAATCTGCCCGCTGCTCTGTGTGGTGGCATCGGTTTCCAGTTTCAGGATCGGGAGATCCCCCAGTTCCTTCAAACGGGAATATTCGTAGGCGTAGATATCACAGAACTGGATGGTATGGTAAATCATGCCGTCGATCCGGTCGGCCAGAGTCTCCAGAAAACGCTCCCGGTTGGTGCCATGGGCCATGCGCATGCAGGGCAGCTGGTTTAACAGCTGAAAGCTGTAGTCATTCAGGGGATTGGCTTCGCCGGTTTTATAGGAGCGGATGGTTCCGGTGCAGGTCAGGTCCGCGACCAGCTCCACGTTGTGATTGGCGAGGAGGTTCTTGATATCGGAGCCGGGCCGCGCGCCCACCAGAGCCACTTTCAGATCCGGGGCTGCCTGGGGCGCAGTCCGCAGCAAGGCGGCTTCCCGTTTGCGGCTGCAGATAGCACGCAGACGGTCTGTGGAAAAGTGTCTGCCGGAATATGCTTCGTAGGCGCGGATCAGCTTCCGGAATTCCTCTTCATACAGGGAAACCGTGAATTCGTTGATTTTGTGCGGCAGATCCAGACAGTAAATAAAACGGTCCGGATGCTGTTCCTTCAGAACATCATAGAGACGGCGCCCGCTGTCACAGCAGGAGGTCAGCAGCAGGCCGTCATAGGCCCCTTTGCTGAATTCTTCCAGGGCGGCTTTGGTGAAGGAACAGATATTGGCATGCATAATGCTGTCTGCCTGGGAAAAATCGGTGACATGGGGTTCTAACAGCTGTACGGTTTCGCCGAAAGCCTCCAGGATTTCCACCGGAGCGTATTTACACAAATATCCGATCATGAGGTCTGTATCCTTTCTTCTTTTTTATGGGTATCCAGAAGTTCCAGAAACGCTTCCAGCCGTGTGCGGATCTGACCGTCGTGGCTGTTGATTCTGGCCATTCCGTCGCCGTCCAGAATCAGGAAGGGAAGGTCCATTTCCCGCATTTTTTCCTTCAGCAGCATGACGCCGCCGGAGGACTGCTTGCAGCCCCAGTGGCAGAAATTGATGACGCCGTCGGAATGCAGGGTGCGGGCCAGGTCGCAGACCAGCTGTGCCTTGCGTTCATAAGAGCGGGTATAGACATTGTTGATCATCTTATCCGCCAAGGCGTCCAGCGGGTGCTCAATATCCAGCTGTTTGCGGTAGTCAAAGTTCATTTCCATGGTCTGGATCTGATAATCCTCCGACAGGTTGAAGTACTGTTTCAGGGTTTCCTGATAATAAGGGAGCAGGTGAACCCAGAGGATTTTTGTCCCGTGAAATTCCGGGGCTTCCCGGATTTCGTTCCGCATCATATGGAAAAAGCGGAGAATGGCCTTTTCTCCGATATTTGTATGTGTGGCAAACAGCATATACATCTGCAGGGTGAGGGTCGACGGGTAGGACTTGTGCGCCGCGTATCGAAGAAATTCTTCGTAGTATCTGCGGGAACGGTTTTCCCGGTCCAGAACGGCCTGCAGCGCTTCGAAGCGAAAAGGTTTATGAAAATGGGCTTCCAGCCGGGCGATCAGCTCTTTGAGCTGGGCGGTCACATAGGCGTGGGCCTCCGACGAGTCGGTCATGGGGACATCAATGAGAAAAGAAGGGATCTGGTGTTTCTGCGCCAGGTGCCGGAACGTATTGATGTTGCCGTCGCAGATGGTGGAAGTGGTGACCGCGAAGGAGGCGGGCGGAATCACTCCGGAATCCACCGCACCGATGAAATTTTTGTGGTAAGAGCAGAGTGTGCCGGCGATCCCCTCTTCCTCCGCGTAATTCATAAAATAGTCTTCAATGGTAAATCCGGAGAGAAATGAGGACAGGGCTTCAATGGACAGGGCGTGTACACCGAAACACTGCAGGATTTCCACCGGAGAGAAAATATTGGCCCATACGGTACGCTCGGGATGCCTTAAAGCGTCGAGAATATCGGCCACCGCATAGGAGTTGAGAAACCGAAAGGCTTCCGGGAGGCGCCGGTCTGCCAGCTTTCTGGTGCGGAAGTGCTCCAGGGCGAGTCCGGTCTTGATCATGCGGAAGGCCGCGGCCGGATGATTGGGTGCCGCTTTTTTTATAAGGTTTCCATAGGTCTGAATGGCGTCCATGCTGTATTTCCTTTCTTGCCGCGGGCGGCGGCTCCTGGTCCTGGTAGTGCGGACATTGCTGTAATTATAACGGGAGAACTGGCGGGAATGCAAGATTGTGTTATATTATTAGGAAGATCAGGAAGGAAAGAAAAAGGAGATGCCATGAAAACCTATGATTTTGACACCGTGATCCCAAGAAAACATACAGAATCCCTGAAGTGGGACGGGTTTGAACGGTTTTTCCCGGGCCTGGACGCAGAAGGAGCCCTGCCGATGTGGGTGGCAGATATGGATTTTCCGGTTCCGGAGGAAATAACAGCCGTCATCCGCGCAAAAGCAGAAGCATCCGTATTCGGTTATCCGGCAGCGCCGGGAACCCATGTGCTGGACGCGGTGCGGGAATGGATGGAACGGCGCCACGGATGGAAGATCCGCAGGGAGTGGATTGTACTGACGCCCGGCGTGGTGGACGCGATCTGCACTGCGGTACAGGCACTGACCCGGGAAGGGGACGGCGTTTTGATCCAGCCGCCGGTCTATTATCCGTTCCGGGAGAACTGCATTCTCCGCAATCAGAGGAAAGTGGTGGAAAATCCGCTGATCCGCACGGCGCAGGGCCGCTATGAAATTGATTTTGATGATCTGGAAGAGAAGGCTGCCGAAGCGGACACAAAGCTGTTTATCCTCTGCAGTCCCCACAATCCGGTGGGCCGGGTCTGGACCAGGGAAGAGCTGGAACGCATGGCAGAAATCTGCCGCCGCAATCAGGTGATTCTGGTGTCGGATGAGATCCATTCGGATCTGATTATGGATGGCCGGAAGCACACGTCTGCCGGTACCGTGACGGAAGAGGGGATAATCTGCTGCATTTCGGCCAGCAAGACCTTTAATCTGGCGGGGCTTAAGACTTCCGCAATTATTATCCCGGACGCGGAGATCCGCCGGAAATTCCAGCAGCGGCTGTCTGCCGGCGGTTTCTTCGGACCGAACGTGTTCGGACCGGCTGCTATGGAAGCGGCCTTTCGCCGGGGGGATGCTTATGTGGACCAGCTGACGGCATACATCAGCGCCAACCTGAAGTATGCGGAGACATACGTCAGAGAGAATCTTCCGGGTGTGCAGGCATCCGTGACCGAAGGCACGTATTTCCTCTGGCTGGATTTCAGCGGAACCGGATTATCAGAAGAAGAGATCTGCCGCAGCGTGGTGGAAAAGGCGAAAGTAGCAGGCGATCTGGGTCAGTGGTTCGGCCGGGGCGGATCCGGATGTGTGCGGCTGAATCTGGCCTGCCCGCGAAAAACAGTGGAAGAGGCCATGCGCCGGCTGTCCGGGGTATTTGGAAGATAAATCATTCACAAAAAAGACAATCAAAAATCCGGCGGATATGGTATACTGTAACGCGTGATGGCATGCCCGGGTGCAGGGCGTGCCGTGAACACACGGCGGAAGACGCGGACGGAGACGGCTCCGGCAGTGTGAATATACAGGAGGAATGAGTTTGGATACAAGAGTAGCAATCATCGCCGTAGTCGTGGAAGATCCGGACAGTACGGAAGCATTGAATCAGCTGCTGCATGATTACGCGGAATATATCATCGGCCGCATGGGTGTTCCGTATCAGAAAAAGCAGGTATCCCTGATCAGTATTATGGTGGACGCGCCGCAGAAAGTAGTCAGCGCTCTGGCCGGAAAGCTGGGGATGCTTCCGGGGGTTTCTGCCAAGACCTTGTATGCAAAAGTCTGAGAAGAGGAGAATTTCGATATGAGCCCAAAGGATCAGGTAGAACGAGTCCTGAAAGATATCCATATCTTTTTTACTAAATGTCAGAAAATTGAAAACGAGCCCGGCATGGTGAAAGTGGATCAGAAGCAGTTTATGGAGCTTCTGGAACGGCTGAATTACGGCCTGTATGAGGTGCTGGATTACTATGAGCAGACCCAGCAGACCGCCGGGGAAACCGAACGGGCAGCCCGCCGGCAGGGAGAACAGATTGTCAGCAATGCGGAGAAACGGGCCGAAGATGTGTATGCGGCATCTCTTCTGTTCACCAGTGAGTCCATCAACGGAATCCGGGATATTATGGATGATATGCACGATTCCATGAATGATCTGATGCGTCAGTTCAAAAAGGATCTGTTCAGCCAGCGGCAGCAGCTGCAGAATAATGAGACCGAGCTGAGATCCCAGCTGACGGACCTGGCGGATACCAGAAAATATCTGCAGGTGCTGGAAGATATTAATCATGAGCATGAAATGAAAAAACGGGATCTGGAAGAGGAAAAGGAAGTGGGCCGCGCGTTTTACCGCGGACTGACCGGCGCCCAGAACCGGGAGGCAAAAGTCCCGATTACGGATGCCCGCGGAAGATTTGAGGCAGAAGATCTGGAAAAGACAGATCGAAGTGCGCCGGGACTGGAAGGCCTGCTGAATCTGGATGAGCCGGCCGGCGCATCTGAACACAGACCCATCGGACTGTCCGGCGTGTTTGCGGCACCGAAAAGAAGAAACGAGCGCGTTCGGCCGGAAGGGCTGGAATCTTCCGAAGGCGGATTCCTGTCTCCGCCTGCGAAGCCGGATATCCGGGTAAATACGGACGCGGCATATTTCAAATGGAAAGAGAAACAGGAGAAAGAAGCGGACGCTGAGGCGAAGGCCCGCGCGGAGGAAGAAGCCCGTCAGGCGGCGAAAGCGAAAGCAAAGGCAGAAGCTGAGGCAAAAGCCCGCGCGGAGGAAGAAGCCCGTCAGGCGGCGGAAGCGAAAGCAAAGGCGGAAGCTGAGGCAAAAGCCCGCGCGGAAGAGGAAGCCCGTCAGGCGGCGGAAGCGAAAGCAAAGGCGGAAGCTGAGGCAAAAGCCCGCGCGGAAGAGGAAGCCCGTCAGGCGGCGGAAGCGAAAGCAAAGGCGGAAGCCGAGGCAAAAGCCCGCGCAGAGGAAGCCCGTCAGGCGGCGGAAGCCAAAGCAAAGGCAGAAGCTGAGGCAAAAGCCCGCGCAGAGGAGAAAAAAGGCGGAACCAGAGAAATTAATCTGGCGGATTACCGGAGAACGGCAGACGGATCCCGGAGAGACCAGGGAGAAACCCGGGAAATGAAAGTCATCAAGCCGGTGGGAGGAATCGATAACTCCGGACGGCCCCTGGAAGATGTCATCGACAACGGGCAGGAGCTTCCGAATGAGGAAGAACTGCTGCAGGCGGTGCTGCGGGATGAGATGAAACATTACAATACAGCGGAAAGCGGCGCAGCCGCGGAAACACAGGAACCGCTGCATACAGCCGGCGTGGAACGGGAGGAACTGATCGACGAAGATCCGAAACCCCGTGAATATGCACACAGATCCGGCCGCAGACACCAGAACGATGTCTACGATGAATTTTACGATTTTGATGACGGGGAAAAGGAAAAAGAAAAACCGGCCAGAGGCGGCTTTGGCGGGAAATTCAAAGATTTTCTTCTGGGCAAGGATCTGCTGGACGATGAAGATGACGAGGACATCTGACACGCAGAGCGGAGAAATTTCCAGTACAGAGGAACAGATAGAACTGTAAAAGCCCGTACAGGGCGGACGAAGGAGGATAAGATCTATGAAACTCTATGACAACGGCGTATACCTGCTGGATGGAACCAGACTGGTAGAGGATGGGCCGGATGCCCAGGCGCAGCTTGCCGCGGCAGGAAGAAAAGCGGATAAAGCCAGTGCAGCGGAAGCGACCATGGCTTACGGAATTCTGAAAGCCCACAATACTTCCGGAAATATGGATCAGCTGAAGATCAAATTTGACAAGCTGACCTCCCACGATATCACATTTGTCGGAATCATTCAGACGGCCCGGGCGTCAGGTCTGGAGAAATTCCCGATTCCCTATATTCTTACCAACTGCCACAACAGTCTCTGCGCGGTAGGCGGAACCATCAACGAAGATGACCATATGTTCGGCCTTTCCTGCGCAAAGCGGTACGGCGGCGTCTATGTACCGCCTCATCAGGCAGTCATCCATCAGTTTGCCCGCGAGATGCTGGCAGGCGGCGGCCGGATGATTCTGGGATCCGATTCCCATACCCGTTACGGCGCGCTGGGCACAATGGCCATGGGCGAGGGCGGTCCGGAGCTGGTAAAGCAGCTGCTGAACAAGACCTATGACATCAAGCGTCCGGAAGTGGTCGCCATCTATCTGAAGGGCGCCCCGATTGCCGGCGTAGGCCCGCAGGATGTGGCGCTGGCCATTATCAAGGCAGTATTTAAAAACGGCTACGTAAACAACAAAGTCATGGAATTTGTCGGCCCGGGCGTAAGCGCGCTGAGCGCGGACTTCCGGATCGGTGTGGATGTTATGACCACAGAAACCACCTGCCTGTCCTCCATCTGGCGCACCGATGACACAATCCGGGAATTCTATGAGACTCACGGCCGGACAGAAGACTACAAAGAACTGAATCCGGGCGAAACCGCATATTACGACGGCTGTGTGGAAGTGGATCTGTCAGAGATCCGTCCGATGATCGCGATGCCCTTCCATCCCAGCAATGCGTATACCATCGCGGAAGTGAAGGACAACCTCATGGATATCCTGGAGGATGTGGAAAAACGCGCCCAGGTCAGCCTGGACGGCGCTGTGGACTACACCTTAAAAGATAAAGTCAGAGACGGCAGATTATATGTCGATCAGGGAATTATCGCGGGATGTGCCGGCGGCGGATTTGAAAACATCTGCGCAGCGGCGGATATCCTGGAAGGCAGAAGCATCGGCTTTGACGAGTTTACACTGAGTGTATACCCGGCAAGTATGCCGATTTACATGGAACTGATCCGCAACGGCGCAGCCGCAAAACTCATGGATACCGGCGCCGTGCTGAAAACCGCCTTCTGCGGCCCCTGCTTCGGTGCGGGAGATACACCGAGCAACAACGGATTCTCCATCCGTCACTCCACCAGAAACTTCCCGAACCGGGAAGGCTCTAAGCTGCAGAGCGGTCAGATCGCTTCCGTAGCCCTGATGGATGCCCGTTCCATCGCGGCCACCGCGGCCAACAAGGGCTTCCTGACCGGCGCGGATGAACTGGATGTGCAGTACACCGGCCCGAAGTATCATTTTGACAGCACCATTTACGCGAACCGTGTCTTTGACAGCAAGGGCGTGGCAGACAAGAGCGTAGAGGTGAAATTCGGCCCGAATATCAAAGACTGGCCGGAGATGGTGGCGCTGACGGACAACCTGATCCTGAAGGTAGTATCCGAAATTCACGATCCGGTGACCACCACCGACGAACTGATTCCCTCCGGCGAGACGTCTTCCTATCGCTCCAACCCGCTGGGACTGGCAGAGTTTACCCTCTCCAGAAAAGATCCGGCTTACGTAGGCAGGGCGAAAGAAGTGCAGAAGGCAGAGAAAGCCCGGGAAGAAGGCGCAGAGCCTTATCAGGCACTGCCGGAACTGAAGGCAGTGGTGGAATGCATTCAGAAAGAATATCCGGAAATCCGGGAGGAAAACACAGGAATCGGCAGCACGATTTTTGCGGTAAAACCGGGAGACGGCTCTGCCCGGGAGCAGGCAGCCTCCTGCCAGAAGGTGCTTGGCGGATGGGCCAACATCGCCAACGAATATGCCACCAAGCGCTACCGCTCCAACCTGATCAACTGGGGCATGCTTCCGTTCCTGATTGACGAAGGGGATCTGCCCTTTGCCAACGGAGATTATCTGTTTGTGCCGGGCATCCGCCAGGCAATCCAGGATAAGGCATCGGATATTCCGGCATATGTGGTGAAGGACGGCCGGCTTTCGCCGTTTACCCTGCATATGGGCAGCCTGACGGATGATGAACGCACCATCATTCTGAAAGGGTGCCTGATCAACTACTACAGAGGATAAGCCATCCGGAGACCATCCGGTCTGAACAGAAAAACTGCTGTATTCTGACAGGCAAGAACCGTCGGTTCCCTAGAGAAACCGGCGGGAACGCCGACGGAATGCGGCAGTTTTTATTATTAAGGGGCGGACTGTATAGAAAAACAGCCGCGGGATTTTTAACATAAAGTTCATGGATTATGGAGATCCGGGTGGTTTTTCTCCACCGGGAAGTATGGTATACTTATGCAGAGTATACCAATAGTGGGATACCGGACGGAACCGCCTGTTCGGAACCGCTGAAGTGAACAGAAAGAATCCCGTTCGCGCCGGCGCAGCAGTGCCGGACGGGAGCAGACGGTGAGTTATGAACCCAGAGAAGAACCACGGCAACAACAGAGAAAAATCGAACAGAAAGAGCAGCCTGCGGGCCTATCTGCCGGCAGCCCTTGTGGTTCTGCTGGTTATCATTGTCAGTATCATCGTTTTTTTCCTGATTTTTCGATACAAGGGCACAGGATCGGGGCTGAAAAGCGTCATAACCGCGCTGCAGTCCGTGATTATCGGTTTTGTGATTGCCTATCTGATCAATCCGATTATGATGTTTTTTGACCGCAGATTTCTGGCCCGGGCACAGAGCAGGGGCAAAGAGATCAACGCCAGGACAAGGAAGCGCATCCGCGCCGGTGCGGTGGCCATGGCGATGCTGATTTTCCTGGGGATCATCGCGGCCCTGGTGATCATTCTTGTCCCGCAGATTGTCAGCGGAATCGCTGATTTTGTAGGAAATTTCAATGCAAATGTATCCTCCGCCACCAAATGGATGGAACAGCTGGAAAAGAGCAGGCCGGAGCTGGCATTGCAGATTCAGAATATCTATGACCAGGCCACCGGTTACCTGCGCAAATGGCTGCAGGAGAAAGTGCTGTCCAACAGCAACCTGATCGAAAAGATCACCAGCAGCATTTACACAATCGTGCGGACTGCTTTCAATACGCTGATGGGGCTGATCGTGGCGATTTATATCCTGATGAAAAAGGAGACCTTCAAGGCAGAGACCAAGAAGCTTATCTACGCGGTCTGCCGCCCGCGGATCGGCAATTATGTCATGGAAGTGCTGCGCAAGACAGACGATGTGTTCGGCGGATTCTTTATCGGGGACATCCTGGACTCTTTAATCATCGGGATCCTGTGCTTCCTCGGCATGCTGATCCTTCAGATGCCGTATGCGGCGATGATCGCCCTTTTTGTAGGAGTGACCAATCTGATCCCGGTATTCGGGCCGTATTTCGGCGCGATTCCCAGCGCTATCCTGATTGTTATGGTAGATCCCTGGAAGGCGTTGATTTTCCTGGCCTTTATTGTAGTGCTCCAGCAGTTTGACGGGAATATCCTGAAACCGAAAGTACTGGGAGATACGCTGGGGCTGAATCCTTTCTGGATCATTTTTTCCATTGTGCTGTTCGGCGGCCTGTGGGGCATCCCTGGATTTTTCCTTGGAGTCCCGATGTTCGCGGTGATTTATTATGTGATCAAACGGATCGTGGAGCGCCTGCTGCGGTCCCAGCATCTGCCGGAAGATACCCGGAGCTACCAGACGCTGGACCATATCAATCCGAAAAGCAGGCAGGTGGTACCGCACGGGGATGATGTGGATGAAACCGCCTTCCATCTGGCGGCGGGGATGTCCAGCATGCGCTGGGGGAAAAAAGCCGAAAAACGGCAGCAGAAGCAGGTGCAGTGTCCGGAGCAGGAAGAGCAGCAGCCGGAGCAGGAAGAACAGCTGAAACAGGAAGAGAAGAAGGACCGGCCCTAGACCGGCAGGCAGCAGATACAGCAGATTTTGGCAGACAGAGACAGTATGAGGTGAAGACAGTGGATAAGTATGAATACAATTTAAAACTCGACCAGGTAAAGGAACTGATTGATCAGATGGACTACGTGTCGGCGGCGGCCATCGCGGACGGCATCAACTGGCACAAAGTCCGCAATATCAATACCCTGGGGATGATCGGGCATATGTATGAAAAGCTGGATCGCCTGGAAGATGCCAAGGAGATTTACCAGCTGGCTTATGACCGCGCGCCGGCCGGCAGAAATGCGCTGTACCGTCTGACCAGAATCGCAATTGCCTCCGGCAATGTGGAGGAAGCAGAGGACTATTTCCACGCATTCTGTGAAAACGCGCCCCGGGACCGGATGCGCTATGCGCTGGCTTATCAGATCAGCTGCATGAAGGGTGAGCCGATTGAGATGCGCATCGCCATCCTGGAAGACCTGAAGAAAAAGGAATATACCGAAGAATGGGGCTATGAGCTGGCGTATCTGTATTATCAGGCGGGACAGGCGGAGAACTGCGTGGAGGCCTGTGATGAGCTGATCCTGTGGTTCGGTGACGGCGAATATGTCAGAAAGGCACTGGAGTTAAAACGCTGCTTCCGTCCCCTGAGTGAAGAGCAGGAGGCCAGATATCAGCAGATTCTGAAAGAAGAAAAAGAAAAGAAGGAAGGGGAACAGGCAGAACCGGAACAGGCAGAGCAGCCGGCAGCGGAGGAAGCACCGGCGCCGGCAGAGGATCCCTATGCCGGTAAATTTGACGCCAATACGCTGCGGAACGAACTGCAGGAGAGCATCAGCCAGCTGCAGTCCGCCCGGGAGAAAGGCGTGCTGGACAGCACCATGGAGGCCATCCGCCGTATGGTGTCAGATGTTCCGGGAATGGACGAAAACCTGAAAGGCGCGGCACCCGGCGTTGCCGGGGAGATCACTGCGTCGGTCAGTGAAACGCTTAAGAAAAATGACTCGCAGATCCGGGAAAAAGGAGCGGAACAGGCCGCAGAAGCCAAAAATGTCGACGATGTGATGGCGGCGTGGGAGACCACAAGGGCCAAAGCGGAGGAGGCCATCGCGGCAGCAAGAAAAGCAGAATTTGACCAGTCCAAGACGCAGGCGCTGAAGGAAGCCGGAGAAATCATGGACCGTCTGAAGGAGATTATCCCCCATCTGCAGGCGGATATCGTACCGGAAAAAGCGGATGTAATCGGGGAACAGGATGCCCGTGAGGCTGCGCTGGAAGAGGAGAGAGCCGCCGCCCTGGCAAAACAGCGGGAAGCAGAAGAGGCAGAGCGCAGAGCCGCGAAAGAAGCGGAGCGTGCTGCTGCGGAGGCGGAACATGCTGCAAGAGAAGCGGAAAAACGTGCGGCTGCAGAGCGGGCGCGCGCCGCAGAGGCCGAGCATGCAGCCCAGGCGGCTGAAAGAGCGGCGGAGGAAGCCCGGGAAGCTGCGCGGGCAGCCGAACAGGCAGCCGCGGAAGCGGAAGAGGCACTGGCTGCGAAAGAAGCCGCAGAGGAAGAAATGGCCCGGGCGGCAGTCAGGGCAGAAAAAGAAGCCAGACAGGCAGAAGCCGCGCAGCGCGCAGCCCGCAAAGCCGCGGAACTGGAAGCGGAAAAGATGGCGGAAGCAAAGAGAATCCAGCAGGAAGCAGACCGGAAAGCCGCGGAGGAAGCAGCCCATGCCGCTGCCGAAGCAGAGGCCAGAGCAGCTGCGGAAGCTGCGGCCCAGGCGGCAGAGGAAGCCCGGGAAGCTGCGCAGAGTGCTGCAGCGGCCGTAGCCGGACAGGCGGCGGAGAACGCGGAGAAATACGGAGATCTGACAGAGATGGAACAGCCTGCTCCGGAAGAAGCCCAGGAGACTGTTCCGGAAGAAACCAGTGAGACCGCCCCGGAGGAAACCGAAGAAGCCGCACCGGAAGAAGCTGAGATGACCGCCCCGGAGGGAACCGGAAAGACTGCACCGGAAGAAACCGACCAGGCGGAACCGGAAGCGTCCGCGGAGACGGATCTGGAAGCTGTCCTTCTGGCAGAGACAGCGGCTTCGGAAGCGGCTTATGCGGAAGCTTCCGAAAAAGAAGCAGAAGTATCCGAACCGGATGCCGTGGAAACAGCAGAAACTTCTGACGCCGGGGCAGATCCGGAACAGACCGCAGGGACAGAAAGCGACAGTACAGGCAGCCGGAACGAAACCGGGGCAGAGAGGGCCGCAGCTGTGCAGCAGCCGGCAGAACCGGAAGCTTCTGCGGAACCGAAAGCAGACACAGAGGAATCTGATGCACAGGCAGGCGAGCCGGAGGCAGCGGACGGTGAAGCAGCAGGAGATACCGCGGAAACCCGCAGGGAGGAACTTCCGGAGGAATTCCGTGCCGAGGTCATCAACCCGCTGGAAGAAGTGGTGCTGGATGAAACGGATCAGTTAAGTGATCTGACCGAAGAACAGCAGGAGCGTTTTTCCTACTTCCTGAAGGTCAGAACCATGCCGACACAGATCCATGAGGCACTGGAAGAAGTGCAGAAAAAGTCCGGCAATTCCATCACTTCCCTGCGTGGAAATATCACCATCAGCGGCGTGGAGGGAACCGGAAAAACCGTACTGGCCACCAGCCTGATCAAGACCATTCAGGAGCTGCGGAAAGATGAAGAATCCCAGATCGGAAAGATCAGCGCAGCGTCCCTGAACGGAAAACGCAGATTTGAAGACCTGCTGCCGCAGCTGGACGGCGGTTATCTGATCATCGAACACGCCGGCGATCTGCGGCAGGAGACAGTGGAGCAGATCGATAGCGCCATGGAAAAGGATACCCGCGGTCTGACCGTGATCCTGGAGGACACGGAAGAGGGAATCGAGAAGGTTCTGGCTCACAGCACCAGATTCGCGAACAAATTCACCGCGCGGATCGCAGTCCCGGAATTCGGCATCCGGGAACTGGTGGAATTCGGCAAAGCCTATGCGAAGGAGATGGAGTGCGCCATTGATGAAATGGGCGTCCTCGCGATGTACAACCGCATCAGCAATATTCTGTCCGCGAAACATGCCACCAGCCTGTCAGAAGTCAAGGATATTGTGGACGAAGCCATTGAAAGCGCGGAAAGCGGAAAATCCAAAAAGAAATTCGGCCGCTTTTTCGCGAAACGCTATAATGAAAATGATTTTCTGATTCTGCGGGAACAGAATTTTGAGAAAGAAAACAACTGATGACTTCCGTGAGTACCGAGGGAGAGAACGGGGGAGAAAATGAGCAATATCACAGAATATGACATGTATCTGTTTGGATGCGGCACCCACTATGAAATATACCGGAAGCTTGGCGCCCATCCGCACAGAGAGAAAGGAAAAACAGGCGTTGTTTTCGATGTGTGGGCGCCTCATGCCAGAGAAGTCTATCTGATCGGAGAGTTTAACGGATGGGATGAAACGGCGGATCCCATGCGTCGTCTGGAACCGGCGGGGATCTATGAGCTGTTCAGCGACAAAGCCCGTCCGGGACAGATGTATAAGTATTTAATCGTGACACAGGACGGCCGCAAACTGTACAAGGCCGATCCTTACGCGAACTATGCGGAACTGCGGCCGGGCACTGCCTCACGGATCGCGGATATCAGCAAATTCACCTGGACCGATGAAAAATGGATGACCAGGCGGGATGACAAGGAACATGCGGCAGTCTATGAAGAGCCGCTGGCGATCTACGAAGTGCATCCCGGATCCTGGAAACGCCATCCCGGCACGGAAGAGGATGGATTTTACTCCTACCGGGAACTGGCGCAGGAGCTGACCGCGTATGTCAAAGACATGGGATATACCCATGTGGAGCTTATGGGGATTTCCGAGTATCCGTTTGACGGTTCCTGGGGGTATCAGGTCACCGGCTACTACGCGCCGACGTCCCGATACGGCACACCGGAGGACTTTGCCTGGATGGTAAATTATTTCCATAAGCACGGAATCGGTGTCATTCTGGACTGGGTACCGGCACATTTTCCGAAGGACGCCCACGGCCTGGCGGATTTTGACGGACAGGCACTGTATGAATACGCGGATCCGCGAAAAGGGGAGCATCCGGACTGGGGTACAAAAATCTTCGACTATTCCCGTACAGAGGTTCAGAATTTTCTGATCGGCAGCGCGCTGCTGTGGGTGGAACAATATCACGTAGACGGCCTGCGTGTGGACGCGGTGGCCTCCATGCTGTATCTGGATTACGGAAAAGAGCCCGGTCAGTGGGTGCCGAACCGTTACGGCGAGAACAAAAACCTGGAAGCCATCGAATTTTTCCGACATTTAAATACGCTGATTACCGGCCGGAACCACGGGGTCATGATGATTGCGGAGGAATCCACCGCATGGCCGCAGGTGACGGGCAGCGCGGAAGACGGCGGACTGAATTTTACCTACAAATGGAACATGGGATGGATGCACGACTTCCTGGACTATATGCAGCTGGATCCGTATTTCCGGAAGGATAACCACCATAAAATGACCTTTGCCATGAGCTACAATACCAGTGAAAAATATATCCTGGTGCTTTCCCATGACGAGGTGGTGCATTTAAAGAAATCCATGCTGAGCAAGATGCCCGGTTCCGAGCAGGACAAGTTCCGCAACCTGATGGTGGGCTATGCGTTTATGATGGGACATCCGGGCAAGAAGCTTCTGTTTATGGGACAGGATTTCGGACAGCTGCGGGAATGGAGCGAAACCAGGGAACTGGACTGGTATCTGCTGGAGGAAACACCCCATCGGCAGCTCCACGACTTTTACAGAAGCCTGCTCCACATTTACCGCCGGTATCCGTCGATGTATACGATGGACCATGACTGGGAAGGCTTTGAGTGGATCAACGCGGACGACGGCTACCGCAGCATCTACAGCTTTGTCCGCCATGGAAAGACCGGCCGGAACAGCCTGCTTTTTGTATGCAACTTTACACCGGTGGCTTATCCGGATTACCGGGTGGGCGTACCGAAAAAGAAACGCTATGAGCTGATTTTAAACAGTGATGACGCGGCCTACGGCGGCAGCGGGGAAAAACGGCAGAAAACCTATACCGCCCAGGCTTCCGAATGTGATGGCAGAGAGTATTCGTTTGCCTATCCGCTTCCGGCTTACGGCGTGGCAGTTTTCAAATTCTAAGCCCCGGAGGGCAGAAGAAGGACAGTTTGATTTATGAGTGAGATTTTACAGTACCTGCAGCAGTTTGACGGATGGATTCTCCTGATGATCCAGAACCACCTCCGGACGGAGTGGCTGACTCCGGCCATGAAATTTATTACAACGCTGGGCAATCAGGGAATCCTCTGGATTGTGCTGTCGGTGCTGCTTCTGATTCCGCGGCGCACCCGAAGAATCGGTTTTTTGTCCCTGCTGGCGCTGGCCATCACCTTCTGTATCGTGAACCTGGGCCTGAAGAATACCGTGGCCCGGGTACGTCCCTATGAAACAGTGGCAGGCCTGCATCGCTTGATCAGCAGACAGAAAGACTGGTCGTTCCCTTCCGGACACGCGGCGGCGTCATTTGCGGCGGGCGTGATGATCTTTAAGGGAACCCGGCGATGGTTTGGAGTCCCCTGCCTGGCCCTGGCGTTTCTCATTGCATTTTCCCGTCTGTATGTGGGGGTGCACTATCCGTCGGACGTAATCGCGGGGGCGTTGATCGGAACCCTGGTATCCGTGCTCCTGTTTGCGCTGTTCGCGGGGAAAAAAGACAAAGCACGGGAAAAGAAAAGAAGAAAAAAGAAAAAATCCTGGTAACCGCCTGCCGGCGGCAGATAAAAAACTTCCGCTCCGTTTTCGGGGCGGAAGTTTTTTATGAATCTGTTTTCAAAGGCCAGGTCCGCAGCGCATGCTCCGGGCGAAAAAACGCCTGCAGAGAAAAGACTTATGCGTGCTCCGGTTCCGGATATTCCACACCGAAGGTCTCTACCGTAACAGTCTTCATCATCTGACGGTTCCGGGGACGGTCATTGTAATCCCGTTCCTGGTTGGCAATGGCGTCAACAGCATCCATGCCTTCCGTAACTTTGCCGAAGGCGGCATATTCCCCGTCTAAATGGGGCGCTTTGGCATGCATGATGAAGAATTGGCTGCCGGCGGAGTTCGGAGCCATGGTACGGGCCATGGACAGGACACCGGGATCGTGGGCCAGATCATTCTGGAAGCCGTTGTGGGTGAATTCTCCGCGGATGCTGTAGCCGGGACCGCCCATGCCGGTGCCTTCCGGATCGCCGCCCTGGATCATGAAGCCGGGGATGACGCGGTGGAAGATCACACCGTCATAAAATCCCCGGCGGATCAGGGAGATGAAGTTGTTGACTGTGTTTGGAGCAATGTCAGGATAAAGTTCTGCTTTGATTATATCGCCGTTCTCCATTTCGATGGTTACAATTGGATTCTGAGCCATAGTAATTACCTCGTTCTTTCTATGAATTGGTACAGTCCCTATTCTAGCGAAAACCGGCGTGAAATTCAAGATTGAAAGGGGCGGAGGAAGTGCCGCGCCCTGCCTGTTTCCCGGCGGTTCGGCCGGTGCCCGCCGAGATGTGGAGAAAACTTGTCTTTTTTTTGCAGCCTGATTGAAAATCCATGGATTACTATGTATAATTGTTGGATGAATAAGCAGGTGAGGCTGATGAGAGAGAAAGAATTTAAAGAATTGGAAGAACTGGTGTCTGCGGACACACTGGAATCTGACAAAATCCGCTCCACAAAGGATTTTGTCAGTCCGGAAGAACTGCATGAGGAACTGATCCGTAGCATTCGGCGCTACCACCCGTCCACGGATATATCCCTTGTTGAAAAGGCATATCACATTGCCGCCAACGCTCATAAAGGGCAGGTGAGGAAATCAGGTGAAGAGTATATCATTCACCCGCTTTGTGTTGCCATCATTCTGGCAGATCTGGAGATGGATAAGGAGACGATTGTCGCCGGACTGCTTCACGATGTGGCAGAAGACACAGGCATGACGCTGGAGGAGCTGGCAGAGGATTTTAATGATGAAGTGGCATTGCTGGTAGACGGCGTCACCAAGTTAAACCAGCTGTCCTATGACGCGGACAAGATTGAGGTACAGGCAGAGAATCTCAGAAAGATGTTTCTGGCCATGGCAAAGGACATCCGTGTCATTATCATCAAGCTGGCGGACCGCCTGCACAACATGCGGACCCTCCAGTTCATGAAACCGGAGAAACAGAAGGAAAAAGCCCGGGAAACGATGGAAATCTATGCGCCCATCGCGCAGCGTCTCGGTATTTCCTCCATTAAAGTGGAACTGGAAGACCTTTCTCTGAAATATCTGGAACCGGAAGCCTATTATGATCTGGTGGAAAAGATCGCCCTGCGTAAAAAAGAACGGGACGCCTATGTGGACGCGTTGGTAAAACAGGTAAAATCCACCATTGCGGCAGCGGATATCGAAGCAACCGTCTACGGACGCGCCAAGCATTTCTTCAGCATTTACAAAAAGATGGTCAATCAGGACAAAACACTGGACCAGATTTATGATCTGTTCGCGATCCGGATTATTGTCAAGGATGTCAAAGACTGCTACGCGGCGCTGGGTGTGATCCACGAGCATTACACGCCGGTGCCGGGGCGCTTCAAGGATTACATCGCCATGCCGAAGCCCAACATGTATCAGTCGCTGCATACGACACTGATGGGCCCCAACGGCCAGCCCTTTGAGATCCAGATCCGTACGGAGGAAATGCACCGTACCTGCGAATACGGTATTGCCGCCCACTGGAAATACAAAGAAGCCAACAACGGCGGCGGAATCAGCGGCGAAGAGGAAAAACTGTCCTGGCTGCGTCAGATCCTGGAGTGGCAGCAGGATATGTCAGACAATCACGAATTTATGAGTCTGCTGAAAAGTGACCTGGATCTTTTTTCGGATTCTGTCTTCTGCTTTACGCCCAACGGGGATGTCAAGAGCCTTCCCAAGGGCTCCACACCGATTGATTTTGCCTACAGCATCCACACCGCTGTCGGCAACAAGATGATCGGCGCCAAGGTCAACGGCAAGTTAGTGACCATCGATTACGAAATCCGCAACGGGGACCGGATCGAGATCCTGACTTCCCAGAATTCCAGAGGCCCCAGCCGGGACTGGCTGAATATCGTCAAAAGCACGCAGGCCAAGAACAAGATCAACCAGTGGTTCCGCAACGAGTTCAAAGAAGAGAATATCATACGGGGCAAGGAACTGCTGAATATCTACTGCAAAGGCAAGGGATACAGCACAGCCATTCTGAACAAAAACGCGTACCAGGAAAAAGTTCAGAAAAAATACGGATTCAAAGACTGGAATTCCGTGCTGGCAGCCGTGGGGCACGGTGGACTGACCGAGGCGCAGATTGTGAACCGGCTGATGGAGGAGGAGCGCAAAGTAGCCCGGGCCCGTGTGCAGACCGACGACTCTGTGCTGGAAGCCCATTCCGGAGACAGCAAAGAAGCGGCCCGGGTCACCGAACGGGACAAACAGAACCAGAAGAAAAACCAGAGCGGAATCATCATCAAAGGCCTGTCGGATGTGGCGGTGCACTTTTCCAAGTGCTGCAGTCCGGTGCCCGGAGATGAAATCGTGGGATTTGTTACCAGAGGAAGAGGTGTATCGATCCATCGGACCGACTGCATTAATATTATTAAAATGCCCAGCTGGGACCGGGACCGGCTCATTGAGGCGGAATGGGCCAGAGGCTCAGAGGAAGAGCAGAATTCCGAGGGACGCTATCTGGTGGAAATTACCGTATACGGACACAACCGGATGGGACTTCTGGTAGACATTTCCAAGATATTTACCGAGCGGGAGATCGATATTGCGACCATCAGCTCCCGTACCAGCAAAAAAGGTGTTGCCACCATCGATATTTCCTTCCGGACCAAGGGAAAAGATGAGCTGTCGGCACTGATTGAAAAGATCCGCCAGGTAGACAGCGTATTTGATATCAAACGCTCCACCGGCGGGTGATACGCAGGAAAACAGCGGCGAAGGATTCGCCCGGACAGAGATACAGAAAGATGAGGACAGATGTATGGCAGGCAATCTGCGCGTGATGGAATATACAGTAGGCGAGGTAATGACCAACTGCTACTTTATCGTGAACGAAAAGACCATGGAGACCCTGATTGTGGATCCGGGCGCCCAGGCGGATCTTCTGATTGACCGGATCCGTTCGGAGAAGCTGACGCCGGTAGCAGTGCTTCTGACCCACGGGCACTTTGACCATG
This sequence comes from Clostridium sp. SY8519, assembly GCF_000270305.1. Taxonomy (NCBI): domain Bacteria; kingdom Bacillati; phylum Bacillota; class Clostridia; order Eubacteriales; family Clostridiaceae; genus Clostridium; species Clostridium sp. SY8519. The sequence continues at coordinate 900,272 of NC_015737.1, read as the reverse complement.
TGGGCGCGGTACAGGCGATCAAGGAGGAATTCCAGATCCCGGTCTATGCCCATGAAGCAGAAAAACAGACCCTGGAAGATCCGCAGATGAATCTGACGGGACTCTGGAGCAGACATCCCCGGAAGTTTTCCGCGGATATTTACGTCAGGGATGGACAGGTGCTGGAACTGGCCGGGTTTACCATCCGTGTGCTGCTGACGCCGGGGCATACGCCGGGAGGCTGCTGCTATTATTTTGAAGGCAATAAGGTACTGGCCAGCGGGGATTCCCTGTTCTGCGGATCCATCGGACGGACGGATTTTCCGGGGGGCAGCATGAGCAGCCTGGTAAGAAGCGTCAAGGAAAAACTGCTGGAACTGCCGGGAGATACAGAAGTGCTGCCGGGCCACGAACGGCGCACCACCATTGGCTATGAGAGACAGTACAATCCGTATCTCGGATAGCCGCAAAGGAACAGATATGATTACAGTTAAGCTGAATGAACCGAATTTCGAATATGACATACATTCCCTGGTGAAGGCATTTTATCCCGGGGAAGATGTGTATGTCTCAGACCGGGACTGCCGGAAAACAGACCCGGTGTCCTTCCGTATGACAGTTACATATGAGCATGCCGACGAAGATGCTTCTCAGGAATTTCCTGGAAGCATCCGTTTTGCGTTTCACGCAGGTGCTTCCGGGGAGGAAACCGAGCTGTCCGGAAGCACAGCGGTGAACTTCTCGGACCGAAAGGAAACCAAAAACCGGCTGAAACAAAAGCTTTATGAACTGCTCTGTGCCTATTCCGGACGGACGCTGCCCTGGGGAACGCTGACGGGAATTCGCCCGACAAAGATCCCCCTTCAGATGATGGAAGAAGGAAGAAGCGAAGCCCGGATCCGGTCATACATGAAGGAAAAATATTTTGCTTCCGAGGAAAAGATCGGCCTGGCCATAGAAGTGGCCCGGAAAGAAGAGGAGCTGCTGGCGGACATGGATTATGCCAACGGATACAGTTTGTACATCGGGATTCCCTTCTGCCCGACCACATGCGCGTACTGTTCCTTCACATCCTACCCGCTGACCAGGTGGGCAGATCAGGTGGACCGCTATCTGGACTGTCTGGAGAAGGAGATGGACTTTACGGCACAGGCAGTGACCGGACATCACTTAGACACGATATACATCGGCGGCGGCACACCTACCACACTGACCCCGGAGCAGTCAGACCGGCTGCTGACGAAGATCGAGCAGACCTTTGATCTGAGCCATGTCCGGGAATTCTGTGTGGAAGGCGGCAGACCGGACAGCATTACCCGGGAAAAACTCGCCGTACTGAAACAGCATTCGGTGACAAGAATCAGCATCAATCCCCAGACCATGAAACAGGAGACCCTGGACCTTATCGGCAGACGGCACACGGTGCAGCAGACCCGGGAGGCATTTGCCCTGGCGCGGGAGATGGGCTTTGATGATATCAATATGGACCTTATCGTGGGACTTCCGGGAGAAACCATTGACGATGTGCGGGCGACGATGGAAGAAATGAAAGCCATGAAGCCGGACAACCTGACGGTTCACTCGCTGGCCATCAAGCGGGCGGCCAGACTGCGGATACAGGAAGAAGACTACCGGGGATTCCGCAGCGACAATACCTGGGAGACCATCCGGCTGACAGCGGATGCCTGCCGGGAGATGGGGCTGGAGCCCTACTATCTGTACCGCCAGAAAAATATGGCGGGAAATTTTGAAAACGTCGGCTACGCCCGCAGGGGCTGCGAGGGCCTGTACAATATCTTGATAATGGAAGAAAAACAGACTATAATGGCACTTGGTGCCGGCGCCAGCACGAAGTTTGTATTGCCGAATACAGCGCAAGTCCGGCGGCAGACCGGTGCGTCCGCCCGGATTGAACGGGTGGAAAATGTAAAGGATATTACCAATTATCTCGAACGAATCGATGAGATGATAGAACGAAAGCGCAGGAAAATGGAGGAACTGGGATGGCATTAAAGAAAAAGCCGGTAACCGGCATGAAAGATATCATGCCGAAGGAGATGGAGATCCGTAATTATGTCATGCATATCATAACGGAGACCTATCAGTCATTTGGGTTTACACAGATTGAGACCCCCTGTATGGAAAATATCGCCAATCTGAACAGCAAGCAGGGCGGAGAAAATGAAAAACTGATCTTCAAAGTGCTGAAACGGGGAGAAAAGCTGAAACTCGCGGAGGCAAAGGAAGAGATGGATCTGGTAGACTGCGGTATGCGCTATGACCTTACCGTTCCGCTGTGCAGATATTATGCCAACCATGCCAATGACCTGCCCTCTCCCTTCAAAGCGCTGCAGATGGGCAACGTGTGGAGAGCGGACCGTCCCCAGAGAGGCCGTTACCGTCAGTTCATGCAGTGCGATATCGATATTCTGGGAGAACCCACCAATCTGGCGGAAATCGAGCTGATCCTGGCCACCACCACCACCCTGGGCCGCATCGGATTCCGGGATTTTGAGATCCGGATTAACGAACGCCGGATCCTGAAAGCCATGGCGGCATACAGCGGATTTGCCGAGGAAGATTACGACACCGTATTCATTATTCTGGACAAGATGGACAAGATCGGCTTGGAGGGCGTATCCCGGGAACTGGAGCAGGCCGGTTATGATCCGGCGGCCATCGCGCGCTATGTACAGCTGTTTGGCGGCATTGAGGCGGCGGACAACGGACTGCAGTATCTGAAGGATGCCCTGGGAGACTATCTGGAAGCGGAAGTGGTACAGAGCCTGGAAGAGATTATTTCCAGTGTGGAGACCGCCAGACAGGCAGAGTTCCGGATGGTATTTGATCCGACCCTGGTGCGGGGCATGTCTTACTACACCGGTACCATCTTTGAAATCGCGATTCCCCAGTTCGGCGGCAGCTGCGGCGGCGGCGGACGTTATGACCGGATGGTAGGCAATTTCACCGGGCATGATGTGCCGGCCTGCGGATTTTCCATCGGATTTGAGCGGATTATCATGCTGCTTCTGGAGAATGATTTCCAGGTGCCGTCACAGGGGACGAAAAAGGCTTATCTGATTGAGAAAAATTATCCGGCGGAGCGTCTGACAGAGGTCATCGCCCAGGCACAGAAGGAGCGGGCGGCCGGCAATCAGGTGCTGATGGTGCATATGAATAAAAATAAAAAATTCCAGAAACAGCAGCTGAACGAGCAGGGCTATCAGGAAATCGTAGAATTTTTCAATGACTGACAGGAGGATGACCATGGCAGAATCCATGCGGGGATTGCACAGATCCCATAGATGTACAGAAGTATCCGAAGCCAATATCGGCGAAACAGTCACCGTGATGGGCTGGGTGCAGAAACGGAGAAATCTCGGCGCTTTGATTTTTGTGGATCTGAGAGACCGTTCCGGGCTTCTGCAGATTGTATTTGATGAAAACAGCGTAGGCGCAGAGGGCTTTCAGAAAGCCTATACCCTGCGCAATGAGTTTGTAATCGCGGTGGAAGGCCAGGTGCAGAAGCGTTCCGCCGCAGTGAATGAAAATCTGAAAACCGGCGGAATCGAAGTGATCGCAAAGACCCTGCGCATCCTGTCGGAGTCAGAGACACCGCCGTTTCCGATTGAAGAGAATCTCCAGACCAAGGATGAACTGCGCTTAAAATACCGTTACCTGGATCTGCGCCGGCCGGATATCCAGAGGAATCTGATGCTGCGCAGCAAGGTGACCTTTCTGATCCGCCAGTTTATGATGCAGGAAGGCTTCCTGGAGATTGAGACTCCCATGCTGACCAAGTCCACACCGGAAGGCGCCCGGGACTACCTGGTGCCGAGCCGTGTGCATCCGGGCAATTTCTATGCGCTGCCCCAGTCTCCCCAGCTGTTTAAGCAGCTGCTGATGTGCTCCGGGTATGACCGGTATCTGCAGATCACCAAGTGCTTCCGGGACGAGGATCTGCGGGCAGACCGGCAGCCGGAATTTACCCAGGTGGATATGGAGCTTTCCTTTGTCAATGAAGAAGACGTCATGGATGTGAACGAACGTCTGCTGCAGTATGTCTTCAAAGAGGCCATCGGCGTAGAGGTTCCGATTCCGTTCCCGCGGATGACCTGGCAGGAGGCTATGGACCGCTACGGTTCCGACAAGCCGGATACCCGTTTTGGCATGGAACTGACCGATGTCTCCGACGTGGTACGGGGCTGCGGATTCGGCGTGTTCACCGGCGCGCTGGAGGCCGGCGGCAGCGTACGCGGCATCGCGGTGCCCGGCAAGGGCGATCTGGGACGCAAGCAGATCGACAAGCTGGTGGAATTTGCCAAAGGCTACGGCGCCAAAGGACTGGCTTACATTCAGCTGAAGTCCGACGGCAGCGTGAAATCCTCTTTCTCCAAATTCATGACAGAAGAGGAAATGCAGCAGCTGATTCAGGCTATGAAGGGACAGGCCGGCGATCTTCTGCTGTTTGCCGCGGACCGGAATAAGATTGTATGGGAAGTGCTTGGAGCGCTGCGCCTGAAGATGGGGGAAGAACTGGGTCTGATGGATCCGGATCAGTACCATTTCCTCTGGGTGACGGAATTCCCGCTGCTGGAGTGGTCTGATGAGGAGAACCGCTACCTGGCAATGCACCATCCGTTTACCATGCCGATGGAAGAAGACTGGCCGAAAGTAGATACCGATCCGGGCAGCGTGCGGGCCGTGGCCTATGATATCGTATTAAACGGAACCGAACTGGGCGGCGGAAGCGTGCGTATCCATCAGAATGATATCCAGGAGAAAATGTTTGAGGTGCTGGGATTCACCAAAGAGCGGGCATGGGAGCAGTTCGGCTTCCTGTTAAACGCCTTCCGGTACGGAGTGCCGCCCCATGCAGGTTTGGCCTACGGACTGGACCGTATGGTGATGCATATGGTACACGCGGATTCCATCCGGGATGTCATCGCGTTCCCGAAGGTAAAAGACGCGTCTGATCTGATGTGTGAAGCGCCGAATGTAGTCGATGAAAAACAGCTGCAGGAGCTGGGGCTGGAAATCTGCCCGGATGTGGATCCGGCAGAGACAAAGCCGGAAGAAAACTGATTCGCTGCGAAGAAAGAGCCTGCAGAGATCTGTATGCATCGATCTGTAACAGCAAAAGTGGGATCTGTACAGAAAAAAAGATTTGTAATAGAAAAAAGGGATCTGTTTCTGCCCCAGATCCCCGGAAAGGAGCCATCCACAGAGGAAGGGCTCCTTTTCTTTTTCCTGTTTGAATGACGGATCTTCCGTTTTCCGGAGAATTTCCGGAAGCTTTTTACCGTGCGCCCTTCTGTTTCCTCGTTTTCCAGAGTACCAGTACGACGATAACGCCTGCCGCGCACAGGATACCGGCAGTTATTCCCGGGAGAAAAGCGGATCTGCCGGAAGCAGCATCTGTCCCGCCGCCGGACTGTTCCGAAGACACATTCCGGTAGTCGGCGTTCGCAAGAGTCTTGATTTTGCTGTAGCTGTAACCGGTGTTTGTCTTTGTGATCAGCTTTTGATCAACAGCATCCTTGATTGCATCATAGGATACCAGCGTTCCGGATAATGGAAAAAGCTTCGTGGCTTTCCCGTGTTCCACAGAGACTGCGAGGGCGCCGTGCAGCCCCGGGAGGGAATCGACAGCAATCAGATCGCCGTTTACGGAATCAGCGGCCTGTTTCACGGTTTCGGTGATCACAGGATCCGGATGGACCGTTACAGAAGTGCAGTACCAGGTGCCGATTTTATGCTGAAAGTCTTTGATTTCCTTGTCTGTCAGGTTTTCTTTCTCGCTGTCTGTCAGTGGCTTTCCCTTCTCCAGACATACTTCCAGGCTGGTTTTCCCGGAATGTAAGATCACTTCATAAATATAATGATTCTCAGCGTCAGAAGCTTTCAGCAGCTGCTGCAGACTGCCTGCGGAATCATCCTTCAGGGAAAAAACGTCCGTATTTGTGTATACTTTTACAAATTCATCCAGGCTCAGTTTCTTCACCGGGCTGGCGGAAGCGTCTTCCGCTTCCAATATGGCATTGGCATCCGATAAAATAGCTTTTTCAGCGGACAGGATCCCTTCCCGATCTTCCTTTGACATGGTAAAACAGGTTTTTTCCTGCCGGGTTTCCGCGGCAAACGCCGGGATGCAGCAGGCTGCCGTGAGAATCAGACAGAGCGTGACGGCAAACAGGTTCTTTTTCTTCATTTTTACCACCGCCTTTACTTTGAAAAACGACAAGTACCGGTGCGTGTTCCATTCGTTTTGTGTACAAAGGAGTATATTTATACAATTATTATATAAAAAAATAGTTGTTTGTCATCTGCGAAAATGCATATCTTTTGTTTGCGTATGATGCATTTTCTCGATAACATTCAGAAAAAACAGGAACGAGAAAAAGAAAGGGCACAGCCGAGGAGATACCCGGCTGTGCCCTTTCTTCCGAAATGGGAAATCCTTTGCGCGGATCCGTGGATCCGGCATCGGCGTTCCGTTTGCCTGCTGCATCGGTTCCGCGCTTACGCGAGACTGCTGCGTCCGGACAGGTGATGCTGATGCTCCGGTGTCGGTCTGTGGAAAGTTCCGGTCAGTGTGTCGACAGCGACCCTGGCCAGTACGGCTGCGATCAGGAGGCAGACAGCTACCAGTACATTAAAGCCCGGATTTGCCAGTGTCAGATCAAAGCTGAAACGGAAGATCAGCGGAAACAGTGCTGCGACTGCAGCGAGAATTAATTCAACGATACCTTGTGTTCTTGTGTTTTTCATAGTAAAAACCCCTTTCTCTGAAATTGTTTATTTTCAGGAAATAACAAATAAGATGAAACCTGTATTTGTGAATTTCTTTTTGTTGACTCTATTATAGGCGGATGTCCGGAAATGTCTAACATGGAATTGTTTGCGGTTGAAAACAAAAAGTAATGACAATAAGAAGTAGCATACTTTTTGTTTGACTAATTCAAAAAAGTTTGATTCTATGTTATATTATGATAAAAATGGCAAAGTGTGCAGGATCCAAAAGGGGATGATGAAGTGAATCACATACGAAGAAACAGGGGAAAACACTTCCGGTTATGGCAGAAAGGGAAGGCCGCCGGAATGCTGAGCATCTGCTGCGCCATGCTTCTTCTGGTACTGGCGGTTGCTGTGCCGTCGGCAGATGCCGCGGCTTCGTCGGAGCCGTCCGGACAAAGTGTGACAGCGGAAAAGCACAGAAAGACGGATGCAATGCCCTGGAATGGAAACCGACGGATACAACCGGTATCTGATGGAAAACTTCGGTTCCGATACTTCTGGGGGAACAAAGATTGCGGCTTACGCGCTGCATTCGGTGACCACACATCAGGATGCCAGGGACATCACGGTTTCGGAGGCGCATTATACGCTGACCAATACGCTGACAGAAACGACAGCCGCCGAAATTCGCGCCAGGAAGGTCCTGCTGGGCGGTACGCTGACAGACGGAGCATTTACCTTCCAGGCGGTTCCGGTGGATCGGAACGGCGATATGCTGAGCGGAGCGTCGGCGGTATCTGCAAAAAATGACGCAGACGGAAAAATTTCCTTTGCCATTCCGAAACTGTCGCCGGGAACCTATTATTATAAACTGACGGAGCAGCAGGGAAAAGAAGAGCATATTGCATATGACAAATCCGTCTATTATGTGAAAATTGAGATTTCCTCTGACCTGCAAAGTACGATTACTTATTATGACAGCAGCTGGAAAAAGCTGGATGGAGCAATGACCTTTTACAATACAACGGCTTATGTGCTGCCGGAAGCCGGCGGACCCGGAACCAGAGCATGGATGCTGGGCAGGATCGCCTTGATTCTGGCTGCGGCGCTGCTGGGAGCAGGTATTATTAAGAAAAGAAGCTGAGAAGTGAAAATGAGTTCTATGCTGCTCTGTTTGATACAGCAGGAAAAAAGAAACAGATAAAGATATAGGAATCGCACTATGCAGAATCGGCATACGAAAGCGGAAGAAAAAGCCGCCGCATTTGTTGACTCTGCATGGTGCAGATGATAATATTTTATTATACGAATCAAAACTTAATGTCCGACCAGTGCCGCTGCTCTAAGGGCGGCGGATAATAGGGAACCGGGTGAGAATCCCGGACGGTCCGACCACTGTAAACAGGGAGCACACCTGAGGGATCCCATTGAAGGAAGTCTGTCACATGACATGTCTGTGGCTTGTTTCTTTGAGAAGGGTCAGGTGCGCAGAGATCTGTAAGCCAGGAAACCTGCTGGATGGAAAAGAACATGGCGTATTTTCGGAAAAGTGTGCCATAAGTTTGCCGTCAGCGGTGTCTGATCGGCAGACGTTTTCTGCACACCTGAATTCCAGCCGGAAGGAGGGTGTTTTTATGTTATAAGAGCCTTTGCTGAAGCTCTTTTATAACATAGGATCAGGCGGACTTGGGCCGTCCAGCGGCGGAGCCTGTCTGCGCAGGTTTCGTGTCAGCCGGGGGTTAGGGACGGATACCAGACCGGCCGGGGGTTGGTTTTGATGGATAACTGCAGGTATTGCATCAGGGAAAATGGAGGAGAGATCATGAAGTTCAAAAAAGCGCTTACTGTAATTCTGGCAGCATCGGTGATGGCTACATCTTTTGGGGTGCCGGCGATGGCAGCGGGGCAACCCGTAATCGATAAGGAGCAGAAGACAGAGATTACAGCGGCGAATGTGAAGAAAATTACCGGAAAGATTGCGGCTATGACGGAGCAGGACGGAAAAAAATATATTAATGAGAACAACTGCCCGATGCTGGTAGCCGGCTTGATCGGGGAGATCTATATTCATCCGAAAAAAACACCGGCGGAACAGAAGGCCCAGCAGGTCATTACAGAGAAAATGGCTAAATTGGCCAAATATGCCTACAATCAGCTTTCCGAAGAAGAAAAAGCTGCTGTACCGGAGATACCGGAAGGTTATGAATATCCGGGCGCAGGCGGAGCAGATTACTTTGTAAGCACCGGGGACGCGTCGAAAGACAACCCGTTAAATACAGCGCCGACCAAGGACAAGGAGATCATTGTAGCAAGTTTCGGCACCAGCTATACGGACAGCCGGATCAAGACCATCGGCGGAATTGAGAAGGCCATCACCAAAGCGTATCCGAAGTATGATGTCAGACGGGCATTTACTTCTCAGGTAATTATCAACCACATCCTGGCAAGAGATGAGGAACACATCAATACGATTCGGGAGTCCCTGGAGCAGGCAAAGAAAGCCGGGGTAAAAGAAGTGATTATTCAGCCGACGACTCTGATGAGCGGTACCGAGTATGATCTTCTGGTGAATGACGTGAAGGACAATAAAGGATCCATGACAGTGACGATTGCCAAACCGCTGCTGAATACAGACGCGGACCGAAAGGCAGTGGCACAGAATATAGCTTCTGCAGCGGCAAAGTCGGCAGGTTTTCAGTCTGTCAGCGATGCAAAAGATACGGCCTTTGTCTTTATGGGGCACGGCACCAGCCACGAGGCGAAAGCCACTTACACAGTAATGCAGCAGGTATATGATTCCCTGGGATACAAAAACGTGTTTGTAGGAACGGTAGAAGGAGAGCCGGAATCCACGTCTCTGGAAAACACAATCAAAAAAGTACAGGACGACAAGAAGTATAAAAATGTGGTGCTTCGCCCGCTGATGGTGGTAGCCGGCGACCATGCCAATAATGATATGGCTGGGGATGATGAGGATTCCTGGAAGACCGGATTTATAAATAAAGGATTTGCCGTGATGCCGCAGATCAACGGACTGGGAGAAATTTCGGAAGTTCAGCAGATCTATGTGTCACACGTGAAAGACGCCATCGAAAAAGCAGCCGCAGCAAAGAAAGCGGAAGAGGCAAAGAAGGCAGCCGCAGCAAAGAAAGCAGCCGCAGCAAAGAAAAAAGCAGCGGAAAAGAAGGCAGCCCGTGCGTTCAAGGCCAGAAAAGTCGGCGGTCTGAAAGTAAAGGGAAAGAAAAAAGCGGTAAAAGTAACCTTTAAAAAAGTGAAGGGCGCCAAGAGTTATACGGTTGCTTATAAAGTCGGCAAAGCAAAGAAATGGAAATATAAAACCATCAAGAGCACGAAGCTGACGCTGAAAGCAAAATCCAGGAAAAAAGTAAAAGTAACCGTAAAGGCAAACACGAAAATCGGCGGAAAGAAATACAGCACCAAATATGCGAAGTCGAAATCGGCAAAAACACGGTAATTGCGCGTAAAGAATGCTGCATGCACCGGTGGGAGAAAGATAGAACAACAGCCCATTGAGGAAAGGACGAATCAGATGAAAAAGAAAAAAATAATGACAGTACTTATGACAGCTGCCTTGGTTGCAGCTACAGCGGCAACACCGGCTCTGGCGGCAGGCAGCGCGTCCGCGTCCGCCCGGAGTGCCGGGAGTGTGCATACAGCAGCAGCTCCGGTAAAATATGTGGACGGGGTGTATCGGACAGGCATTCAGATTAGTAATACACAGATGATCTCAGTCGCGGATGTTGATCATGACACCTGTGAAGTGACTGTGAAAAATGGGAATGAGTATACGGTAAAACTGCGTCTGAACAGCAGTGGATATGCATACCTGTATCCGGGAACTGCAGAGCAGGCAGCAGCAGCGGATGAATCCGCCTGGGCGCCAAAAGTGGAGGACAGTGCCGGATATGCAACCTATACATTCAAGGTTTCTTCGCTGGATACCGAATTATCCTTTGCAAAGTGCTCGAAAAGGAATCTGGAAGCAAATCATGGAAATGGGCATTCTCTGCTTGTCACGGAGGAAGGGAAACTTCATGGAAAACAGATTTGGTATGATATGACAGTAAAAATCTCTTCCGCCGGTCTGACCACAGAGGCTGAGGCAGCCGCAAAAAAAGCGGCAGCAAAGAAAGCGGCTGAGAAAAAGGCAATTCGCGCATTCAAGGCCAAAAAAGTCAGCGGGCTGAAAGTGAAAAGTAAGAAAAAAGCGGTAAAAGTGACCTTTAAAAAAGTAAAAAGCGCCAAGAATTATACCGTTGCTTACAAAGTCGGCAAGGCAAAGAAGTGGAAATACAAAACCGTGAAAAGCGGCAGCCTGACACTGAAAGCAAAATCCAGAAATGTGGTAAAGGTGAAAGTGAAAGCCAACACGAAGATCGGCAAAAAGACATACAGCACAAAATACACCAAAACAAAATCCGCCAAAACCCGCTAACCCCATCAGACCGGCGGATACCAGACCGTCAGATCCGATACCGGACAGAGGATAACGTGACCTTACACAGATGTACATGCAGAACTGCGGCACGGCTGCAGTTCTGCATGTGCGTTGTGCGTTTAGCAGAAAACAGCGAAACAGGAGAGAAAAGGGGATACGTATGAAAAACTGGAAAGTAAAAGTACTGACCGCTATGCTGGCAGCATCCGTCGCAGGGACTCCGATGACAGCTTTTGCCGGGGATACGGCCGGCGGCGAGCATGCAGCCGGACAGCAGGAAGCCGCAGCATCAGCAGCAGAGCCCGCAGAGAAAACAGCTGCGGCAGAAAGCAGTCATACGGCAGGCCATTCCACAGCCGGCAGTGCATCCAAAGAAGCAGAGACGGCAGGCAGTTCGGCCGCCGCAGACAGTAAGACAGAAACCGGCAGCAGTCAGGAGCAGCGGAAGGAAAAGGCAGAGAAAGGAACTTCTGCCAGCAGTACCTCGTCTGAAAAAGAGGCGGCTCAGAAAAACAGCGCGTCGAAAAGTGAAACCGCGGAGAAAGACAGTGGTTCCGGGAAAGTATCATCCCAAAAGAAAAACAGTGAAACTGACGGGAAGGATGAGGTGGAAGCAAAGAAGAAAGCCGCTTCTTCCGCAAAGAAGAAAACTGTCTCCAAGGCTCCGGCTTCCAGACAGGATGAAAATGCAGGAGCGGTAACGGTTCGGGGCACTTCACGCATTGACAACAGCACCACGCTGCCGGACGGGAAATATTCCCTTGCGGCATCTGATTTTATATTTGGCGGCGCCACCGGCAAGGCAAAGATCAGCTGCACATCGGTTTTAGTGGAAAATGGCAGGGCATACGCGATTTTTAAAACGTCCAGTCAGAATATGACCCATTTTTATATGGGGGAAACCGCCTCAAATAAAGAGGATCCGGCACTGTACAACAAGGATACCGGCGCCATGGGTACAGACGTCTATGCCATCAGCGATCAGCAGGCCAAAGTACCGGTGGATCTGAATAACATCATGCATTTTTCGGCACGTACGGAAGCAATGACAGAAGAAAATCGCTGGATTAACTACACCTGTAAAATCACGCTGGCGGAACCCATCGCAGACGGCCGGACGGCAGCCGTGGATAATGCTGCAGATGTGCCGGATGGCGTCTATAAACCGGATGCTTTCCGGTTTTCCGGAGGAATCGGTAAGTTAACGATCAGCTGCGGACGGGTGGAAGTCAGCGGAGGAAAGGCGTATGCCACCCTGGTGTTTTCCAGCGAGTCTATTACACAGGTTTATGCCAACGGCTTGAAATATCCGCCGAGTACACAGCCAGGGACGCTTTCGTCTTTCCGGATCCCGGTTAAAGTGAACGGAGATACAACGATCGTTGCTACTACTACCAAGATGGGAGGAAAAGACATATCGTATGTGGTTTCCACATTTTTGAGTAAGAATTCCCAAAAAATCACCGATACGGAAGAAAATAAACCCTCCGGAGGCAGTTCTTCCGGTCAGACATCCGGAAAAACAAAGAATCCGGAGATTACGGTGCCCACCGGTAAAAAAACTCTGAAACCGGGGACCTACAGGGTGCGGGCAGCGACAGATAACCGGATGTTCTATCTTGCGCCCAAAGAATCCAGTGTCAAGTATGCCGTCCTGACGGTGAAGAAGAACGGCAAAATGTCGGCCTCCTTCGCCCTGACCGGAGAAGGCTATGATTATCTGTATATGGGCAGTCCGGCGAAAGCAGCGAAGGCATCGAAAACAGCATGGTCCCGCTATAAAGTGTCCAATGGTTACTACACCTACACGGTGCCGGTGTCCGGTCTGGATAAAAAACTGACGGTTTCTGCCCATTCCAAACGGGAGAACAAGTGGTATCCGCATACCATGATCTTCTACAGTTCCGGAGCAAAAAAGACGGCAGAAGCCTCGGCGGCTCCCAGCAAGAAGAAAAAGAAAACCGCTTCTTCCGAAAGATCCGGATACGCGACGAAAGGGAAGCAGACATCTTTTAAAAACGATAAAAAGAAGGCAAAGGAATCCAAATGGAAGGATGATTCCAGCAAGAGCACATCCTCCGTGGACAGCAGAACCGGACTGAAGGACGGCGTGTATACACCAGATTCCTTCAGCTGGTCCGGAGGATCCGGCCGGCTGGCCTATATCCGCTGTGATAAAATTACTGTGCGGGGCGGCCAGGCCTATGCCACCATTGTATTTTCCAGTTCCAGCTATGATCTGCTGAAGGCCAATGGAAGAACCTATTCCAGAAGCGGAGGCGGCAATTCCACCTTTACGATTCCGGTGAATCTGAATGCCAACAATACAGTGATCGGACGCACCACGGCCATGTCACAGCCTCACTGGATCCGGTATTCGATTTACATCGCGAAAGCAGACAGCAAGGCAGCGGTAAAAGCTGCCAAAGAAGCGAAGAAGGATGCCGCAGAGGTGAAAAACAAGCTGACGGATCAGGCGCCTGAGATTCTGGGTCTGACAGCGGAGAAAGACAGCAAAAAGTCGAAACAGACCGAGGTGAAATACGCCGGCTATTTCAAGATTTATCGTTATAAAAACGGAATCCGACTGCTCTCCATCAATCAGAAAGAAGATACCGGGCTGGAAGAGAAGAAGTCAGCGGAGACAGATAAGACAGGAAAAAAGAAAACAGAAACGAAACAGGCAGAAACGAAATCCGGAAAAACCGGAACAGAAACAAATCAGACAAAAACAAAATCCGGAACTGCCGAAACGGAATCAAAACAGACGAAGGTCAAAACCGGGAATGCCGGAACAAAGGACAGCGCTTCTTCCGAAAGCGCCGTGGAGTACGATGAAGAAGGCAAGCCCATTGCGAAGTCCCAGACGGAAATTACGGAGGAACTGTATCAGCATAATGTGGTGAATTATCTGCTGGTGCCGGAAGGTACGGAAGTGCCTGCGGGACTGGATAAAGATTACATCATTGTGAAGGTTCCCTCCAAGCGGACGTTTTCTGCTTCGGAAGCAGCCAATGGGTTCCTGAAGAAGCTGAAACGGACAGATTATGTTGCCGCGCTGGGAATGAAGGAAGATCAGCTGAAAGACAGGGATCTGCAGCAGGCAGTGGAAAAGAAAAAGATGCAGCTGGCCGGAGAACTGTCGGATCTGGATTACCGCGTGCTGGTAGAGACAAAGACCAGCCTGGCCCTTCTTCCTTCTTCCGTTCTGCCGGAGAAAGCAGAAACGGAAAAGAATGCCGCAGACAGCAGTAAAACTCCGGGCAGCAGCAAAACCGCAGACAGCAGTGAAGCTTCGGACAGCGGTAATGCAGCAGACAGCAGTGAAGCCCTGGGAAGCGGCAGTGCGGCCGGACCGAGCGAAGGCGCGGATACCGCGCAGCAGGAGGGCACGTCTGCAGATTCCGCACAGGCGTCTGGGGAGCAGAGCGAAACCGGCGCGCTGACGCCGGAAGAAGCGGAGATTCAGAAGAAAAAGGCAGAATTAGAGACGTATATCAGGCGGTTTACCGTCCTTGGCGCGCCGGTGGTAATTGACCGGTCCGACCAGGAGGAAAAACGGATCCTTACGGATGACGCGGAGAAAGGCGCGGCAGCGCAGAACGGTCAGAAGGAGAGCGCTGCGGACGGTCAGAAGAAGAGCACTGCGGGCAGCCAGAAGAAGGAGACGAAGAAATCTCCGGAACAGCAAAAGAAAGAAGCGAAGCTGGCCAAAGCAGAGTGGATTAAGGTCTATGGTGCGCTGTATGGCTGTGAGGACGAGGCGGATCAGATCTTTGCCGCTTATGAGAAAAAGATATTAAAATCCTGAGAAATCATCAGACAGAGGGGGCAATTATGAACCGAATGAAAAAGGGCGCGGCAGTTCTGCTCGCCGTATGTATCGCAGTAACCGGCGTGCTGGCGGGGTGCGGCAGCAGCCGTACCGACACATCTTCCACCGGCGGGACATCGGTCACTTCCGCATCATCGGCAGAGTCCGGAAAATCTTCCGCGGAAGCCGGATCTTCTGCCGGGACAGAAACTTCTGCCTCAGCCCAAAAGGCACCGCAGATTCAGGGGCTTACTTATCAGTCCACGGTAAAACTGGATTATGCCACACAGTATCAGGTATACAAGTACAAAGGCGGATATGCGCTGATCCAGATTGAAAAAGAGGGAAAATTCCTTCTGGTGCCGGAAGGCAAAAAAGCGCCGGCGGGCCTGAACAGCAAGATTACAGTGATTCAGCAGCCGAAAAACATTTATCTGGCGGCCACCGCGTCCATGGCACTGTTTGCCTCGATGAACGCGCTGGATACGGTAACCATGACCTCGCTGGATGAGAAGGGCTGGTCCTTTGACGCGCCGAAAAAGGCGTTAAAAAGCGGAAAAATGAAATACGCGGGCAAGTACAATCAGCCGGATTACGAGATGCTGTTGGGCAATAACTGCGATCTGGCCATTGAATCCACGATGATTTACCACACGCCGGAAGTGCAGGAAATGATTAAAGATCTGGGCATTCCGGTGCTGGTGGACCGTTCCAGCTATGAGAGCAATCCGCTGGGACGAACAGAATGGATCAAGCTCTACGGCGTTATGACCGGTCACGAAAAGGAGGCAGATGCTTTCTTTGCGGAGCAGGAAAAGAAGATTGAAAGCATCAGAGACTTTAAGAACACGGAAAAGACAGTGGCCTTTTTCTATATTTCCACAGATGGAAAAGCCGTGGTGCGAAGCAGCACGGATTACGTTCCGACTATGATCGAGATGGCCGGCGGAAGGTATATTTTCAAAAATGCCACAGACAAATCCGGCAGCTCATCGGTGCCCATGACTGTGGAAAAATTTTATGATATTGCTTCCGACGCGGATTATATCGTGTATAATGGCAGTATTGACAGCTCTGTGAAGACCCTGAAGGATCTGCTGCAGAAGGATCCGGTCCTGAAAAACATGAAGGCAGTGAAAAACGGCAGATGCTGGATTACCGGCAGTTCCATGTATCAGCGGACCGACATCGTAGGAAATATGATTCTGGATTTCCACAGGCTGTTTACAGAAGACAGTCCTTCGGATCTTCAGTTTTTAACGAAACTGCAGTAATTTCCGTAAAAACCAATTTGCCGCAGTGCGTTCCGCGGCCCGGCAGCCGCTGCTGCCAGTAAAAAACCATCTGGAGAGAATGTATGAAATCTGCATCTGACAGAAAACCAGGAGCACCCGCAGGCGCCGCCACGAGTTTTCATTCTGAGAACTTCCGGCGGCGCAGCCGCTGTCTGCTGGTTTTTATCTGCATGGCCATCGCGTTTCTGGCGATTATTGTCATTAATATTAATTCCGGAAATGTGCATATTCCCGTGAGCAGGATTTTCCATGTGCTGCTGACGAAAACCGGCGATGCCAAAGAAGTCAATATCATATGGACTATCCGCCTGCCGCGGATTCTCATGGCAGCCATTCTGGGCGGCGCGCTGTCGCTGTCCGGTTTTCTGCTGCAGACGTTTTTCGAGAATCCCATCGCGGGGCCCTATGTGCTGGGCATTTCCTCCGGCGCGAAGATGGTGGTGGCGCTGGTGATGATTGTGGGTCTGATGCATGGCGTTACCGTCAATTCCTATACGTATATTGTGGCGGCCTTTCTGGGGTCCCTGCTGTCCATCGGATTTATTCTGCTGATTGCGCGAAAGATCCGCAATATGGCGGCGCTGCTGGTGGCCGGCATTATGATCGGGTATATCTGTTCGGCTGTTACGGACTTTGTGGTTACCTTTGCCAGCGATTCCGATATCGTCAATCTCCATGGCTGGTCTCAGGGAAGTTTTTCCGGCATGAGCTGGGACAATGTGGGAATCGGCGCAGTGGTGATCGCGGTGACTTTTCTGCTGACGCTGCTGTGCGCAAAACCCATCAGTGCCTATCAGCTGGGAGAAAATTACGCCCAGAGCATCGGAGTGAATATCCGGGTATTCCGGGTGGTCCTGATCCTTTTGTCCAGCATTCTGTCCGCGACGGTGACAGCATTTGCCGGACCGATTTCCTTTGTGGGGATCGCGGTGCCGTTTCTGGTCAAAGGAGCCCTTGGTACCACAAAACCCCTGGTGGTGATTCCGGGCAATTTCATCGGCGGCGCGGTGTTCTGCATGTTCTGTGACCTGGTGGCGCGCCTGGCGTTTGCGCCGGTGGAACTGAATATCAGTACGGTTACTTCCGTTTTCGGCGCGCCGATTGTCATTTACATCATGATTCACCGGCGGGCAGGACGGAGACATAAGTAAGATGCGGGACGGCAGTATGAACAGAAAGAACAGCGATACGTATATTTCGATGGAGCGCATGTCCGTCGGATACAATAAAAAAGCACTGATTCACGATATCTGTATCGATATTCACCGGGGGGATATTGTGACTCTGATCGGCCCCAACGGCGCGGGGAAATCCACCATTTTAAAGAGTCTGACCCGTCAGCTGAGCCTGATCCGGGGGAAAGTCATTTTTGACGGCAGGGATCTGCATGAAATGTCTTACAAGGAACTGTCCAGAAAGCTGGCAGTGGTGCTGACAGAGCGGATGAAACCGGATCTGATGACCTGCGCGGACATTGTGGCTACCGGGCGCTATCCCTATACCGGACGCATGGGTGTTTTGAGCAGGGAGGATGAGCAGAAGGTGGATGACGCGCTGGCGGCCGTGAATGCCTCGGAACTGGCCGGCAGAGATTTCAACGCCATCAGTGACGGACAGCGGCAGCGAATTCTGCTGGCTCGGGCCATCTGTCAGGAGCCGGAAATCATCATTCTGGATGAACCCACTTCTTTTCTGGATATCCATTACAAACTGGAGCTGCTGAGCATTCTTCGGAGGATGGCCAGGGAAAAGGGAATTACGGTGCTGATGACGCTGCATGAGATTGATCTGGCGGAAAAAGTGTCGGACAAGATCATCTGTGTGCATGGGGATACCATCGACCGGTACGGGAGCCCGGAGGAGATTTTCCGGGAAGAGACGATCCGGGAACTGTATGAGATTGACAATGGATTTTTCGATCCCATGTTCGGCAGCATCGAACTGCCAAAACCGGAGTCCGGCGCCCCCCGGGCACTGGTGATTTCTTCCGGCGGCAGCGGCATACGGATGTACCGCAGACTGCAGAAGGAGAATATTCCCTTCGCGGCAGGAATCCTGTATCCGAATGATATGGATTACGCGCTGGCTCGGCTGCTGGCGGAGGAAGTCGTCCTGGAACAGCCCTTTATGCCGATTGGGGATACGGCTTATCAGCGTGCCCTGGATCTGGTGGGAAGCTGCGGGCAGGTGATCTACTGCGGCGCGCAGATAGGAACGATCAACCGGCGGATCCTGGATCTGGTGGAAGCCGCCCGGGCAGCCGGCAAACTGGTGAACGCCGCGGAGGGACAGCTGCCGGATCCGGAGCGGTTTCAGCAGTAGCAGACTGTCTCGAGTGTTTGCGCAATACATGTGCTTGCGTAGTCAGGGTGCGGCTCAATAATTCAGGTGACGCAGGGAGCCTTTGGGGAAGGTATATTCCGGTGTACGCAGCGGATAGGAAATCTCATCTTCATAGTACCAGGGATCGTCCCTGTGCTTCGGATTTTTCAGAAGTTCAAATTCCTGGGCAGGTGTGTAGCCCTGGGCCAGCAGAAAGGCTTTTTTTCCGTTTTTCTCACAGATATCCACAACCATAACTACATGGCCGGGGCTTCCGGCCTTCAGGAAGATGTCACCGGTCTGCAGATGGGTCAGATTCGTGGGGGAAGATTCTTCTTCCAGGGACAGGGTGCTGGCATAGGCGAAGACTGTGCGCAGATAGGAGACAAAGCTTTTATAGGAATTGCTTTTTTTAGCGGAATATGTCCAGCGGGCAGTGTCGCCGCGGAAGGACACACGGCCGCCTTTTTTCCAGGTATTGTAATCACAGAGAAAACCATCGACAAAGTGGAACCGGATCCGTTTGTCCTGTTTTGTGCTGTGGAAATACTCCGCATAGACCCGCATGACAGAATCCGCACATTGCTGCAGGTCATATTTTTCCAGAGGCAGACGGAAGACGGCGGCGTGGGCGCTCTGATTCCTCTTTTCGGCGCCGTTGTAGAGAAGGACCGGACTGCCGTCTTCTTTCATCGGATAGACCCGCAGAAAGGCGGTCAGGCTTCCGGATTTTGCGGGAACGCGGGTGTATCCCTCCGGGACCCGGATCCTGGTCTCCAGTGTGGTCCCTTCGGCAGAAATGAATGCGGGAGGCTGGTGCAGGCTTTCTTCCGAACGGATGCTTCTGCCAAGGGTGTGTCTGGTGTCATCTTTTGGCTGTCCGCAGGAAGTCAGGATCAGGCCGGCAGCGGCGCAGATCAGCATGGCAAGTGTCAGTTTCTTTTTCATCATCAGATTACACTCCCTTCATGGAATTTGCTTTCAGTGTAACACAAGTCTTTTCTATTGTGCGGAGTTTTGTTAGAATACAGGGAGAAGGGAAGCAGTGAAGCTTCACTGCTAAACAGAAAATTTTGCAGGAAAGGAGCACAAAATGAAACTTGATTTATACAAATTTGAAACCTGTCCGTACTGTAGACGAGTTCTGCGGGCAATCGGCCAGAGCGGCCGTACAGATGTGGAGCTTCATGACATTCATACCAATGAGGAAGACCGCGTCTATCTGATCACACACGGCGGAAAGGAGCAGGTGCCCTGCCTGTTTATCGACGGGGAGCCGCTGTATGAAAGCGACGACATCATCGCCTGGCTGGAAGCGCATCCCCAGCAGTAGCACTGCCGGCGGGCCGACCGGGAAAACAACCCGCATGCGGCAAAAGTCAGAAAAAAAGCCATACCGAAGCGGCTGCTTCGGTATGGCTTTTTCCATTCCGTCGGTTGATTCTTTCGCGGAAAGCGAAGGGATCAGCACATCGGTTTCAGATCGTCAGCAATGATCAGTTTAGCTTCGGTAGCGTCCTGAATCTGCTCTACGGTGAATTCCGGATTGTATTCGGTCAGAACCAGACCTTTGTCGGTTACTTCCATAACACCCATCTCGGTAACGATCAGGTTAACCTGAGCTTTTGCGGTCAGAGGCAGGGTGCACTCTTTTAAGATTTTAGGTTTGCCCTTCTGGGTATGCTCCATAGCAACGATAACCTTTTTCGCACCGACAACCAGGTCCATAGCGCCGCCCATGCCGGGAACCATCTTGCCCGGGATGATCCAGTTCGCGATGTCACCGTTTTCAGCAACCTGGAGGGAACCAAGTACAGTTGCGTCTACGTGACCACCGCGGATGATAGCAAAAGATGTGGCAGAGTCAAAGAACATACCGTCTTTGGCGATACCTGCCGGCTGTCCGCCTGCGTTTACAATGTAAGGCGCTTCCGGATCGCTTTCGTCTACTGCAGAGAGGCCGATGAAGCCGTTCTCAGACTGCAGCGTAAGCTCTACGCTGGGATCCAGATAATCCGGAACCATTGTAGGAAGACCGATACCAAGGTTTACAACGTCACCGTCATGAAGTTCTTTAGCAACACGTTTTGCAATGAATGGTTTGATTTCGCTTCTTTCCATTAGATTAGTCCTCCTTCTTTACTAAATAGTCTACATAGATGTGAGGAGTCTCAACGTAGTCCGGACCGATGCAGCCGGCAGGACCGATCTCTTCTACTTCTACGATAACGGTATCAGCTGCGGAAGCCATGATGGTATTGAAGTTACGGGCGGATCCCAGATAACGTACATTGCCGGTTTCGTCAGCTTTGTATCCCTGGATGATCGCTACATCCGCATGAAGCGGCTTCTCTAACAGATATTCTTTACCGTCTACAGTAACAGTTTCCTTGCCGTCGGCTACGATGGTGCCTACGCCGGTAGGGGTCAGAACGCCGCCTAAGCCTGCGCCTGCGGCACGGATCTGCTCAGCCAGAGTACCCTGCGGCTGAAGAATACATTCCAGAGTGCCGTTGTTCATACGCTCAGCAACTTCCTTGTTCAGGCCTACATGAGATGCGATCAGCTTCTTGATCTGGCCGTTTGCCAGAAGACGTCCGGTACCAACACCCTGGAAACCGCCGTCGTTGCAGATTACGGTAAGGTCTTTTGCGCCTGCAGCAGCAATCTCTTTGATGATAGATTCTGCAGTTCCGTTTGTCATAAAGCCGCCGACCATGACAGTCATGCCGTCTTTTACAAGTGCAGCAGCTTCTTTTGCAGAAATAACTTTTGTTTTAGCCATTTCGCTGTCCCTCCTAAGTTCATCATTCAGTTTATTGAGAAGTCAAGTGACTTCACCACGCTACATAATTATAACACTGTATTTTGTAAAATCCAACATGTATTAGCAAAAACATCTAAAGAAAAACTGCCATGAATGTAAAATATCGGTGAAAATATCCAAGGATAAAGCAGAGATAAAGAAAAGATGTACAAATTCATTGAATCCGGGCAGAAAATCCGGAAGAAATGGGAAAAAGAAAGTTAATAATTTTTAATACATTTGCAATGGAAAAGGAAAGGAAAAGCGGTTGTTGACGCGGGAAAAAGGCTTTACAATGGAACGGAGCAGTCCGCGGCACAGGAAATCCGCAGGGCTGTGTGAATTTACACGAAGGAATACAGGACAGAACACATGCGAATACAAGTAAAATCCTTTCTCATTCTGCTGGCAGTTTTCCTGGCAGCCCTGGCGGTCTCCTGGCTGACGGTGAATCATGAGAAAACAACAGAAACGGAACCGATGGGAGATGCCTCCTTTCCGGTCGTATATACCATGAGCGGCGACAGCGCGCTGAATCAGCTCCACGGTTACGCGCAGAAGATGAACGCAGCGGCTATGCGGGATGATATCGCCCAGCTGGACAGCAATTATCAGCTGCCGGTGCGGATTGACACCTACGGCAATCAGATCCGCCAGCTGACCTGCACGGTCATGACATCGGACGGAACTGAGACCATCGGGGAAGTGCAGGCTTCGGCGCAGAAGAAAGGGAAAGATACGGTAACCGCCGCCTTTGATCTGTCCGGAAGCATGACGGATGAAAAGAATTATACGGCCGTCATTACAGTAAAGACAGCCGCAGGCACACGGTATTATTATCTGCGGGTGGCAAATTACCCGAATGCCCATTTCCCCGAACTGCTGAAATTTGTCCGGATGTTTCACGAAAAATCCATGGACGGATCCAATGGAAATGAACTGGCCTCCTACCTGGATACGGCCGCCAATGCGGGAAAAGAGACTCTACAGACCGTTACGCTTAAGGATACGGCGGCACAGGTGGCCTGGAACGGATTTGCTGTCCGTCAGGTGACCGACGCGGATGTGTCCGTGAAGGAGATTTTCAATTCCTACAGCTGCTTTACCGTAAATTATATGGTGACACACAAGGGAGACAGCGGCCTGGAATATTACAATGTCAGTGAGTACTACCGGGTGCGCTATGATTCCGGCAGGACGTATCTGGTGGATTTTTCCCGGACAGCCAACCGGATTTTTTCCGGAGAGGCGGAAGCGGACAGCCAGTATCTGAATCTGGGGATCCGCAGCATGGATGTGGATTATGTCACGAATGAATCCTCCAATATTGTCGCTTTTGTCCAGGAGGGGGAGCTGTGGATCTACAATCAAGACAGCAATCAGTACTCCAGGGTGTTCAGTTTCCGAAAGGAAAAGGATACGGACATCCGGGACAATTACGGCGAACATGATATCAGGATCATCCGGATTGATGAAAGCGGCTGTGTGGATTTTATTGTCTATGGATACATGAACCGGGGCGCCCATGAGGGGCAGGTGGGGATCAGCGTCTGCCATTATGATATCGTGGAGAACGCGGTGGAGGAGATGCTGTTTATTCCGCAGAGCAGTTCCTTCCAGCAGATGAAGGAAAAAATAGGCTCCCTGATGTATGTGTCCGGCGAGGAGAAATTCTATTTCGGCAGCGGCAGCAAAGTCTATGAAATGGACCTGAATACAAAAAAAGCAACGGAGTTTATTCAGACTATGCGCAGCGCCACAGCCAGAACATCACAGGACGGCAGGTATCTGGCATGGACCGAGTCGTCGCAGGGTACAGCGCCGACGGTGATGCATATTACTGATTTTGAGACCGGCAGGACCACGGATATCAGGCCGGAGAACGGGGCTTATATCCGCCCGCTGGGATTTCTGGGGACGGACTGCATTTACGGAGAAGCGGCGGAAAGCGACAGGAGCAGACTGGCCCAGGGGCAGACGTTTCTTCCGATATCCACGGTCCGGATTGTGGACACATCCGAAGACAACAAAGTACTGAAGACCTATCAGCAGAAAGGGGTATGGTTTAAAGACGCGGAGATTTCCTCGGAGGGCGTGATTACATTAAACAGTGTAAAATATAAAAACCATGCCTATGTAAAGACGGCGCCCCTGACGATCACGAACAATGAGCTGGTGACCAAGGAAAAGATCACCGTGGAGACGGCATCCCTTAAGCCCTATCAGAAAATCGTCCGTCTGAAGCTGCTGAAACCGGTCAGCGCGTCCATAAAGAGCAGCGTCCGGACCTCGGAGCTGGCAGCAGCCAGAGGATCTGTGGATATCGCAGTGGATGAGCGTATTTTTGCCAGCAACTACTATGTATATGCCCAGGGAAAAGTGGTAAAAGCCACAGCGGATATTTCGGCAGCCGTGCAGCTGGCGGACCGTTATGGAGGCGTGGTGACTGACAGCAGCCAGAACTGCGTCTGGAGCCGTGCGAAGTATCTGAGCAAGAATCCTATGGCCCTGCCGAAAGCGGGCGGAAAAAGCGCGGAAGCCAAGGCAGTCAACATTATGCTGGCGGCCATGGGCACCACGGCAGAGGATACCGACGCCAAGCTGTCCGGGGGCACCGATGCGCTGAAACTGCTTACAGAATCCCAGGGCAGCGGTCATGTCTTTAACCTGACCGGATGCACACTGGATGAGGTGCTCTATTATCTGGGATATAACTATCCGGTGTATACCATTCTGGACCGCAGCCCGGTGCTGATCTGCGGATACACCAGTGCCAATGTGACCTTCTACGATCCGGCGGCAAAGAAATATATTACAAAAACGATGAAGGATGCAGCGCAGATGTTCCGGGATTCCGGGGATATTTACTATGTATACCAGAAATCGTAACTCTGCGTGGAGCGGCGGCCGGAAAGCCCCGTCAGATTTCACAAAGATTTTCAGAAACAGTCGATGCGAGGCATCGGCTGTTTTTTGTATGACGCGGCAGGGGGCTGTTTACGGGAAACTTCAGGGGGACACAGGGAGATTGGGCATTCTGACGGAGCCGGAAAAGACAGCAAAAACGGTGCTGGACAAGGGGAAGAACCCGGTTTTATAATCAGGGCAATCCACAGGAGAAACGGGGGGATTTCTATGGGGGACTGATTTATTTTATACCGTCGGCAGCGCTGCTGCTTCTGGCGGCCCGGTCGGATGTTCTGTATGGCCGGGTGGCGAATTCGCTGGTGCTCACAGGGTTTCTGGCGGGGATTTCGGTTCAGATGATGACAGGATTTCCACGGGGGATTCCGGATATCATTCTGGCGTCTGCATTTCCCGTGGCCGCCGGCTGGCTTCTCTTCCGCGCGCATGCCTTCGGCGCGGGCGATCTGAAACTTCTGGCCGCTGTCGGATGTATCAATGGCAGCAGAGTCCTTTTTCACTGCATCTTTTTTTCACTCATACTGGCAGCGGGATACGGTGCTGTCAGACTTCATAAGCGGCGGATTCTGGCCGCGTCTTTTCTGGAATTATTTATTTGGATACGGGAAACGGCCCGGACCGGGGAACTGACGCCCTATGGCGGAGCGAAAGATCCGGAACGGCGTCTGCATTTCTGCGTGGCTGTCCTGGCAGGCTACCTGCTGCAGGCACTGATCTGGAGGTGACATATGGCACAGCTGAATCTGATTCTGATGGGAATGGAGCCGGAATATCTGCGCAGACTTGCGGTATATGCCAAAAACCGCCTGGGCGACAGGGTCTCGGTACATATCCGGTACCGCGGGCAGGAAGAGGGGGAAACGCATACAAAAAATGGGGAGTACGGTGAAGGAGACTGGAGCCTTTCCGGGCAGGAGGGGGAATGGGTGCATGTGCTTGCGGCGCCGGAAGAGGTACTGGGACAGCTCAGTATGTCCCGGACACAGAAGCAGCGGGTGCTCCGGATCCCTTTGGTGACAGACCGGAGCAGGGAGACGGAGGATAGGATTTATGCCTATCAGTCCTGCGAGACGATTTACCGCAGAATTTTTCGCATTTATCAGAACGGGAAGGAAAGCCGTCCTGCTGTGCCGGAGCCTGCGGACCGCAGGCTGTGGCTGGTGCTGGGCGCGGCAGGCGCAGGAGAACTGCTGGCATTTGCGCTGACCTTCGCGCAGATCCGCAATGGGACCTGCCCGGTCCTGTTTCTGGATTTGTCTTCGTTCAGCGGTATGCGGACGCTTCTGGGACTGGAACCGGAGGAAGACCTGGCGGATCTGGTGCTCGGGATGCGGAACGGGGCAGTGCAGATGGAAGCATATACCAGCCGGCTGGGCAGCCTGTCCTGTGTTCTGCCGGCAGAGAACCCGACGGCGGTCAGCGAACTGACACCGGATGATCTCCGGCAGCTTCTGCGCACGGCCGGCGAAAGCGGCCTGTATGAGGAACTGGTGATTCTTATGGAACAGATTCCCAGGGGGGCAGAGATTTTTCTGTCCGGACACTGCCGGGTGTTCTGTGTGACGCCGCCGGGCCGGGCAGGGGACTGTGTGGGTGCAGAGATGGAGCGGTTCTGCATTTCCGCGGGAGCCGCCCCGGGACAGGTGATCCGGGTACAGCTTCCGCCCCTGTCCATGGCGGGAGGCGGCGAATGGACGCTGCAGGAATGGCAGCAGGGGAGCCTGGGCGAAAAGATCCGCGGCCTGCTGGAGCAGGCAGAGGAGAGGGCAGGAAACATATAGACGGACCGGGCAGAAAAGAATACAGGCGGAGAACAGAAAAAGGGACCGGGAAGAAAGGGATACAGGCAGAAAACCGAGAGAAAAACAGCCTGGAAAGCCTGGGAAAGGAGAAAGATATGGGAGGCAGGGAAGAAACGCGCCGGGAAGAAGGAAACCGGCGGCAGGCGGCAGATGACCGCGAAGAATTCCGCAGGATCCGGCAGGAGATCTTTGCCCGGATGGATCTGACCCGGGAGATATCGGATGAAGAGCTGCGGCATATGATCAGCCGGGAAGTCCGGGGGTATGCCAGACAGCACAGCCTTTCGCTGGAGCGGAGAGCCCACATGGAACGGCAGCTGTTCAACTCCTTCCGCAAGCTGGATATTCTGCAGGAGTTGCTGGATCAGCCGGAGATCACCGAAATACTGGTCAACGGGTACCGGAAGATCTTTTATGAAAAGCAAGGCCGTCTGTATCGCTGGGAAAAGTCATTTGATTCCGAGGAGACGCTGATGAATATCATACAGACGATTGTGGGAAAGCAGAACCGCAGGGTCAATGAGGCCAGTCCGATTGTCAGCAGCCGTCTGGCGGATGGTTCCCGTGTGCATATTATACTGCGTCCGGTGTCCCTGGACGGCGCAAGCCTTTCGATCCGCAGATTTTCGGGAGATCCCATCACCATGGAGCGCCTGATCCGCATGCATTCGATATCCCGGCAGGCGGCCCGGATGCTGGAGATTTTAGTACAGGCCGGTTACAACCTGTTTGTATCCGGAGGCACAGGTTCCGGCAAAACCACGTTTTTAAATGCGCTGTCCCGGTATATTCCGGAGGAGGAGCGGGTGGTTACCATCGAGGACGCGGCGGAACTGCAGCTGAAGCATGTGCCGAATCTGGTTCGCCTGGAGACCAGGGGCGAAGGAAGCGGCGAGGCGGATCCGATTACTGTCCGGGATCTGATTCGCACAGCCCTGCGCATGCGTCCGGATCGCATCATCGTGGGCGAATGCAGAGGCGGAGAGACTCTGGATATGCTGCAGGCGATTATATGTACTATATAACAATTATATATATAACGTATATAAAGATGGAAAATATAGATTAGAGGGAGGGCATAGGAACGATATGAACATTAAGTATAGGTTATTGTGTAAAAGGTTAATAGAGGAAAGAAAGAGAGTAGGTGTCATTCAATATTATAATGTACTGTTCATAATGGAGTTATTGTCAGATAAAGACATATGGTCTTTAGAACAGTGGGTGAACGGTATAAATAACATATATATGAAGGATATACATAACTGGTGTAGAATGCATTTTGTTAAATATCACACTGTATTTGTTTACAGGAAAGAGTATCCGGTAAAAGCAAATATTTGGAATGGGTATTCATATATAAGGTGGCGGATGGAGCGGATGATGAATTTGGAATAAGATAAAATAGTGCTTGCATGAAAGGGAGTCTTAAAGTAGGGTATTCTTTTGAAAGTATGGATAGAACGAAGGCTGAAGGCTCTGCGCTATTCGTTTGGCAGAGCCTGAGCATTGTTCTGATCCGTAGAAAATAAATCTAACTGACCTTCTGGAGTGGAACTTTGACCGGATTCATCTTCAGTTGATTGTTCTCTTTTTTTGGGCGTTTTATGAGTGTATAATTTCTCAAAAGGAAGTGAATACTTGGATTTTTTATTGTATTCTAGTAAAAGAGCTTCTGCAAACCCTAATGAACCGGCACGACGTTCTCTGGCAGTACGACTGATTTCTCTGACAGAGACACGTCCTACTTTTTCTTTAAATGTGTCATCTTTCATTGTTTCTCCATAAGCATTATCCAGACGGGCAATAGCATTAAGCATATTGGAGCTAAAGGACATAGGCGCACCTTCCCATGTGGCAACGCAAAGGCGTAAAACACGATCAAGAGTGTGAAAACCATATTTTTCATAGATATTAATTAAAGTGGATACAGCACATATACCTCCGGGGCGAGAGGAAGAAGTAATAGAGAGATCATATGATTCAACAAGGTCACGAATAATAAGTTCTCTATCATTACCAGCTTCAATATTAGCCATGAATATTTCATAAGGTAATAGCGATTTGACATATTTCATCTGATTTGCAAAAATATCTGCTTCTTGGGTGTAAACAAGATCATCATAAACCATACACCAGACAGGAGTTTCTCTTGATCCAGATACAAGAGCAACAATCTCTATAGTGTGTTGTCCATTGAACACATAATTTATCCCATCACGTCTACTTACTTTTACAGGGTTTATCTGATAAAGGTCAAAATTAGCTGCAGCACGCTGAACGTGTTTGATAGAAAGATTACGTTGGTAATCTTGATTTGAACATAAATTTTTAATAGGTATTTGCTCAAAATGCACTTGGGGAACAAACTTTTGTAAATCTTCGGTATTTCCATCCATAATTATATTTCCTCCAATTTTTTCAAAATATTATTTGTGGTTGATATTAGGCACATAAGCTGATATTTAAGCTTATATTTTGCTGTATCAGATGCAATTTTAAAATCTGAAACTTTTAATACTCTTTCGATAGAACTGTTCCATGAGGGAATCGTCAACGTAAGACTTGCAATTTCCGCATCTGGATCAAATTGTGGCAGATTGCGTATAGATGGAATAGAAACGGAAGATTCTTTTTTTAATATCGGTTTGGCGTAATTATTCCACAGTAATTCCCTTTTCATATCATGATAACTGAGATGTTCTATCTTTTCGGCAAGAAGGTAGTTATTTAGACTTAAAAGCTGCTCTTTTGATAATCCTGAAAGTTCAATAATATTAGCTTGGGAAATCCAGAGCTGACCAGAACGAACTCGTTTGACAAGATCCGGAACTTTTTCATCAATTATATCTAGTGCACTACTGTAAGCAGAATATTTGTAAACGGTAGCTATTGCTACATTACATTCTTCGGATATTTTTTTTGCTGCGATGCTTGCACCGGAAATATGAGATTTATTCGTAGATGAAAGTTGTCTTGAAACTAAAATTTTTTCAGCATCATATTTTTTCCCAATCAGGTATTTTTTATTGATATTGGTTAAATCCTCTCGTTTAAGTTGGTCAGTACATATCCATGAAATTACATCTTCTTTACTGGAAAAATGGAGTCTTTTTATTCGGAAAGGAATACTGTGTTTACGAAATAATTCATATGCTTCTATACCATTAATGACAATACCATTCCATGTGCAGATGGGGGTGTGATAGGAATGACATAATATCTGTTGTTCAAGTTGTTTATAATCTTTTTCACTGAGATATTGATACAAATTGGTGAATTCTAGTTTTGTTTTTAATGTATATATACTATAATTGCGCATACTCATCTCCCATTATTTCTGATTTGAATTCTGTTTGTGGCAGTTTTGTGATGATGTTATCCATGGAAAATAGAGCTATTTTCTTATCTGTGTAAATATTGCCTTCTAAACGAAAAATGTTAAATTTCTCCCAAGAAAGGTTAAGCTGGGAAAGTGAATATAGTAATTCTCGGCTGTACAATTCATAACTGTTACCATTGATGACAAAATAATCCTTAACTTTATGTGCCAATTTATCCTCTGCACAACTAGCCTTTATACCTATCATTTTTTGATCAGGATTAACAAGAAGTTGAATATATTCTGGGTTACCAATTTGACGGAGTGTATTGCGGTGGATTCGTATACGATTCTTTTTAAAGTCAATACATATTAGTGGATGGGAAGAGTGTTTGTTGTTCATAGGATTTTTCCTCACTTTCTGCTGTTGATGGTTCTTTTGCTTTTTCTATGGATTTATCAGTTGCCTTCTTCTTTTCTTGTATGTCAAATACTGCGTAGCCTTCAAATATATTGACTTGCATTGATTTCTGATGTTCTTCCACTGGAATACCGAATTGATTCTTCCATTCTTCAGGATAAGAAGGTGTCCTAGCAGTGGTTACAGTTCCATTGTCTTTTAGTGTACGAGGAAATATTTCAGGTGAAGTTAAATCGAAAATGAACAGTATTTCATTGCCAGAACGAATTAGTTTGCCGAGAATCTTGTACCGATAATTAGGATTCCAATCCATGAGAGATATCACTTTAGCAAAGAAAATTCGACAGGTGATTTGTTTTGGCGAACGCTTTTTTCCAGAGGAACACCAACGAAAAGAGTCTTTTTCTTCTTCTCGACAGGGACGGACAGCCAGTTTTTTTTCAATGGGATTGACTAATATTTGCACATATTCGACATTGGGTAGCTTTTTTATGCAGGCGGTATTTACAGATACCTTGTAGTTATTAAACGTAAACGAAGGTTCATAAATATGAGCGAAGAATTCGCCACGTACAACTTGATAACCGTCATAGCTGAAAGAATCATCGTCAATGACTTCCATTTGATTTGAGGGGCTGGGTGCGACTGTTATTGGCATAGGTGTGTTGATTTTCATCATATCAGAAGGTTCAGTAGTCAAATTCCATTGATTTATAGGTTGCTCGCTCATTGGGTGTCTCCTTTAATTTCTGTAATAATATTCTTTATATTTTGTATAATGGTTTCTTTGGGAGTGGTTTGTAGCTCGGGTTCTTTATAAGGTTTACTTTCTGAAGCAGTTTGCCAGTTTTTGTCCGCTGTAAATTCTGTTAATTCTGGCGCTTGAGACTGAGTATAGTAATTATTACCGAAGCTATTCATCCAGTCGGCAGGATAAGCTAACACACTCTTAGAATCAGATATTGTATCAGGCGTGTTGTTATTGGGGGTGGATACGTCGTTGGTACTTGTCGGGATTCGTATTTCTGTATCGTCCATGTTGAAAATAAGGACATTTTCATTGTCTTTTTGGTGGGCAACTCCTAATATTCTATATTTGCATTTTTTGTCCCACTTAAATATCTCGTATAATGTTGGCAAAAATGCAGCACCGGAAATTGGTTTTGGAATAAGTTGACCATCTTTGAGACGTGACCACTGCACTTTATTTTTTGTTTCAGAGGAACATGGTCGAATAGCAAGTAGTTTTGAACTCGGGTGTATTAGCATTTCGACAAATTTTATGTTTGGAAATTTCCGTATAGCATCTTTGTTAAAAGAGATCTGTTTATATGAAAAAGAAACAGAAATCCGACCAACCGAGGAGAAAAATTGTCCTCTAGCAACTTCATAGTCTCTTAAATCGAAGGAACCGGCGGAAGCAGTAATTGTATCAGGTGCATTCATATTTGCCGGTTTAAGGACGCTTTGAGATGCTTCAAAGTAGTCTCTGGATTTAAATCCAGACCATCTTGGATTAATGCTTATAAATCCACTTAGAGAGCCTTCTTGTATCACATGTAATTCTGGTAAAATCTCTTTATTTCCATATTTCGCATTTGTAATTAATTTTTGAACAGCTATGAAATCATCTCGGGAGATAATAGCTTCGTGATGTCCGACTTTTCTGTATTGATTACGGTCTTGATTGTTTTTCCTTGATTTATGGTCAAGATAATTCGGAGTCCATGTTTTTCTCGCCAGAACATCCCCACAATGGCGTTCATTTTGAAGGATTTGTAGTATGGTACTGGATGACCAGACATCATTATTCTTTTTTGTTTTACAACCGAGTTCTGTCAAAGAATCAGCAATTTGTTGAGTACTGCTTCCATTAAGATACATATAAAAAATAAGCTGCACAATTTTAGCTTCATGTGGATTGATTACAAGATCTCCATTTTCGTCTTGGTCATATCCGAGCAGAGGAGGTGTAAGGAATATTCCCCGACGAAAACGCATTTCAATGGAAGAATTCATAATTTCACTTTTGGTATGACTTTCTTCCTGCGCAAGTGTTGACATGAATGACAGAATCATTTCGCTTTTGGGATCAAGAGTATTTAAATGCTCTGTTTCAAAAAATACACCGACGGGTGGACGGAGTGAAGAAAGCTCTCGTACATATCGGATACAGTCAACAACGTTTCTTGCAAATCGGGATACACTTTTTGTTATGATTAAATCAATTTTTCCGCCTTCACAATCTTCAATCATTTTTTTGAATGCATCTCTATGTTGAAGCGAAGTGCCGGAAATGCCTTCGTCGGCATATATTTCTACAAGCATCCAATTCGGATTTTTATTTACTACATCCTGATAATGATTTTTCTGTAATTCATATGAGGATGTTTGGCGTGGATCATCCGTAGATACCCTTGCATATACAGCTACTCGTAGTTTTTTTTCTGTTTTAAAAATATCCTCTGGTGGAAGTGCCGGAATTACTTCCAGTTCTTCTGGATCAATACCTTTGTATCTTTGCCGGATTCTGGCTTTCTGTTCATCAATATTACTGCTTCGTTCTTCACTTTCTTTCATCAATAGCGACATCCTTTATAGTTGATATAACTATCATAGAATTTTTGGATTGAAAAAGACATAAACCATCGGTTAAGTGATTAACGGATGGTTTATGTAGAAATAGATATTTGATTGTTATTGAATGATTTAATAATCATTCGGGTTATCAGCATCGTAATTGTGTTTTGAGGATAGATGCCAATCATTGATTCGTAAAATGTTTTTTATGGCTGAAAGAACCTCGAATATGTAACGTTTTTCAGTGCTGGTACAATCTGCCATTAATAAATCAATGTCAGTTTGATATTCCGTAGGATTGTATAACAAGTTCCCATAGAGTAATTCATCAATAGTAATTTCAAGTGCGTTGCTAATTTTGATTAAAGATTCTAAACTGGGTTTACGCTTGGCATTTTCTATATAGCTTATATAAACAGTAGAAAGATCAGCAATTTCAGCCAGCTCCTCGGCAGATAATCCTCGTTGTTTGCGGGTTTCTCTTATACGTTTGCCTATAAGTGCATAATTTATTTCCATGTCCTCACCTCCTTTCCATCACAACTTGACTTTTTTGTGTTGTAGATAGAAAAAAATGGTGAGCTATACAACAGCAATTGGTTGTATAAAGAGAAGTATATCATATGTATATAGCAAAAAGAAGATTGTCGATTGATGGGAGAAAAAGGCGATAAGTTGTAATTGAACAACAGCGAAAAAAGGGTTATCATTTATGTGTTAAAAATTATGTCTGGGAGGAAAATACATGGCAGATAAAGAAGAAATCAAAACACTGGAGGAATTAGAGGAAAAAGGAAGAGTACTGCGGGAGTACAAAGAAAAATTCCGGCAGATGTGCCAAGAAAATAAAATGATAAAGGGTTCGACAGTGCTGAAACTATATGATAAAATTGAAGAAATACAAAGAGAATATGAGCATTTAGATAATAAGCTGACATTAATGGAATACAATTTTATATAGTTCTATTTTTTTTGTTTTAATACTACTGTTTCCCTTAGTAAATACTTGTAAGATACATCTCTAATATTTTTGCGGATTTCTAGTTACAATTAAGGTAACTACTATCGGAAAGAGGTGTATTTACTTGCGCACAGAGGATTATATTGCGGACAATATTATAGCTTTATGTAAAAAACGTGATATGAGTAAATATCGGCTGTCACAATTGACTGGTATATCTCAATCTTCGATTGGAAAAATTATTGCTAAAGAAAGTTTACCAACTATGCCTACTGTAGAAAAGATATGTGATGCACTGGGAGTAACAATGGCACAATTCTTTGCCGGAATGGATGTTCCAGTAAGCTTATCAGAATCACAACAAGAGGTTCTGAATATTTGGAATAATCTTGATGAAAAAGAACAGAATGTAGTGATACAAATGCTCCGGGGACTTCAAAAATAAAGGAAACAGTTGTAACGAAAATGTTGACTGTTTCTTTTTTTTATGGAGTTGGGAGATTATGGTGATTGAAAAGAAATATTATGATATTGCACAGCGTGAATTGGAAGAAATGCAAAGAGTAATTAATGAAGAAAAAGCGCAAATGTCAGAAGAAGAGATACTAGAGGATAAAAAATGGCATGATGAACAATTGGAAACAATTATTAAAAAGGCAGAAGCTCATATGCGTCGTTTTAAGAAAGTTCCAGATCCTCAAAAAGTAGTGAAATTCACTTTTTTACAAAAAGATGCATTGGAAATTGCACGAAATATGCAGATGAATATAAAAACTGAGCGTAAAGAAGATGATTTATGGGGGACGATAGAAATGTCATTTAATAATATGTGGTTTTTAGATTCGGCTCCTAGTGAATGGAAAGATATTTGGAATAACTTGATGAAAGAAGCTCAGAGAGTGTATATAGAAGCAAAAGATAACATGATCATGTATCAATATTATTATGATTTGGCGGTAGAAGTTCCTTGTGTGTAGACAAAATACGAATAATGATATATGAATGCTGTTCTGTAATAATTTTATGATATACTGTGGATATGATATGTAAAAATAGTCGGAGAAAGATTTGTGAATGCACGATTATTTAGGAGGAAAAAAGCATGACAGACGCTGAAAAAAGAGAAGCGGCTCACCAGTTTATCAATAGATGGATGGGACGTGGCAATGAGGATGAAGATGGTCGTTCTTATTGGCTGGAATTTTTATCCAATGTAATGGGGATGGAAAATCCCACAGAGCGTGTAAATTTTGAGAAGAAAGTAATTGTAAATGGGAATACAAAGCGGATTGACGTATATATCCCGGAAACACATGTCATCATTGAACAGAAAAGTCTGGGAAAGTCACTTGATCAGAAAATACATAACTCTGGAGATGTGGATTTAACACCATATGAACAGGCGAAACGCTATAATGACAATCTTCCGTATGATGAAAAAGCAAGATGGATCATAACTTGTAATTTTTCGGATATTTGGATATATGATATGAATGCCAGGGTACCGGAACCTGTTAAAATAGCGTTGGTTGAATTGCAGAGCAAGTATCTGCTCCTTGATTTTCTGGTAAAGCAGGATGTAAAAAAGTTATCTCATGAGATGGAAGTTTCTATTAAGGCTGGCGATATTGTTGGTCTGATTTATGATGCTTTCCTGAAGCAATACAAGATACCGGACGGAAATGAAAAACAGGAATCAGCAGAACAGAAAGAAAAAAGGGAACATAAGTTGAAGCCCACCTGCTTTCGCTGTTTGTTGCAAAAACAAGTGCGCCTGCAAAATGTCGTAAAATCAAAGATACCTCCGTCAGCTATTGGTTGAACAGGCATTTGTAGTTGCTCTGTCAACATAGCCGACGAAGGTATTACGACTGGTTTGTTGTCGGTTTCATTCAGTTTTTCACGGTATTACAGTGGTGTTATAAAGCGATATAGGTTTTTACAAGTTTTTATTGGTAATATGATGGTGTTACAAATTTTTTGTATGAAAATTAAACACGATATATTTTCTCTCTACAAACCACTTATATTTTGTGTTAAAATAAATTAACAAATTCTTTAGGTTAGAATCGATGATGGGGTAAACGAAAAAGCAGTTTTGACATTCCAGTGAACTGCCCCTTCGTTTACACCATTTTCGATTTGACCTCATTGAACAAAGTGAGCGTCCGGGTAGTCATTACCTATGGACTTTCAATCTTTTGTACTTACCTGTGATTATACAGGATTTTCTGTGCAGAAGCTACAGAAATCAAGTATTTTCAGATAAATAGGTACGACAACAAAACCTCAAGCTTTGAGGCTTTAGAAAATGTATGAAAGAATAAGCTTTTAACATCTTTGTGGTATTCGAAGCTGTGGTTTTCCAAGATGCCCGCCACAGGATTTACACACACAAATGTTTATCTCATAAAGCTGTTTTAATATTTCTGGTATCTCCTTACCTCGAAGCTTCGAGAGATACTTTTGGCATCCAAGGAGATTCCGGCATAAAGTCAGCTTCTTGTGTTTGCTACGGGAACAAAGAAGTCCGTAATGCCGAATCCTGACAAAACGTTTTGGCGGTACGTGCATCAGAAACCGTCGTATAAATTCAACACCGGAAAGAGTCAGTTCTTTCCATTGTCCTTTGTTCCGGTAATCCTTTACAGAAAAAGTAACGTTTTCATCGTCCATACAGATGATGCGGTGATTGCTGATGGCAATCCTATGGGTATACTTTCCAAGGTAGTCAATCACAGACTGTGCGCCGTTAAAAGTTTTCTTACAATAAGGAATCCATTCCGCATCATAACAGAAATCAATCAGTTCTTTGAACACATAATGGTTACTGTATTTTTCGGCAGTTCCATGAAACTTAAGTTGATTCGTATTCCAGAGATTTTTCAACTCATCCATATATTTTCCACGAAAGACTTTGGAGATAGCCCATATAGGAAGAAAAAACTCAGTACCGTTGTCTTTCCATTCGTTTTTGGATGTCAGACCACCGCCGAGCAGTATTGTATGGATATGGGGATGAAAGTTCATTTCAGATCCCCATGTATGCAGGATGCAGATATAGCCGACAGCAGCACCAAGGTGCTTTGGGTCAGCAGTCAGTTCACTGATTGTAGCAGAAGCTGCATGATACAGGGTGTCATATAACAGTTTCTGATTATTGTAAATGATTGGATTCAGAATGTCAGGAACTGTAAATACCAAGTGGAAGTAGGGTGCATCAAGCACATCCTCTTTGCGGGCATCCATCCACATTTCCTTTGGAACAGCCTGACACATGGGACAACAACGGTTGCGGCAGGAATTATAGTGAATCTGAACAGCACCACAGTCTTCACATACACTGACGTTTGCACCATAGGCTCCGGTTTTGCAGTTCAAGATGTTCCGGGCAACTTTTGCCTGTTCCGGAGAAGGAGAATACTTTTCAAGGTATGCCGAATAAAAACACCGGAAAATATCCTGGACGGTGGGCTTATTCATAATCAGCACCTTCTTTCCTGTCAAAGGGACTTTGGATTCCCATGAGGGATTTGTTGCTGACATGAAGATAAACTTCCGTGGATTTTGGGTCACGGTGTCCAAGCAGTGCCTGAATATTCTGCCGTTCTACTCCCTGCTCCATCAGATGAGTTGCAAAGCTATGACGGAGACAGTGTGGAGTTGCTTTCTTTGGAAGTTCAGCATCGGATACTGCCCGTCGCATCACTTGCTCCAGTGTACTGACTGTCAGGTAATTACCAGTAAATTTATTAGGAAACAGGATCCCACGGGGACGTCCTTTCTCAAACCAGTATTGTGTAAGGATATCCAGACACCGTTTAGAAAGAATTGTATAGCGGTCCATCCTGTTCTTCGTATCTCGGACATGGATCTGCATATTTGAACGGGAAATATCATCATAATGAAGGTGGATCACTTCAGAAACCCGCATCCCGGAAGAATACATCGTTGCAAACATGGCTCTATATTTGATATCATCAACAGCTTCTAATAGACGGTCTATTTCATCAACAGTCAGTACGGTCGGAAGCTTATGTTCTAGGATCATACGTGGAACTGTGATGTCATCCCAAAGGATATGCAGGACATTTCGATAGAAAAAACGGATGGCAGAATTGTAAAGATTCAGAGTTGTGGCTTTCAGTCCTTCCTCTTTTTTTGCAAGCAAAAAAGCCCTGACATCCTGACAGGTAAGTTCTTTGGGATTCTTATTCTGATATTTCAGAAAGTAAGAAACATAGTTTTTATAGCAGTTGATGGAACGCTCTTTGAGGTTACGGATTTTTCCGGCTTCCTCAAGCTGTTCTAAATATTTTTCATACATAATAAAATCCTCCATGTAAAATCAGTAGTAATCAAAACACTGCTTTACACGGAGGTGCATTTGGGTCATAAAACCGCTTGCCAACCAAGCGGAAGGGTGGTATTCTTTTCATAGGCAGTGGGAAGGTCGATCCTGTTTGATTGTTATTTTGTGGTGATTTAACAATACTACTTTTAGGACTTGCTTTCCACTGTTTTTTATTATAGAAAACAGAAAATCGCTATGCCACAGCCTTGGCAGGCCATCGCGCAGCGATTTTGTTCAATCGAAATTTGTAGGAATAGGTATTCAGGAAAATATACAGAAAATCACGCATTTGTGGGGATGATACGAATCGTGTCATACATGTGAAAGAGCGATTCTTGCGTCATTTTACGCTTTTTGATAAGGTGAAATCGTCGAAAAGACAAACCAATATAGAAAGGACGTATAATGATGAAAAAGAATGGAAAACAAGTTTTATTTTTAGGAGGTATATTTATTATAGCGTTTGCAATATGGACAGCTTTGATTCAGATGGTAGACGTGCAGCCACTGGGGCAGAATGCAACGAATATTGGATTTGCAACATTCAATTGCTGGTTTCATCGTTTAACAAATGTTAATATGACAATTTATACGATTACCGATTGGATGGGTCTGATTCCTTTAGTTGTATGCCTGATTTTTGCAGGTATTGGACTGGTTCAGTTAATAAAGAGAAGAAGTCTCTTCAAAGTGGATCCCGATATCATTATCCTGGGAGTTTATTATGTTATAGTGATACTGGCATACTTCATTTTTGAGATCATCCCAATCAATTACAGACCAATTTTAATCAATGGAATTATGGAGGCTTCTTATCCTTCTTCAACGACTCTACTGGTATTGTGCGTGATGCCGACTTTGGTTGAACAGATCCAGCGAAGAATGTCATGTTCTACATTGAAAAGAATCATAACGATTCTAGCAATCGCTTTTTCTGTATTCATGGTTATCGGCAGATTGATTTCCGGAGTACATTGGTTTACGGATATTGTGGGTGGTGTATTGTTAAGTGCCGGATTATTTACTGTTTATAAGGCAGTAGTTATGCTAACAATAAAAAAGTGAAATAAAAAAGGAGGTGAAGGAGGTGGAATTCCATGAAAAGCTTCAGGAATTAAGAAAGAGCCGAGGTTTGACACAAGAAGAACTAGCCGAGGCATTATTTGTTTCAAGAACTGCAATTTCAAAATGGGAATCCGGAAGAGGATATCCGAGCATAGATTCATTAAAGGAAATATCCAGATATTTCTCTGTGTCCATTGATGAGCTGTTATCCGGAGATCAGTTGGTTTTGATTGCTGAAAAAGAAAACAAGTCAAATCTCAATGGTCTATGTGACTTGTTATTTGGATTTACCGATTTGCTCTCTTTGATGCTTATTTTTCTTCCATTGTATTCCAAACCGGTTGATGGATATATCTATTCAGTAAGTCTTATTGAGTATGTAGATAATGAAATTTGGATTCGTATGACATACTGGGGTCTTTTTATCGCATTAACGATTATTGGAATTGTGAATATTTTAATGGTCAATTTCAAATTTGAAAAGGGAAAAAAGGTGATTACTTTTTTGTCTGTAGGGCTTAGTATTATTACTGTTTTGTATCTGGCGATTGCGAGAGAACCATATGCAATAACAGTGGCTTTTCTGTTGTTACTTATAAAAGAAGGTCTACTTTATAAACGAGCTATGGACGGTCGATAAGGAGTTGAGCCATACAAATTCAAGTTGAACAAAATCGCTGCGCGATGGCCTGCCAAGGCTGTGGCATAGCGATTTTCTGTTTTCTATAATAAAAAACAGTGGAAAGCAAGTCCTAAAAGTAGTATTGTTAAATCACCACAAAATAACAATCAAACAGGATCGACCTTCCCACTGCCTATGAAAAGAATACCACCCTTCCGCTTGGTTGGCAAGCGGTTTTATGACCCAAATGCACCTCCGTGTAAAGCAGTGTTTTGATTACTACTGATTTTACATGGAGGATTTTATTATGTATGAAAAATATTTAGAACAGCTTGAGGAAGCCGGAAAAATCCGTAACCTCAAAGAGCGTTCCATCAACTGCTATAAAAACTATGTTTCTTACTTTCTGAAATATCAGAATAAGAATCCCAAAGAACTTACCTGTCAGGATGTCAGGGCTTTTTTGCTTGCAAAAAAAGAGGAAGGACTGAAAGCCACAACTCTGAATCTTTACAATTCTGCCATCCGTTTTTTCTATCGAAATGTCCTGCATATCCTTTGGGATGACATCACAGTTCCACGTATGATCCTAGAACATAAGCTTCCGACCGTACTGACTGTTGATGAAATAGACCGTCTATTAGAAGCTGTTGATGATATCAAATATAGAGCCATGTTTGCAACGATGTATTCTTCCGGGATGCGGGTTTCTGAAGTGATCCACCTTCATTATGATGATATTTCCCGTTCAAATATGCAGATCCATGTCCGAGATACGAAGAACAGGATGGACCGCTATACAATTCTTTCTAAACGGTGTCTGGATATCCTTACACAATACTGGTTTGAGAAAGGACGTCCCCGTGGGATCCTGTTTCCTAATAAATTTACTGGTAATTACCTGACAGTCAGTACACTGGAGCAAGTGATGCGACGGGCAGTATCCGATGCTGAACTTCCAAAGAAAGCAACTCCACACTGTCTCCGTCATAGCTTTGCAACTCATCTGATGGAGCAGGGAGTAGAACGGCAGAATATTCAGGCACTGCTTGGACACCGTGACCCAAAATCCACGGAAGTTTATCTTCATGTCAGCAACAAATCCCTCATGGGAATCCAAAGTCCCTTTGACAGGAAAGAAGGTGCTGATTATGAATAAGCCCACCGTCCAGGATATTTTCCGGTGTTTTTATTCGGCATACCTTGAAAAGTATTCTCCTTCTCCGGAACAGGCAAAAGTTGCCCGGAACATCTTGAACTGCAAAACCGGAGCCTATGGTGCAAACGTCAGTGTATGTGAAGACTGTGGTGCTGTTCAGATTCACTATAATTCCTGCCGCAACCGTTGTTGTCCCATGTGTCAGGCTGTTCCAAAGGAAATGTGGATGGATGCCCGCAAAGAGGATGTGCTTGATGCACCCTACTTCCACTTGGTATTTACAGTTCCTGACATTCTGAATCCAATCATTTACAATAATCAGAAACTGTTATATGACACCCTGTATCATGCAGCTTCTGCTACAATCAGTGAACTGACTGCTGACCCAAAGCACCTTGGTGCTGCTGTCGGCTATATCTGCATCCTGCATACATGGGGATCTGAAATGAACTTTCATCCCCATATCCATACAATACTGCTCGGCGGTGGTCTGACATCCAAAAACGAATGGAAAGACAACGGTACTGAGTTTTTTCTTCCTATATGGGCTATCTCCAAAGTCTTTCGTGGAAAATATATGGATGAGTTGAAAAATCTCTGGAATACGAATCAACTTAAGTTTCATGGAACTGCCGAAAAATACAGTAACCATTATGTGTTCAAAGAACTGATTGATTTCTGTTATGATGCGGAATGGATTCCTTATTGTAAGAAAACTTTTAACGGCGCACAGTCTGTGATTGACTACCTTGGAAAGTATACCCATAGGATTGCCATCAGCAATCACCGCATCATCTGTATGGACGATGAAAACGTTACTTTTTCTGTAAAGGATTACCGGAACAAAGGACAATGGAAAGAACTGACTCTTTCCGGTGTTGAATTTATACGACGGTTTCTGATGCACGTACCGCCAAAACGTTTTGTCAGGATTCGGCATTACGGACTTCTTTGTTCCCGTAGCAAACACAAGAAGCTGACTTTATGCCGGAATCTCCTTGGATGCCAAAAGTATCTCTCGAAGCTTCGAGGTAAGGAGATACCAGAAATATTAAAACAGCTTTATGAGATAAACATTTGTGTGTGTAAATCCTGTGGCGGGCATCTTGGAAAACCACAGCTTCGAATACCACAAAGATGTTAAAAGCTTATTCTTTCATACATTTTCTAAAGCCTCAAAGCTTGAGGTTTTGTTGTCGTACCTATTTATCTGAAAATACTTGATTTCTGTAGCTTCTGCACAGAAAATCCTGTATAATCACAGGTAAGTACAAAAGATTGAAAGTCCATAGGTAATGACTACCCGGACGCTCACTTTGTTCAATGAGGTCAAATCGAAAATGGTGTAAACGAAGGGGCAGTTCACTGGAATGTCAAAACTGCTTTTTCGTTTACCCCATCATCGATTCTAACCTAAAGAATTTGTAAGGGACGAAAATGCCGGAGGGATAACTGCACCTCCGGCATTTCTTACGTCATATTCGCTTCCACAGCCAGTCTGTTTTCCAGCGTCGCATAATCCTCATCAAGTAGTCTATGCTTAGCTGTCCGCAACTCACTTCTGGCAATCTCAGTGTGTCCCTGCTTATGTATCGCATGAATCAGCCAATAATAAATATCTGCACTATGCGGAACAATCGCCAGTGCCTTTGCCGCAT
The DNA here is from genome assembly GCF_000270305.1 of Clostridium sp. SY8519. NCBI lineage: Bacteria > Bacillati > Bacillota > Clostridia > Eubacteriales > Clostridiaceae > Clostridium > Clostridium sp. SY8519. Next base: position 857,990 of record NC_015737.1, on the reverse strand, counting down.
AACGATGGACGCAATGATAATCCTGATCCTGATGCAACGTTTTCAAAAGCTCTGTCACTGCACCGATATAACGATAGCTGGCAAGAACTTAACGCAGGAACAACTTGCGGAGCAATTATATGTATCAAGAACAGCCATTTCAAAATGGGAAAGCGGCAAGGGTTACCCTAACATTGAGTCGCTCAAGTGTATTTCTAAATTCTTTTCTGTGACCATAGATGAACTGCTATCGGGCGAAGAACTGATTACACTTGCCGAAACTGAAAATCGTTCCAACTTGAAAAAAATTTACAGTTTCATTTATGGAATATTAGATATGATGGCGGTTACTTTTATACTTTTGCCGTTGTATGGTAACCTTGTTGACGGATATATTTATTCTGTCAATCTACTTTCATTTACAGACACTACCCCAATATATCTTGCAATCTATTGGATTGTTTTTATTGTTTTGATTGCACTTGGGATAGCGAAACTGATGTGTGTTTGTTTTGAAAAGGAATCATGGAGCAACATAATCACAAAATGCTCTCTCGTGCTGAGTACGCTTTTTATCTGCTTCTTCGCTGCGGCAAGACAACCCTATGTAACCGCCCTTATGTTTCTGCTATTTGTTGCTAAAATATTTGTCTGGATAAAGCAAACCCAAACAAAGTAAAATGTCATAAACCCTTTAAAATAGGCTCTGACACGATAAGTGTCGGAGCTTTTTTCGTGCTGACATCTATTGTGTCGGCATTGTGACGGTAGATTTCTTGGCTTCTATGCAATACTCGTGGATAATAAGATTGTGGTCAGCGAAAACAAGAACAGCAACCCACGGAAAGGAGAATCAAATATGGATTATATCATTGAAACAGAAAATCTTACGAAGCGATACGGAACAGCCACCGTTGTCGATAAGGTAAATCTTCATGTGCCAAAGGGCAAAATTTATGGTTTGCTCGGCAGAAACGGAGCAGGCAAAACCACAGCAATGAAAATGATGTTGCAGCTTGCTTTCCCAACGGAGGGAACGGTACGCTTGTTTGGCACAAACTATAAGGAAAATATCCATACCCTTTATAGCAAAGTAGGCTCTATTATCGAAACACCGGGATTTTACAGTAATTTAACAGGGTATGAGAATTTGCAAATTCTCGCTAAACTGCGAGGGGGAGTATCTAAAAGTGGAGTAGAAAAAGCTCTTGAAGTTGTGGGGCTGCATAAGGAGAAAAGAAAAGTCTTTTCCGATTATTCCCTCGGAATGAAGCAACGGCTTGGTATTGCCGCCGCCATTATGCACGAGCCGGAGCTTTTAATACTTGACGAACCGATTAACGGACTTGACCCCATTGGAATAGTTGAAATACGCTCATTTTTATCTGAACTTAGTCACAATCATGGCATTACCATTTTTATCTCAAGCCATGTTTTAAGCGAGATTGAACAGATAGCAGATATTATCGGCGTTATGCACGAGGGGCATTTAGTAGAGGAAGTGAATATATCCGAGCTTCACAAAAGGAATCGAAAATACATTCAATTTGATTTATCTGACAGTGAGATAGCCGGAAAGATTTTAGAAAACCACTACCACATGACGGATTTTACAGTGCAGGACGGTACGGTGAGAATTTATGACTTTAGCCAAAGTGTTGGAGAAATCAATCGAGAATTTGCACGAAATGGACTGCTCGTGACAAGGATAAATGATAGTGAGGAAAACTTAGAGGACTACTTTTCTAAACTGATTGGAGGTGGCGGTATTGCTTAATCTTATTTCTTGTGAATTATTAAAACTAAAGCGTTCAAAAATGGTGCTAATTAGTGTGGCAGGGGTATTATCTACCCCACTTTTGATGTTAATAGAAGCCTTGCAAACACATTTTGATAAGCCGGAGATTATCTTTACCTTGTCTGACATATACAGCGACAGTGTACTGTATATCATGCTGCTGGTAAACATTATGATATATGTGGCAATTGCAGCTTACTTGTTTAGCAGAGAGTACACAGAAAGCACCCTCAAAACCATATTGCCCATACCCATTTCAAGGACAAAACTATTAATTGGAAAATTTTGCACCCTGCTTCTTTGGATTGTTATGCTAACCCTTGTAACATGGGCAGGTATATTTATCGTTTGTGGGCTATATGACGCTGTCTTTACATTGGAGGGATATAGCTTACTAGTGGCAATAGTATGGCTCCCCAAGTTTTTGTTTGGCAGTATCCTGATGTTTTTAACAGTTTCTCCTTTTGTGTTTGTTGCTATGAAAACAAAAGGATTTGTCGCCCCGATGATTGGCTCTGCCGTGATTGTCATGGGAAGTGCCGCACTTTCAAATCAAGAATGGGGAGCGTTGTATCCGTGGACAGCCACCTATTTCTTGGTGCAGGGTAAACTTCAGAGTACCGGCTATCCTACACTGCTGTCTGTATCTATTATTATTCTTGTATCAGCAGTTGGTTTTCTTATGACCTTTCATCATTTTAAAAAGGAGGATTTGAAATAATGGTACTTGATTTTATAGAAATTTTAAAAGTTATTTTTCTTGGAATTGTTGAGGGTATTACTGAGTGGCTACCTATCAGCAGCACAGGACATGGTCTATAATTCCATGCGTATGTGGCAGGGTGCAAATGGAATTTCTCCGTGCGACGGTATTGTCAGTCCTGCATATACAGTTCTTATGCCAAAGCAAGAGATCAGCAATGGCTATTTTGCGGCATTTTTTAAAAGCACGAACCTGATCAATGAGTTCAGGAAGAACTCCCAAGGTATGACATCGGACACATGGAATTTGAAATACCCTCAGATCAAGACGATAAAGGTGCTGATTCCCTCTGTTTCTGAGCAGGAAAAAGTTTCAGAATTGTTCAGTGTTCTTGATGCAAGAATAGCCGCACAAGCTCAGCTGGTCGAAGCTCTCAAGAAGTATAAAAGAGGATTGCTTCAAGCGATTTTTGATGATTCTACAATTGATCTGTTTGGAGAAGTTGAGCATTCAAAATTCGTCAAGCTCTCTGATATAATGAACTTTCAAAATGGCATTAACGCAGATTCCTCCAAGTATGGATATGGTAAAAAATATATCAGTGTTTCAGATATTTTGAAAAATGACTTCATAACATATGAGCGAATTGTCGGCTTAATAAATATTGATGACATCACACTTGAATTGCTGGAAGAAAAAACGCCGGATGTTGATTGTAAACAGTGGAAAAAGAAAAGCAAAGAGCGTTATAAACAAATCATTTCTGAGTTGGATGAGATTGGCGACATGATGAAAAATCCGCTTCGTGTATCGTTAAGCGGCGGCGCTGTCTGGATGGCTGTTTATGAAACAGCCCCAAATAAAATGAGTGAAAAACTTTTCTCTGAAATGGTTACTGCAACAATGGGCGCACCGATTATCAAGAAAGCCTTTAGCGGTAAAAATCCGTTTTCTTTGGATTATCAGAAGAAAAAAGCAGAGAAAGATAAAATTGCTAATGGAATGAGTAGCAGTCCATATAACTGGGTTACGGAAACTATCCCCGGCAGAGATGGCGATGAGTACACTACAATTTATCGCCAGTGTGGTCTATGTGAACTTGGCAGAAAACTGGGACACAGTGAACTTGTTCCTTACATGTGTCAGATGGATTATATTTCTGTGGACATGATGAGCGGGGTGCTGCATCGGACAAAAACACTGGCAACCGGTGGAGACTGCTGTGATTTCTATGTTTGTAAGAAAGGCTCGAAATGGGATACTACTGAAAAGAATAGATAAGTACAACTTCCAGCTGTGCGCCCAGCTAAGGGTGTGTAGTCAAGCCGGTGGGATTCCGGTTTATCCAAGGTTTAGCCAACCAGATAATAGCGAGTCTTAATCTGCAATCAAAAGGAATTATTTATTTGTTAGAAAGTAAAATTCGTTCAGACAATAGTTCTACAGCATTGCTTGGATTTAATAATTACAGTTTGGAACATTTAATGCCAAAGAAATGGAGAAATAATTGGGGAGCTTGCGCGACAGAAGATGATGCAAAAAAGAGGGATTCTCTATTACTGACATTGGGGAATTTGGCGATTATTCCGCAAGCTTTAAATGCATCTATACGTGATGCTGCATGGAATGTAAAAAAGGCGGGAAAGGAACAAAATAAACCAGGTTTACTTTTGTGTGCGAGCGGACTTTATACATTACATGACGTACTTCAAAAAAATGATTGGAACGAAGATGAAATAGAAAATCGTGCAGAATGGCTCTTAGCTAATGCACAGAATATTTGGAAAATATAGAATATTCCAAATCCATAAAAGTTGAATGAAAACCAATATGGGAATTTTACAGGTGGTACAAAATTTGTAAAATTTTCATATTGGTTTTTTGGTAATCTGCAAAAATTATAAATTTGGATATTAAGGAAGGTTTCGGATTTTTGATTTTTTATGTATTTTTCAATTTTGGATATGGCTCCGAAATTGGCAATTTTGCGGAAGTGTATCCACACTTCCTGTCCTTGCTGTTTTTAAAATCACATAGTGATTTCACAGGGATATAGAGATATTTAGTCTATTTTATATCCCTGTGTTGTGACCGGAAAAATTCGGGGAACCAAGTGTATATTTATGCTGAATGTGAGGAACTGGGGAGCACAATCCTCAGCAAGAATCCTACGTCCGGAAAATATCATATTGCTAAAATAGCGATATGGTATTACCGGGGTGGATCTTGCTCTAGTGTATACTGAGACCTCGCCATAAATAGAAAAATGGGTTTGGGGAATCCCTAGCAAGATGAAAACCTGATGAGAGAATATTGTGATGAAAGACAATATTGTTAAACACAGGTGGATCTTGCTTTAGAAAATGATTAGCCATAATGAGTTGGAACGTGGGAGGAGGAAGTGTTAAAAAAGAGAGAGCCATAAGTAACTCTCTCTGTGATAAAATCAAAAAGTTATAGTATCAGTGATTCGGTAAGATTACAAAAATCCTTAACAGGAATATTTTCTTTAAGTGGTAAAGCTGTCTCTAAAAAGGTTTCGTCTGCAAATCTTTCGAGTTCAGAATCAAAATGTATAATTGAAGCATTTGTATTTAATTGATATGGCGGAATTGTAACAAAATAATCATAATCTTCGTAAGAAGGAGTGGCGCAAGAAACTTTGATTTTTCCGCCCAATTTTAATTTTGCAAATTCTCCATAAATGGCAGTTAAGGCTTTTTCTCTTTCTTTATCAGAAGTAATTCTATCTACATATCTAATATACCAATAATCTATATTTCCCTCTTTTAATTCAATTAAATAATCGTATGATCTGGGTGTTCCGGATTTTATTGTCCATTCAACTTTATGCAGACTTGTCATCATGGAAAGTCCACGCATTAAGGTAGAAAAAAATTTTTCATGCACCTGAACAGTAGAGAGATCCAGAGAAAATCCATTGTCTGCAATTATCTTTTTTCGTTCCCGTATTTTCTTAGAAGAATATCCCGTTGCATCATATAATTCTTGGATAAGTTCTGGATCATCAATGGCTTTTGCAATTTTATCAATAGTGCTTTTATATGGTCTTCCAGATCGGGCACCGTTGAGCATTCGTGAAATGGTTGCATTATTTAAGCCTGTTTGTTCAGATAATTCTTTTTGCGTTTTTTTCTGTAAAATGATTTGAAGTATATTGATGAATCTTTCCTGATCGTAAACGCTGTCAGGATTTATTAGTGTGCCTGAATTTGATATAAATTCGCTCATTCAAATCTCCTCTTGACTTCTTTGACTTTGTATAAATTGACTTCTTGTATTTTATCTTATCAATTATATCCCTAAAAATCAATTTAAAACATAAAGAAATCAAAAAATGTTTTATTGATGTTCTTATAAAAGTCAAAGAAGTCAAAAACGTAATTGACATTTTGACATCTTTGTGTATAATGTAAATCAAGAAGTCAAAGAAGTCAAATGAATCAAAAGAAAGGAAGGAGGGCTGTGGATTGAAATATAGGGTTGTTTCGGTTTTGAAAGATAATAGACCACGTTTTTTGATTATTTCTGATATTGAAGAAATTGAAATCCTTCCATCAAAGTATTTGAAGCATCTGGATCAGATTAATGCTTCTCCGAATACTGTAAAATCCGCAGCCTTCGCACTTTCATATTATTACAATTATCTGCAGGAGCAAACGATAGGATTGGATGAGATTACATTGCTATCCTATTCAGAGCAGAATAAACATTTTATTGATTTCTTGTATTGGGTTAAGAGTGGAAAGCATACTGAGCATAATACACAGACGAGCAATAAGACCTGCAATATGTATCTTGGTGCAGTCTTCAGATACTACCAGTTTTTGGCACTGGAAGATGTTTTACCAATGCTTAAAGTCTTACGAGTAAAAAAAGTATCGTATTTTGACAGTATGGGAGTAAATCATCAAAATGCAGTGAATTCGTTTAAAGGTTTCTTCAAAGAAGAAGAACCTAATCTGGAAGAAATAACATCCGAAGAAATACAGGAGCTGATAAATGCCTGTACGAATGATAGAGATCGATTGCTGATAGCAATGATGGCAGAAACCGGTCTTAGATTAGGGGAAATTCTGGGAATCCATTATACCGAAGATATTGATTTTGAAAGAAGGACGGTTCGGGTAAGGTATCGTGAATCCAATACCAACTTGGCAAGAGCAAAAAATGCAGAATATAGAATGGCTTTGTTAAGTAATACAACTTTTGAGTTCTTGGTTAAGTACATTTCTGATAATCGAAAAAGTCTGATGAACTCGGAGTATCTATTTACAAAATTGACTGGAAAAAACAAAGGAGAGCCATTAGATGCGGATTCTGTGTATAGCATGTTGAAAAGACTATCCAAAAAAACGGATATCAATTCCCATCCGCATCAGCTCCGACACTATTTTGCGGAGGAAAGAAGAAAAGAAGGATGGGATTTGAATGACATTCGTTTTGCCCTGGGGCATAAGAAAGTTGAAACTACCATTAAATACTTGGGTGAAAATAATGAACGATTGATAGAAGCGACAGATCAATACTACTCAAATAATGAAGATTTATACCAAATTGCAGATTTTCTGTAAAAGGAAGGAGGGATTACCTTGGCAGTATTAAAAATTGTTCCGAAGTTATATCAGGAAAAAATATCTGAGAAATTAAAGGAAGAAATATCTTTAGTTACAAATGGAGAAGCAAAATACTATAACCGGTTATACAAATTTTTTCAGTATACAGATATACAGTGTACTGCAGATATTAACTATGAAACGAGAAAAATGTATATGGAGTCTCTTGAAAAAGAGGATATTTCAGAAAAATATAAAGCGGAATTAATGAGCTTATTTGATCGTTTAAAAATAGAAAATATGCCGGATGTCTATTCACAAGGGAATCCTTTCTCTGTAGAACAGGAGTTTTTTAAGCAAGACAAATTGTTTTTGCTGTATGTCCCCAATAAGAAGAAAGCACAATCTTTCCGTCAGGTGGTCGATAAGAATGATTTGTTATGGGACTTAACGAGGATACATTCATCACAGTTGGTGCGACAGACAAAAATATTGTTGTGTGAAATTCTGAATATGGATAAGGTACAAAGACATCGAAGATATTTTTTAGAACCATTAAAAGCACTTGTACGGTTTTGCGATAAGTACGGAATAGATGATATTGAAGAAATGGAACAGGCAGATGAAAACAGATTTTATCTGTATTTAAACAAGGAGTCAGAAATTATAAAAAAACAGGCTTCTAAGATTGTTGAGTTTGCGAGAAGAACGTTATTTCTAACAGATTCAGAGATAAATTGGCAAGCGTGTATCTGGTATATGGATAGGTTTCAGTTCGATAAATCAAGAATCAATGCCAGTTCACCTGTTAAAAGCCTTTCATTTATTAATATTTACGAAAAAGAAAATCGTTGGTATTTACAATTATACGCAAAATATTTAGTCGGGATATCTGATCTGTCTTTATCAAATATCCGAAATACAATAAGTTTTATTTCACAATTTTTAAAATATCTGGATGGACAGAGTAAGAAAGTAACTGAACTGGAGATACAAGATATAGCGGATTATGTATCTATTTTGGATGTGTCCGATATTAAATATTCCACGTTTAACCGATATATAACTCATATACATACATTTCTACAGTTTTTGAAAATGAAAAATATTGAAGTGTTGAAGTTTTATCCGGAACGATTTTTAAAAAAAGGTTTTCCAGAACACAACGAAAGAAGTGTTCCAGAAAAAACAATTGCTCATCTGATTAAGGAGCTGCCGGCATTCCCAGAGCATTTACAGTTGATGTATTTGATTTTGTTTTGCACAGGAATTAGGAAAAGCGAGGTTTGTACAATAAAATCGGGAGCCTTTTATTCACAAGGCAATGAGAATTGGATGCGCATATATCAAAGCAAAATGCGGAGGGAAAAAGTCATTCCTGTTCCGAGTTTATTGGTTGGACTGGTGAACGATTATGAAAAAAAGTACGGAATAAAAAATGGGGAGTATTTATTCAAAAATAAAAAAGGTGGTGCATTTAATGGACAGACATTTTCAAATCAGATGATTCGGGAGTGTAAGGCTCGTGGGATTGCCTGTGGAGATTATATCTTTAGAGCACACGATTACAGACATAACCTTGCAACTTCAATGTACGGAAATGGAGTTTCTATACAAGGGGTACGAGATTATCTGGGACATTCAAGTGAGAATATGACAAAACAGTACATTGATTTCATGCCGGAACGTATTGTATCGGCTGAAGATAAATATTTTTCAAGAAATCAGTCATTTAAATTGAAAGGAGTAGAAGATGATGAAAGGTAATATTAATTTGATTTCTTATGACTGTTATCAACAAGCTACAGAAAAACAGTTGGCTGGGCTGAAATGGAAGGAAAACAGGGTGTACTACATATCAGAGATTCATAATGAAAAGATACAGGATGAGATTTATGGGTATATCGATGATAGATGTAGACGTTTATCATTATCAACAGCTGTAAATGATATTTACAGATTTGATCTGTTGAAAGAATTTCTGAATGAGAAGTGTACAAGCTGTAGCAGCATTACTGATAAAAAATGGGAAGAATTGGAGAGAAGCTATAAAGCATTTTTATATAAAAAAGGATTGGCACTGTACGTTAGAAGAAATAGACCGGATAGGCGGAATGTTGAGCAACAAAATAGCGCTCAGGTTTCTTTTCTGAAAATGTATTATGAGTATGTTGTGAAGTGTAAAACAGCAGATATTCCAGAAAATGAAAAAGATGTATGGGATATGAGAAAGCTGGATATTGTGCCAAGGAGTAATCCGATTCGTGGAAGATATAGATTAGATTTTCGTGAGATTAGGCAGAGAGAATTTAAAGAGATAATAAAGAGAATATTGTATAGCCACTGCCAGACAAAAGCAATGGGTAGTATAAAAGGCGAATTGTGTGGATTCCGTCGGTTTGCTAGATTTATGTATGATCGGTTTCCAGAAGTAAAGCATTTTACAGAAATTAGCAGGGATATGATAGAAGATTATCTGGTTTATATAAAAACGGATACCGGTCTTACATCAGTCAGTTACACAACAGAACTGTCGGTTTTGGATAATCTGCTGGATGAAATTGGGCGGGAACTGGAAATAGAAAATTTATGCAATCTTTTTCTGTCCAGTGATTGCAGAGCATATGACAACGCTTTGCCAGAAGCGTATTCAGATGCAGAAATCAGGAGATTTAATAGTGCATTAACAAAATTAAAGCCCCAGTTAGGAAGATGTCTAATAATACATCAGATGCTCGGTACAAGAATAGAGGATACGTTGACTTTGCGAAGGGATTGCTTATCTGAGAAATCTGGGCATTATTTTATAACTATTCTCCAGCAGAAAACAAGGAAATACAAAAGACCAGTCAGCGATCAGCTGGCAGAAGTGATTAGAAAAGCAATAGAAGTTTCAGAAAAGAACCATCCAGATTCAGAATATATTTTTCTGCAAGATAATGGGAAATTATATACAGATTCAATGCTGAAATATCATGTAAATATCATGATTTATGAAAATGATATCAGGGATGATAATGGAAATTATTTTGAGTTTCGTACACATCGTTTTAGACACACTTTTGGAGTAAAACTTACAGAAATGAAATTAGATGATGATAGCATTGCAAGGCTGTTGGGGCATAAGGATACACGAACCATACCACATTATCGGCGGTTAAGAAACGAAGCATTAGCGGAGGATACAAAGGCTGTACGAGATGAAATGAATGAATTATTAGCACAATACAGGAGGGAAAAGGAAAATGCAGAAACACGATAAAATGGTAGCACTGGCAAAAGAAAAAAGTGCGGAAATGACGGAAACAGCAATAACAGCTATTGAAACAATGTATAGAAAAAATATAAAAATTTCAGTTGCTGAACTTACAAAATTAACAGGACTTTCCAGAGGTTTTTTCTATAATAATCCGAATGTGAAACAGGTCATGATGGAATTGAAGGAAAAACAACAGGGAATGATATTGCGAAATCCTAAAAGCGATGCTATTGCAAAAGCACAGGAAGCACGGATTAAGAGTTTAGAACAGAAATTATCCGATAGTGTTCCGAAAAACGAATATGAGAATCTACAGAAAAAATATGAAGAATTACAAGTGAAATATAGTCAAATGAAAAAGGAAACACTGTTGAAGATGTACGACCAATTATAGGAAGAAAAGGAGAATATTTTATGCAGAACGAAATTTACGATGAGAAAAATGGACTTACTTACATGTTATGTGGTGATTATTATTTGCCGGAATTGGCACTTACAGATATTGAACCAACATATGGGAAATATGGGATGCTTCGTAAAAGCTATTTACAGGAACACAGAAAGGCAAAATATCAAATATTGTTGTTACAAGGAAAACTTGTTGAGCATTTGAATCAGATTGATGCAGAAGCAAGGGATAGGGAAGAACAATTAGTAAAACAAATGATGGAGAAACAAGGAATTACAGAGAAATTAAAAAGACAGGACAACATGGAATGGACTAGGAGGATGAATACCATTTGTCATGATGCAGAAGAGATGATTTTGACGGAAATGATATACACGAAAGGATAATGAACTGTATTGGATAGCAAGAATTTTGCAGCCCGGATAGCAAAAAAGTGGAAGTCCGGATAGCAAAAAAATGGAAGTCCGGATGGCGGGATTCTTGCTGTCCGGAAAGATAAAAAAGTGAGGGATTAAAAATGTTGGTTAAGTACATAATAAAAGTGTTTTTATGTTTGATTCTTGTAGTAATGACATTGATTTGCTGGTTATTAAAAATTCCTATGATGTTGGGAAATATTTTGCTTTACTTTTTATCAATTATATTTATTCTGACAGGTGTTTTGAGCTATGGATTTGCATTGGAATCTGCAAGAGAATGTGGTCGAATGATAATAATTGGGATGGCATTTGGTGCAATACCAGACTTTGTCTCATTTTTGGGAAAAAGTTTAGAGACATTGGTTGACAAACTGTTGAGTATGACAAATGAATGAGAAAGTCGATATGAAAGAGGGCTGTGAAAGGTTCTCTTTTCTTTTTGCAACTGTGAAATGGCAAGATAATAACGTTATATACATTGTGTATTAAGTACAGATATTGTATTTCTGCATGATGGGAACATAGGGAGTCCATATAAAGGCCTTCAATACCGGACATCTCGTCTTCCGATCTTTACTACATCTTTTGTATTGGAGAAATCCTGGTTAATAGGTTGTTTTGTTGCTGTTATTACATGTCCTGTTTTCAGCAAGATCTCGAGATCTCCTCTTGGCAGGACAATGATTTTGTCAATGTAATTTAGAATTCTGTCGCGGTCGATTACCGTGAAATTCTTCAGCTTGCTGATCGCTGTTCTGATTTCTGCCAGTTTGGTATCGACATAAGAGTCGTCCAGCTGTGATGCCTGTGTGTTTACGATTTCTTCGGAAAGTCTGGTCACTTTCTCAGAAAGGGTATTCATCTTGATTTTGATCAGTTCCTTTGACTCTTCCGTTAAACCGCCCTCAGCCATGGTTTCAATCAATGCATCGATCTTTTTCTGCAACTGCTTACGTTGTTTCTGCATATCCGTTATTTTGGATTTATTGTTCTGGGACGCTGTCACGCACTCAACTAGCACTTTCTCCAGGTTGGCGAAGACGGAGGTTTGTTCTGTAAGAATTGTCTTTAAGGCGTGGCTGATGATTGCGTCTAAGTCGGATTCGTATACCCGATCCGGTGTTGAACAGCTTGAATGGTTGCATAGCCTGTAAATATCTTTTGTATGGGCTCTGTCCGCAAAAGCATGAATATATGATTTGTGACATTCTGAACAGTAGATCTTTCCGGCGTATTTGTGCCTTCCGATGTAGTGGGGCTGTCCGTTCGGCTTCTCTGGCTTTCCAAACACGGTTTGTCGGGCCTTGTGTATACGCTGGGCCATTGCAAAGATATCCGGATCCACGATTACGAGATCCTGACGCTCCACCAGCACCCATTGCTCCTTCGGGAGACGGTAGCGTTTGGATTTCTTTTTCCCGGTTCCTAAAGTGGTGGAACGCTGGTTTATATAGAATTTGCCGATATACTTTTCCCGGCGGATGATGTTCGAAACAGTTTTTTCGCATAATTCGATACCTTTCTCATGCAACTGGTTGTGGATCGTTGCTGGTACTCCGTTATGGAATACAAATTCTTCGAAAATCCATCGGACCGTTTCGGCTTGTTCTTCATTGATGGTTATGGTTTTGGTTCCAGGATTCCAGTCGTAGCCAAAACAGACATCTTTTGAGGAAAGCTCCTTACGTTCGCAGCGCAGCTGTTGAGTTTTCCTTCCATTAAGACTTTGCTGTTGAACGAATTGTGCGTCTATCAAATATTTGAAAGAGTGCATGAATTCAGAATTGAAGTCTTCGAAATCTTGAATGCTTAAGTCTTCTAATGTAAAAACGGTTGTTTTGTGTTCTACAAGGAAAGATCGCAGTTCTAAAGAATTGAGCTGATCCCTGTTTAGACGGGACAGTGCTTTGGTAATAATCAAATCAATGTGTTCTGTTTCGATTTTTGCCCGCATTGCTGTATACTGAGGTCTCGTGAAATCATTTTTACCCGAAATGCCGTCGTCTACATAAGTGCCTTTTAAAGTTATGTTGGGATGCTGCCGGATATAGTTCAATGCCATTTCAACCTGGTTGGCACAGCTGTCCTTCTGACCTTCATTCTCAGTGGAGACTCTGGCATAGATGACGGCTGTTACTGTTCCTGATCCTGTATTTAGTTTGCGGGAAATTTCTGATGCGTAACTCATGGTACCTCCGTGGTGTATTTGAGAAATCCGTTTTGCAGGGAGTAAATGTCTAATTGCAGTTGCTCCCGGATCTTACAAAATTTCGCTGTCCGCCAATGCACATCGCCTAAGTTATGGACCAGTAGCAGGTCATACAGGTCTTTGTTTGCAATAAGCTTTTTCAGTTGGATTTGTTCGGCGTCCTTCTTGTACAGCGTCTCGTCGTAGTATTGATCTGTAATAATCCAGCTTGTCCGTTTATTCGCATACAACTTAAAAATATCGTTTCGTACTTCGACAACCTGTTTAATCTCGTGTGGCTCCCCGAAGTGTGTTGTATATGTTGCGACTCGGAGTGGCTGATCGACAGGAACTTCTTCCCAGAAAAAACGACCGTTTTCCATTGAATAAACAGGGACGTTTTTGTTCAGCAGATCTTTCATAATTTTCATTGATTGCTGGGTGTTCCTGGAGATATGGTAAAAATCCTTTGTAATCAGGGCTTCGTATTCGCTGCAAGAAGACATAAAGCGGTCGAATTCCTTATGCTCCGTTCTTCGTAAGCTTTTATCACAATATATGTCTACATCGTCGAAGCCTTTGGATTCTGCGAATTCCTTTAATGCTGTCAATTGCTTCTGATAGACGATCGGTCGTTTCGCTGATTTGTCTGTAAAGTGATAGATAGCAGCCCGCATGTCAGGCTGCCTCCGTCATTGTGCTATTCAGCTTCGAAAGTGCTTTCTCGTACAGCTCCTGGTCGATGACGCCGGTGTTGTATAAATCATTCAGAAGTAAAATCTCAAGATTAAGTTCAACCTTCTTTTGCATGGACTCGTCCTCCTTCCAAACTTTCACAAAGCTCATGCTTTGGTATCCTAATAAGTCTTCCGACTTTAATACTTGGCAGGTTTCCTGCCTGAATGTGTCTCCGAACAGTTACAGGCGTTACACCGAGGATATCAGCGACAGTGTTGACATCTAACAGCTCAGGATAATGTTCAAACATTTGTTTCATAAGTGCCGTTCTCCTTATCAAATAAGAACAAAATATATAAAAACGTTCTTTCCATACTATGATAATAATATATAAAGACGTAACTGTAAAGAACAAATTATAAAATAATGTTCTATTTACACCATTTGTGCTTATTTCCTAATCAGGGCGTCTGTATCTGTGTTAAAATCGAAAAAGATATGTGTTCATAAGAAGAGAGAGGAAATTAGAAATGAGCTTTTTTGTGTATAATCCTTTCGGACAGGATCCAATAGATTATATAGACGAAACAGAGGGTGCTCGTGTTGGGTCCAGAATCAGACGTATTCGCGTTGCCAAAGGTTTGTCTATGCAAGAACTTGCTGAAAAGATTGGTATTTCGGCGGACATGATGCAAAAATATGAGAATGGACAGCGAAAACCAAAAAATGAGCGTTTAAAGGATATAGCTTCTGTTTTAGGAGTTGAACCGTTGGCTTTGGCTGATCCGGAGCATTTCAGTTATATAGGGGTTATGTATACATTATTTGAATTAGAAGAACAACACGGGCTTGTTTTAGAAAAACTGAATGATCGGGTGTATATGCGTTTTAATGAAGATGATTCCGGTCATTTAAATGAATACATATCGAAATGGTATGATCAGCAATTGCTCGTAAATGATATAAGTGATATGGCTGTTTCTGCTGTTGCTGATGATGTAAAGAAAAAATATCTGGATTGGGAATGGACATTTCCGAAAGCATTAACATTAAAGCCGACACGAGAGGATAAATTGAGGGCAAGGGAACGTCTGAAACAACGGTTAGAAGAACTGGATAATGAATTGGAAAACGATTAGGACTTTAGCTGGCTGCGTTTGCGGTCAGCTTTTTTTTGCCCGGTGTGTTATCTCAGGGTAGACTTGGATTTTATATCGGAAACCAGACTTGATAAGAATAGAAGACGTAAAAATAAGACGGCATCTGTCAGTTGACATGTAAAATCTGAAAACAACATCCTGATTTTACGGAATATGCTTCCCCGGATCATTCTGAAAATAAGTTGTTGTTATTTGTGAATTCTAACGGATGTTCTGTATATGATACAATTATGTTGAAACGTCTACATCATATTGATAAAATAGAAGTATACATATACTACAAAGGAGAAGGCTTTGTTAATCGATCTGCAGAACTATCCCCTGAACCTTGTTTTTCACAGGCTTCTGGAGGATAAAACGACAAAACAGAATATCGTATATGCGACCGACAGTTACCTCAGTCTTGGAGAACAGTATGCTGCTGACCGGTGCATGGATGCGAAAGACATCTTCGGGCTGGATCCGATCAATGTGCAGCCCCGTATCTTAAAGGAAGATGCGGAACAGGCTGACCGGACCAGAAAGAAAGCAGAGGTTTTTACACCCGCCTGGCTCTGTAACAAAATGAATAACTTCACGGATGAAGAGTGGTTCGGGCGAAAGGACGTCTTTAACATAGAAAAAGACCATGACTGGGTGGTAGTAGAAGACCCTGTCCGGTTTCCGGATAAGCCGTCAAAGTCCTGGAAGCATTACGTGGATTCCAGACGCCTGGAAATCACATGCGGCGAAGCCCCGTACATCGTTTCCCGGTATGATGCTTCAACCGGTGAACTGATTCTGCCTCCAAAACGCCGGATCGGGATGTTAGACCGAAAGCTACGTATCGTCAATGAAAATACCACAAATGAAAAAGACTGGCTGAAATGGACGTACAGGGCGTTTGAGAGCGTATATGGATACGAATATCAGGGAGACAACCTGCTCTTGGCACGTTGCAATCTGGTATTGACGTTTTCCGATTACATCCGTGTAAGACTTGGAAGGGATGCAACAAAGAAGGAGCTGGAAAAGGTTTCCAACATCATCGCATGGAATTTCTGGCAGATGGATGGTCTCACCGATACGGTACCGTATGCAGGAAAAAGACAGGAAAACCATCAATACACGATATCGGATCTTCTGAATCCGGTCGAAGAAGAAACAACCTCTGTGTACTGCAGGATCACGAACTGGAGAAGCAAGAATTCCCTGGTTTTTCATGAATTGAAGGAAGATTAAAGGAGAAAGATATGGGAAAGAAAAAATTGTTTGATATTTGTATCGGAAATCCGCCATACCAAAGTGCAAATGTTGGATTAAACAATCAGGCGAAGCCTGTATATAACGTTTTTATGGATAATGCTTTTTTGATAGCTGATGTTACTGAACTTATCACGCCTGCGCGTTTCTTGACACAGGCTGGTGCTACACCAAAAGCTTGGAACAAGAAAATGTTAAATGATGAACATTTTAAAGTATTGAAATATGTCGAAGATAGTACGTCCGTATTTTCTGGTGTGGATATAAAAGGTGGCGTTGTGATCTCATATTATGACAGACTGAAAGATTTTGGATCTATTGGTGTATTTATTCAGTCGGAGAATTTGAGAAATGTATATGACAAAGTTAAACGATATATAAATACTAATATTGGAGATCTTGTTCATAGTCCAGATAGTTACCGTTTTACAGATATGTTATTTACAGAGCATCCTGATTTGATTGGCCGTACAGATAAACAGCATGCAAAGGCTGTTGCATCCAGTGTATTTGAGCGATACCCAGAAATTTTTCATGCAGATTATTTAGAGGGTGATGTAAAAGTATTTGGTCGAAAGAGGAATGAACGTATTATTTTATTTGCGAAAAGAACATATTTTAAAGACCAGGGTAATCTTCATAAATGGAAGGTTCTTATGGCTGGTGCAATTGGATCAGGGAGTTTTGGTGAAATACTAAGTGAGCCTATAATATTAGGACCTGAGGCTGTCCATACACAGACCTTTTTAAGTATAGGGGAGTTTGATACAAAATACGAAGCGGTATCATTATCGAAATACATAAAGACAAAGTTTGCAAGGGCTTTGCTTGGTATAATGAAAACTACTCAAAATAACCAGTCTAAAGCTACATGGTCTAAAATTCCATTACAAGATTTTACTGAAAATGCTGATATCAATTGGTCTGAATCTATTCATAATATCGATCTGCAGTTGTATAAAAAATACGGCTTATCAGAAGAAGAGATAGAATTTATCGAAACACACGTAAAGGAGATGGATTAATGAGTAATGTAACAGACATGATCAAGACAGCCAAGCCGGTTGTCCCCATGATCTATGCATATACAACACCGGAAATCCATCGCCATGATGGATGGACGAAGATCGGGTATACAGAACAGGATGTACAAAAACGTTTGAACCAGCAGATGCATACAGCGGATATAAAATACAAGCTGGAGTGGATGGGAAACGCCATTTATGATGATGGGTCTGGAAAAATTTTCCATGATTCTGATTTTCATGCATATCTTCAGAAGAACGGGATTGAGAGGACAAGAGGGACGGAATGGTTCCATATCACAGGAAATGCTTCCAGAAATATGTTCTACGATTTCCGGTCATCCCACGGCCTTGTAAAAGGTACCGAAACAATTTCCTATAAGCTTCGGAAAGAGCAGGATGAAGCAGTCAGCCAGGCTGCAGCATACCGGAGAGACCATGAAGGCGGGGAGTTCTTATGGAACGCGAAGCCCCGGTTCGGAAAGACACTGTCCGTGTATGACTTCTGTAAGCAGATCGGTGCTGTTAACGTACTGGTTGTAACGAACCGCCCGGCAATTGCCAATTCTTGGTACGCTGACTATGCGAAATTCCTTGGAACAGAATCCGGTTATGTATTTGTCAGCAATGTATCAGGTATTAAAGATAAGCCTCTGGTTGTATCCCGCGAGGAATATGTAGACCGTGCTTCCCGTACGGATGATTCCGAATTCATGGGCTGTATTGAATTTGTCAGCCTTCAGGATTTAAAAGGTGCAAAAGCCTTTGGTGGAAAATATGAAAAGCTCCGGGAAGTTGCAAATATGGACTGGGATGTGCTTGTCATCGATGAAGCACATGAAGGTGTTGATACATACAAGACAGATCTGGCGTTTGACCAGATCAAGCGGAAGTTTACGCTGCATTTATCCGGAACGCCGTTCAAAGCACTGGCAAACGATAAGTTCCCGGAAGACGCCATCTATAACTGGACGTACGCGGACGAACAGAAAGCAAAACAGGAATGGGATGGCGAAGGGGAAAATCCATATGCAAACCTTCCACAGCTCAATCTGTTTACCTATCAGATGTCAGAAATTATAAAGGATGAACTGCGTCAGGGTATTGAAATCAACGGAGAAACGGAAGAATATGCCTTCGATCTGAATGAGTTCTTCGAGACGAATGGGCATGGTTCTTTTGTACATGACTCATCCGTAGATAAGTTCCTGGATGCCCTGACAAAAGGGGAAAAGTACCCATTTTCCACGGATAAGCTGCGCAATGAGCTGAAACATACTTTGTGGCTGTTGAACCGTGTAGACAGCGCGAAAGCACTGGCAAAGAAGCTGGAACAGCACCCGGTATTCAGCCAGTATAAGATCGTCCTTGCTGCCGGGGATAACAAATTGGATGAGGATGAAGGTGAAGAATTAAAGCAGTCATTTGATGCTGTTACGAAAGCGATCCGGGAAAATGATAAGACAATAACACTGTCTGTAGGACAGCTTACAACAGGCGTTACAATCCCGGAATGGACCGCTGTATTAATGCTTTCCAACGTCCATTCACCGTCTTTGTATATGCAGGCAGCATTCCGTGCGCAGAATCCATGCATGTTCTACGATAAGGAAACAAGGAAATATGCCCGGAAAGAGAACTGCTATGTCTTTGACTTCGACCCGGCAAGGACGCTTGTAATCGTGGAACAATATGCCAATGATTTATCAGGAGACACGGCAAACGGAAACGGAGATATGGATCTTAGAAAGAAGCATATCCGTACACTGTTGAACTTCCTGCCTGTGATCGGCGAAGATGATGCCGGTGAAATGATAGAACTGGATGCAGAGAAGGTTCTTTCTATTCCGAGGAAGATCAGGTGCCAGGAAGTGGTACGGCGTGGATTCATGTCTAATTTCCTGTTCCAGAATATTACGAATATCTTCTCAGCTCCACAGGAAGTCATTGATATCATTATAAGTATTCCACCACAAGCAGAAGGAAGCCCCGTAGAGCCTTCTACAGAGGACAAGGAAAGGTTAAATATCAATGAAAAGGGAGAAGTAGAGATTCCTGATAATGATATTTCCAAGGAAGCAAAAGACTTGTTCGGTGGGAAAATCTACGATATTTCCGAAGAAGTAAGCGATAGTGTTTCCGATACTATGGAAGAGATACATGACAAGCTTGACCAGAAGGCACCTGTAGATACAGCGATCAAACGGCTGCAGGACGCTTTTGTAAAACAGGCAATAAAGCCATTGGTTGAAGAAGCAAAAGCGGAATACGGTACAGATATGCGCCCATCTGACCGGAAACGGATCGAGGCACAGCTGGAAGAAAAAGCCCGTCACACGGTACAAAAGGCATTTGACCAGACTGAGATCGAACGGGGAAAGGCGGAAGCAGAGCGGGATAAAGCACTGCAGGAATTAAAAGATCCAACCGATGAGAAAGCGGTCCAGACTGTCCATGAAGAGTTTATAAAGAAGCAGGAAGAGATTACAAACCGATTAAAAGATGTGCTGCAGGAAAGCGCTGAAACATTTGTGGAAGACGCAGGCCAGGAGATCGTTAAGACAGTTCAAACAGGACGGAAAGAACACCAGAAAGATGAGATTATGGAAGGGGTACGTGCACATCTGCGAGGTTTTGCCCGGACGATCCCGTCCTTCCTGATGGCATATGCGTCTGATCACGATGTGACACTGGAAAACTTTGACCGGATTATCCCTCCGGATGTCTTCAAGGAAGTTACCAGCATTACCCTGGATCAGTTCCTGTTCCTGCGGGATGGAGGTTTGTACAAGGATAAGGAGACAGGAGAAGAGAAGCAGTTCGAAGGGCATCTGTTTGACCCGGTTGTCTTCAATGATTCCGTGAAGGAATTCATACGCAAGAAGAAGGAACTGGCAGATTACTTTAACGAGACAAATGAAGAAGATATTTTCGATTATATTCCGCCACAGAAGACAAACCAGATCTTTACGCCGAAGAAAGTAGTAAAGGAGATGGTGGATCTCCTGGAGAAAGAGAATCCGGGATGTTTTGATCAGGATGACAAGACCTTCATTGACCTGTATATGAAGTCAGGTCTGTATATCACAGAGATTGTAAAACGGCTGTATAACAGTGACCGGATGAAAGAACTGTATCAGGATCCGGTTGAACGGCTTCAGCATATCTTTGCAGACCAGGTATATGGGCTGGCACCGACGGAAATTATTTACCGGATAGCAACAAATTACATTCTTGGATTTAGCGATGAGATCGAAATAAAGAAGCATAATTTCAGGCTTCTGGATGCTCTTCCATACGCTGAAGATGGTACTCTGGAAGAGAAGCTGGAAGAATTATTCGGGAGGGATTGATATGCCAAGACCGAAGAAAGACGCTCATGTGTTAAACATCAAACTGGAATCATCTGTTTATGAAGATCTGGATCGGTTCTGTGAGGAAACTGGTGTGACGAAAACAGCCGCTGTGGAGAAAATCCTTCGGTCGTTCCTGGATGACTATTTCAGGAAACCAAAAGAAGACAGGACATTGTTTTAAGGGAAAACGGTAATGAGACCAGCCTTAGCCAAATGGTTGGTCTCTTTTTATATCTCAAATATACCAAATTTAATATTATATTATTTATGGTATAATATAGACGGCGATGGAAAAGAAAGAATAATACCATATTTAACGGTCGTTAAATTTAATATAAACAAAGGAATGAAGACATGAGAGAACCAAGAATATATGGGTACTGCCGAGTGTCAACCAAACAGCAGTCCATAGACCGGCAGATCCGGAATATCAAAAAAGAATTCCCGGAAGCAGTCATCATGCAAGAAGCCTATACGGGTACGAAGATAGAACGCCCGGTATTTGACAGGCTTCTGAAAGAATTGCGATCGGGAGATACCGTTGTGTTTGACAGCGTGTCCCGTATGAGCAGAAACGCAGAAGACGGGTATGAGCTTTATCAGAAGTTAGACAGTCAAAATGTTCGTCTGATCTTTCTCAAGCAACATCATATTGACACAGATGTTTTCCGCGAATCCATGCAGCGCAGCATTCCGAAATTTGAAACGAATACAGCGAACAAATCAGAGAATACGCTTGTGAATGCAATCATATCAGCCTTAAATGATTATCAGCACGATTTGGTCAAAGAACAGATAAGATTGGCGTTTCAACAATCTCAACAGGAAGTAGACGATCTCAGACAACGGACGAAGGAAGGGATCGAAACAGCCAGGATCCATGGGAAGCAGATCGGTCAAAAACCGGGGATTAAGATTACCACCAAGAAAGAAGTGGCTGCAAAGAAAATCATCCAAAAACACGCCAAAGACTTCGGAGGCACTCTGTTGGACAGGGAAGTGATGCAACTGGCAGGTGTGTCTCATAACACTTACTACAAATACAAAAGGCAGATGAAAGATTAATTTTTATTCGGTTTGTGAAAATTGCCGATACGATAAGAACATTGTAGAAACGCTGAAAACAAGCGATGTCGGGCTGTCTCCGTTTCCATAAAGGAACGACTCCGAATCAGAACGCGTACCGGAATTTCGTTACACTTGCACATACCAAAATCCTCTGTTTTGCGATACAGTACAGACATCAATGAACGGAGAATTTTATTATGTCTAATTTTCAAACCTTATATCCAGACATGCATCCTTATTTGCCATCCAGGGCAAAGAAGAAAAATAGCAAGTACAGCGAAATGGAAGCATCGTTTGTTTCTGGTCTTTCGGAGAAACAGCGGGAGAAATATCAGCTCATTCTGAACCATCTGTACGATCAGTGGCAGGCATCGGAGGAAGCAGCCTATATGCTGGGAAAGCGGGATATGATGCGTGATATGCTGGAGTTTCAGAGGCTTTCCGAGACGGAAGCATAAGAAAAGACCCGGTGGTTAAGCGAGCCTATGAAATAATCTCTGTAAAAATGAATACTTAATCGTATTATCCAGGTCTTCTATGATAAAATCAAATTTATAGGAGGCCTTTGATTATGGCAAACAAAAAGCGAAATGTCTACAAACCGAAACCCATGACAGAAAACAAAAGAAATATCATCCAGGGACTGTTTGAAGAGTACGATATCGAAACAGCGGATGATATTCAGGACGCCCTGAAAGATCTGCTGTCCGGAACGATCCAGGAAATGCTGGAAGCTGAAATGGACAACCACCTTGGCTACGAAAAGTATGAGCGTTCTTCCGAACCAAATTATCGAAACGGAACAAAGTCCAAAGGCGTCCGCAGTAAATATGGTGAGTTTGAGGTAGATGTCCCACAGGACCGGCAAAGCACCTTTTCCCCTAAAGTCCTTCCGAAACGTAAAAAAGATATTTCGTCAATCGATGAAAAAATCATATCCATGTACGCAAAGGGAATGTCCACACGTCAGATTTCGGATACGATCGAAGACATTTATGGCTTCGAGGTGAGTGAAGGCATGGTCTCTGATATTACCGACAAGTTGCTGCCCAAAATTGAAGAATGGCAGAACCGGCCGCTCTCCGCAGTATATCCGATCGTTTTTATTGATGCGGTTCATTTTTCTGTTCGTGATGACGGCGTGATACGAAAACTTGCTGCCTATGTTGTCTTGGGAATCAATGATGAAGGCAAAAAAGAAATCCTAACGATTGTGATTGGCGAAAATGAAAGCAGCAAATACTGGCTGAGTGTATTAAATAGCTTAAAAAACCGTGGGATACAGGATATCTTGATCCTTTGTTCCGATGGTCTGACGGGAATTAAGGATGCCATCAGCACTGCCTTTCCTCAAACAGAACAGCAGCGCTGTATTGTCCATATGGTGCGTAATACGTTGAAATATGTCGCGAACAAGGACATGAAAGCATTTGCCAAGGACCTAAAGACGATTTATACAGCTGCGGATGAAAAGGCCGCGCTGGAGCAGGTTGACCGCGTAACAGAAAAATGGTCCGGTCAGTATCCCCATGCCATGAACCGCTGGCATGAAAACTGGGATGCGATTTCGCCTATTTTTAAATTTTCGAAAGACGTGCGGATGGCTTTCTATACGACAAATGCGATCGAATCCTTAAATTCGTCGTTCCGCCGACTGAACCGGCAGCGCAGCGTTTTCCCGAGTTCCCAAGCCTTGCTAAAAGCTTTATATTTATCATCCTTCGAAATATGCAAAAAATGGACGATGCCGATCCGGAACTGGGGCAGAGTCCGCGGAGAATTATCGATCATGTATCCGGAACGGATGCCTGAATAACAAAAATCCGTTGGCAGGTAAAGGTTGAAATGCACGCCTGACGGAGTCGGGTGCCCTTGACATGCCTGTGGATTTCTGTTAGATAGTAACCAAGGGCTGAACAGCAGGTTCTGCCGTCCAGCCCTCAATAATTATCATAGAAAATCTTATTTACAGAGAATTATTCACACGCCCGATTAAGCCGGGTCAGATCTCTGGCACTTTGAAATGGTATTCGTTAATTTGTTTCTTATAATCTGCAGCTGCTGATGGTATCGCTGTTTAAAGATACTGTCAGGCAGGCTGTCGGCATATGCCAGCTGTGCTTCAACTTCTGCCAGCTCTTCTTTCGCCGCGATAATAACATTCATCTTTGTTTTTGTCATATTCGTCTCCTTTTGTTGTACATCGTATATTCTTAATTAATATGATTGTTTCTTCTTTTTCCGTTCCGTGATAATGATCCGGAGCGTGAGATAGACGGCACAGGCCAGTGCCCAAATGCCGATGATATTAGCGAAGTGGAAGGTTGTCATGATCAACTCAGACAAGAGAAAAAACGCCGTGGTCAGAAACAGTGTCACATCGTCAAAGTATGGCTTAAAGAGCTCGATATTTTGCTTAAAGAATTCATACAAGAAACTGATTACAACAATATACAATCCAGCAGACAGCGCAAAGAGTACAATATTTCGGACACCTGAAATTTCCATCAAGGCTTTATATCCGGTCACTAAGACAGGGTGGAAGAGTATTTTGCAAGCGGTAATAATATCAGCAATCATTGTATCTGACACGAATATGGCGGTGATAATAGCCAGTACAGCCGTTACAAGAATAAAAGATGCAGACTTCACTGTCTCGTCATTTTCCTCTTTGAGGGAAGCTGCCTTTTCCTTGAATTCACGCAGTGCTTTTTGGTGCTCGGATTCCAGCTCGTCTTTGATCTGGAAAACCTGCCGGTCGGCGATCTCCTGCGCATGACGCAGGATTTCGTATTCCTGCTCCCGTTTTAACCGTTCCACAGTATTTTCTTTTTCTGTTAAAGCACGAGCCTTGGAATAATACCATTGCTGCGTACTATCTGCTTCGTTCCGAGCGGTCTCTGCTTCTTGCTTTAGCTTTTCGTTCTGCTTCTTCAGCAGCTCGTTGTCTTTCAAAATCTTGTCGGATTCGTTCAGCTTCACGATCTTGTCGCTCTGACTCTGCACTTTGTTCTGCAGCATCTGAATTTCGGATGATTGTTGCTGTTTTTGATTTCTCAGATCTTTGATCTCTTTCTGAAGAACCTGAATAGTCTCGTCCTGCTTCCTGATCAAATTCTTCAGCTTCGAGTCTCTCATAATATCGTTCGAGTTCGGCGTCTTCGACTCGTTGCTCGGCGCGCTGGAGTTCACAATTTCGTTCAAATTCATGACTTAACCCCTCCTTTCCGACGTCCAGATTAAAAGTTTTATTGATTTTGCGGTCACGCACTTTGTGCCCGTCCTGATCCTGGTAGGTAATATATTTACGTTTGTCGGACCAGTTTACAGTCCACCCCTGTTCCTGCATCCGCGTACAGTATTCTTCCCGACTGGTGCAGCCTTCCAGGGAAGCCATAGCGGTCTGTGCGCAGCTGACCAGGTAGCTCTTCCCCGGATTGTGGGCAATCAGGTTATAAGCGTCCTTGTTGTAGCTGTGGATCTCTCCACGTTCTATTTCACGGCCATCGAAGTGATGCCCCTTGCGGGTAATGGATAAGTTGTGTTCTTTGCAGAGGCGGTCCGTTAAATTCCGCATCTTGTATAGATCAGCTTTGCTCTGGCTTAGTTTGAGCCCGTCGATATAGGAGACAGAGTTCGTGACCAGATGGATGTGTGTGTGTTCCTTATCCTGATGGACGCTTACCAGTGTTTGAAAGCCGGGATATGCTTCTTCCGCCCAGACCTTTCCGATTTCAAAAGCGGTTTCCGGTGTGATTGGTTCGTCTCGATGGAAGCTGAGGACGGTATGGCGGTACATTCTCCCACTATCTTTTTCCCACATCTTCTTTTCAGCAAGGAATGATCTGTAGACAGAATCCTCTGTAAGAACTTCGGGGGCAGGTCCGGTCATTGCAATATAATGATCCTTGACTTTATCCGGTCGGCTAACGTACCTGATACAATTGCGAAGAGAGCCGTGGGTTTTCATCGCACCTTGCCGGCCAGTAATGATCTTAGTAATAGCCATAATTTGCCACACTCCTTTCGGATATTTTGTACTTCCACGCCCAGACGTGTTAGTTCTTCCGCGTCAGGCGTTTTACCGCTGCAATTGGCGACATAGGCTGTTTGATTTATATTTGTGCCGATCCCCTTTAACTGGAGATCATAATCTGCCAGGATTTTCGACAATGTTTTTAATTCTTCTATTTCCTCCGCGGATGGGGATTTTCCATACAGAGAGGACTGCAGCATATATTGCTGTAGCGATATACCGGCATCCACAGCTTTTTGTTTTATGGTGTCTCTCTCAGCTGGTGTGGCGCGGAGGAGAAGGGAACAATTTCTTTTTCTCACGTTGGTTCTCCTTTCAGAAATTGTGAAAATGAAACGGGGTGCAGGGGTGTCCCCAAGCGATCCGGAGAAAAGATACGGTGGATCTTTTGCCGGGAGCGGCCCGGGGTGCAGGGGCCGGAGGTCCCTAATGACAAGATCGGGAAGCGAGAAGAGGTCCGGGGGACGTCTTTGAAACTGACTGATCGAAATCATGTGCCCGGAGGTGTCGGAGGCGGGAGCCCTCCGCCGGGGTCAAGGGGCAGAGCCCTTGCAAGCTAAGCGAACAGCCTGAAAGGCTGTGAGTGTACGATAGGGGAGAGCCGAAGGCTATCCACTATCGGTAGCTTGCTGTAGAGAACAGACCGGGCTTAGGAGCTTCGGCGTCCCGGGATGGGCTCTGCATGGTTTTGCCGTGAAGCCACTGCTGGCGAACGGCTTGGACAACAGGAACGGCTGTTGGCTCGTGTGCTTGGAGAAAAGCGTCAGCTTTTGTATAAGCACGGGAGACAAGAGCAGGAGCTGTTGGACAAATGTACCGGACAACAAATATAACTTTTCGACCAGTGGAGGAGATAAACAACAAATTGTTTAGACCAGACACTGGTACAACAAATGTTGTTGTACGGTACAACGGAAGGAACAACAGACAAAACTTTTAAACATTCTGGCAATACAATAAATAGGTCAGTTGTTCTTTCCGAGGGATCAATAACCGGGTTTCTTCGTTATTAAAATAGGAGAACAAACACAATTATTGATCCGAGTACCAGACTTAAAGCAGGCGCCTTGGCTCGGAGGGCTTGATGACAACAGAAAACTTTCCGGCTGTCTTTAAGTCCAATTTTTCTTTTATTACTTTTTGTAATAGGGCATCAACGATCCGGGATTTCGCTTGGTTTCCGATAGAACGACCGGATCGATCGGTCAACAGCTGGTCCAACAGATCCGCTGTGTCTTTGCTTAAGTTGTACTTGCGGGCAACGGTCTCACGTTGCTCAAAGTCGATATAAAGAACATCACCATCTGGTGAACCATCAGAACCAGAAGAAGCATCAGTAGCGATATATACCTTCTTAAAACCCAGATCGTGCTCACACATGTTTTTCAGTGTCGTCCTGGAGAATTGAAACATGTTATCGGCGTCATAGGAATCGGCTGGTGTCTCGATTAAGTACTTGGTGCAAAGCTCCAGTTGCACGTTAATAGGAAGAGACCGAAACTCTTCCTGGCTGTATTTTCCGACAGTTTTGCGATCGGTTGGAACTTCTTCCGGTGAGACCGTTTCCACCGGAAAGGATTCATTAGAAGACAACGTGATACTTGTATTATTATCAAAATCAATCATTATGGTTACCTCCTGTGATAGATGAAGCTGTTTCACTGTTATCAATGGAAACAGGCATTTCATTAATTCTTGCCAGAGTATCTTTTACGTATTCGTAGGAAAGCATTTTTGCCTGAAGAGAAGACCTTCCGCAGTTCGTCCAGTCATCTTTGGTAAACTGCTTTTCGGAGATATTCCAGGAATTGATCAGGGCATATCTGTCTTTTCCTTTGAGACCATCCAGAGCAGGAATGTCATAGATCTTTTTCCTGTATCCCATGATGATGCTGCGGAGGATAGTCCAGTCGGGATCGTTCCCGAGATACCCATCTGTTACGATCGTTGATTTGGCCTTCACGCGTTTCAGGTCTTTTACGACTTTGACGCAGTCTTCGTGTTTCATGCAGTCCCGATAATTCAGGAATTCTTCAACATCCCTAAAGGGACGGGTGTCAAATTCCGCAATGACGGTATCAATAATCTGGCCGTTTACCGCTTCGTAATGGACCGGGGTATCAACGGCAGTGCTTACAATGGGGCAGCGTTTATAATCAAAATTCATGGAAAGCTCACGTATAATCTCAGTAACATGGAAATCGTGCTTTCTTTCTACAATCTCAGCAAACTCTGTCCAGACCTTCGTCTTGCATTTTATCCGGCCTTCCCGGGAAAGAACGGCGATAAGGTAAGCATCCCTGTCTGCACGGCTGTCTTTGACCTCGCCAGTCGTATAGGAGTTATGAGCAAGAACGCCCTTGTCGTTGACCGCTACATTACCGCGGGTTGTGATATTAAGAAAAGTATCGTTGTAATGCTTTGCTTCCCAGACGTGATTTTCTTTAATATCGGCACGGGTACCATTCAGGGTGTATCTGCCTTCCTGAAAGATGCGAGAGAAACCGTAGGCATCAATTCCAACAAGGACATCCTCAGGAGCATCTGTGATAAATCCATCTGTTGTCACACTGTATACGTGATAGCCCATATCGTGAAGCTGGTTGATGCATCCAATGAGCATCGCCCTGACAAGAGCTGTTGTATAACAGGCATGGTACGGACTTGTTACAGCAGATGGTTCAGCATCAACGCGTCCCATCTTCTTGGCGTTATACCGGGTTTTGGGACTAACATTCTGAGCAGTCTTGCCATAACAGCTGTTGACCATTGTCTTAAGAGATTTTTCTACCAGAGGATCGTCAGGGTAAGTCTTCTTGGCAATTGCCCTGTCACGGACGAGACGGCTGACAGCATAAGCGAGAGATCTGGAAGCACCATCTTCGCGTTCAAGTATCTGGGCAACGAAACCTCGGTGGCACTTTACCTTTGCACCCATTTGAAGAGCCAGGTAGATATCGACACCGCAGGCATATACGTTGTATCCGGTGGTGGGATAGATCTTAAGGCCTCTTGCAGGGACGGGAATGCCGGGACAGTAACAATCTTCGGGAAACTCAAAATCCACATAGGCCACCATGGGAATGAGAGGACTGGTCACATCCTGCCGGGTCAGATAGTATTCACGGGGAAGATCCCGTAAAGGTTTTGTCCAATCCACATCAACGACATTTGCCATTGCAGTCGGATAAGCATTTTTCAGGTCAAAATCGGTAGTTTTGTCAGTAATCCATCCTAAAAAGAAGGAAGCGTTGAAACCACCTGTATAAGCTTCTTCCGAGAATTCGTTGAAAAGACGGCTGTCCACATTGATTGGGACGTAACGTGTAGCTTTCAAAAATTTTAGTACATCATCTTTTGAGGGAATAATACCTTCATCTAACATCATCAGCCCCCTGTAGATAAGATCGAATTCTGCCTGGTTTCCGACTCCGAAATACTGTTTCATATATTTTTTCATTGAAGACGCCGCTGCGGATGAGAGTGTTATAGGCAGTTTCCTGTTACAGCCAAAAAGAGAAGAACAGAATCCAACAACCAGATCGGCGTCGTTCATCGCATATTCGTAGTAGTAGCAGGGATCATGGACAGCGAAGTCAGCCATATGCTCAATAGCCCCTTCGGGAAGATCCACCTTCGGATGTCCGATGACCTTGCCAATAGCACAAAGGCTCTTGTTTTCAGCAGGCGTAAGCGATAGCGTATCCCGTACGGTTAAGTCGCAGATCCAGTAATAATCGTTTTTGGGATCGGCTCCAGCTCTGAAATAGCAATGCTCCGTCGTACACCAACCACCCTGGATCTCCGCAAGTTTCGGATACAGATTGATATCGTATTTAGAACGGCGAAAGACAGATATATCAGCTTTTCCTGTGTGACAGATCAAAGTGATTGGTATTGTAATGGCTTTGATGACAGGAGCCTTATAGTCAACGAGTTTAAAAGTATATCCATCACGAGGAAGCGTTTTTTTCGGAATGTTATTACGGTGTATCTTCGGAAGATCAGGAAAGTATGACTGCTGAAGATCGTTTAATATATCTGAAAGCATGTAAGCCATTGGGATCCTACCGCCGTCTTTTGTAACGGTCTGGTATCTCGGATCCACGAGAAAGAAATACCGGATCAGAGTGCTGCCAATTTGTACAGACGCCTGAAGAGAAAGGACACGGCGGTCCTTTTCCCAGTCCTGAGTACCGGATGTGTTGCGACTGTCATCCTCAAATTCCGTATCGAAACCGATATTGATACAAAGGGCATCCGACTGGATGGCTTGAAAAGACTCAATATCAGAGCCAATACCATTGTTTACCTGTTGATCAAACGGCAGGAGAAACGGTTTGCGGGAGGCAACGATCTTTCCAGAGGGAAGCATGGAACATTTTGGTGTAAAACTGGTATTCCCCATGGGGATACCCGAATTTACACCACCCCCTTCAGGCCTTGATTTTACTGGGCTTTCGGGCAGTGGTGTTTTCGGATAAATTGATTTTATCCGAAAGATTTCCGGACCCTTTACACCTTTTATCATTGTGTATTCTTCCCTGCCTTTTACATAAATCATGCCTGACAGTGAGAGGATACTATTTACAATGAATTGGAATTGATCAAAGGACCAGACAATATTTTGATAAATGTGTGGAGCTTCTTTAAGAATAGTTGCTGTAGAAGATAGCAATTAAATCCCTCCTAGACGGACATCAGATAACAGAAAACTGTTATCGTTGCCGTGTTTAAGGGATTTCTCCGGGTTGGAGCCAACCGTTCAAATTCAAAAGACGTAAGAAAAATTCTGTTGTAAAGATGCGAATACAAGACACAGCGGAAGCATGAGCACCGGGCACGGCAACAGTGTAGCGGATATGCTTTCGAGGCTGGAAACAATGACACTGATGGGGGGCCTGGAGCTGCCCATCCCGGCCGTCCGCGGGCAGATCAGCCACGGGCTGGATCTGATGGTGCATCTTGGCCGGCTGCGGGATCACAGCAGAAAACTGCTGGATGTGCAGGAGATTGCGGGAATGGAGCAGGGAGAGATTGTGCTGCACCCGCTGCTGCATTTTACGGAGAAAGGGGAGCGTCATGGAAAAATATACGGAACGTGGGAACAGCAGGGCAGGCTCCTTCACAGAGAAAAACTCAGGGCCAAAGGGCTGGAAGAGGCATTCCGCGCAGTGGAACAGGGAAAGGATTAGAGATCTGCTTCTGGCAGCCGGCGCCTCCGCAGGGGCGGCATTTCTGTTTTACCGGTCGGTGTTCGGGCTGCTCTGGGGCATTGTGCTGATTCCATATATCGGAAAAGTGCGGAAACAGTTTCGCGGCAGCCGGAGGCAGGCAGTGATCGCGGAGGAATTTCACACAGGGATGGAAGCGGTTTCCGCAGCCCTGGCCGCGGGATATTCAGTGGAAATGGCCTGGGTGGAAGCACAGAAAGAGCTGGAGAAAGTGTGCGGACCATCCGGATTTATGACACAGGTATTTGCCAGAATGAATAAACAGGTACGGATGAATGAGCCGCTGGAACGGCTGCTTTTGGAATTCGCCTATGAGACAGGGATTGAGGACATCTGCAGCTTTGCGGAGATGTTTCGCTATGCCAGACGCAGCGGCGGGGATCTGACGGAAATGATCCGTGTTACGCTGCGGCGGATGAGGGAAAAGAAGGAAATCCTGACCGAGATTCAGACGGTGGTCACTGCCAGAAAACTGGAACAGAAAATGCTGCTGGTGCTGGTGCCGGGAATTCTGCTGTTTCTCACAGTAAGTTCACCGGAGTATGCGCAGGTACTGTATCATACGGCCATCGGGACCGTTGCCATGACCGGATGTCTGACCGGTTATCTGGCAGCGGCGGAATGGGCCAGACGGATTGTGGATATCCAGGTGTAAGAGGGGAGGAACTGCGGTGGTCAAAGACAGAAAAGGAAGGAGCCGGAAGCAGGGAGTTTTTATTTTCCTACTGTTTCTGGCGCTTGGGGCAGCGGCGGCAGTTTCCGAACGGCAGACAGCCGGGGATTTTCCCGGAAAGGGAATTGCGAGAGACGCACCGGGGGGTGACAGCCGGGAACAGCGAATTTTTTATCAGATTGACGGCGGGAAAAAGAAGGAAATGACGCTGCAGATTCATCCGCAGGTGCTGGATGAATCTGCAGCCATGGAACTGTTAAAACAGGCCAGGGACACCTGGCAGGGAGAATATCTGGGCAGCAATGAATCTCCGGAGAAAGTGTCGCAGGATTTAAATCTTCCGGATCAGCTGCAGGACGGAATGGTTCAGGTGACTTATTCCTTCGATGATCTTTCGGCAATCAATGCCCAGGGAGAAGTGCAGACCGGGGAACTGACAAAAAAAGGCAGGCCGGTGACACTGACAGCGGAATTTTCCTATGAAGACTGGCGCCTGCTGGAGCGGAAACAGCTGCTGCTGGTGAAAGGGGAACAGTCCACCCGCAGGCAGCTGGAAGAGGAAGTCCGGGCCTCCGCGGCAGCCCGGGAACAGAATGACAGGCAGAAATCATTTGTCCGTCTGCCGGCACAGGTAAACGGACACCGGATCACTTGGAGTCAGGAAAACAGTTCCCGATGGATCCTGTTTCCGCTGCTGGGGACCGCGATGGTATTCGCATTCAGGTTCAGAAGCATGGAACAGGAAAGAAAAGCAAAGAAACAGCGGGATACGCAGTTTCAGCGGGAGTACCCGCAGATGGTGGATCAGATGTCACTGCTTCTCGGCAGCGGGATGACGGTTTTCGGTGCCTGGGAAAAAATGGTGCGCAGTTACCGCTGCCTGATACAGACGCACCAGACAGAGGAGAAGCGGTACCTGGAGGAAATGACCGTGACCTATCGGGAGATTTGTGACGGACGGGGCGAGCGGGAAAGCTATGAGCGGTTCGGCAATCGGATCGGCCTGCAGTGCTACCGGAGATTCGCCTCCCTGCTTTCGCAGAATATTGAAAAGGGAACCAGGGATATTTGTGGGATTCTGGAGCAGGAAGCCAGGGAAGCCCTGGCGCTTCGCCAGACAAACGCCAGACGGCAGGGGGAAGAAGCAGGAAGCCGCCTGCTGGGGCCGATGCTTCTGATGTTTGTGACTGTTCTGGTAACTGTACTTGTGCCTGCGTCTCAGAATCTGTGACCCGGTACAGGCGCGTAATCGGAGAAATAGATACGGAAAGGGGAAAGGAGCAGTTTATGAAGAAGAGAAGTGCTGAAATCAGACGTTTTTTCACAGAGGAAAGCGGAATCGGAGTCGTGGAGATTATATTAATTCTGGTGGTGTTGATCGGATTGATTATCATATTTAAAAATCAGCTGACAGCGCTGGTGAACAAGACATTTTCCGGAATCAACAAAAAGGCAGGAGGACTGTGAAAAGAAGAAAATCCTCCGGCGCCGGCTCTGTTAAGGGCAGTGTAACAGTATTTCTTGTGCTGAGCCTGACCCTGTTTCTGTCGGCGGTGTTCGCGTTTCTTGAGCTGGCCAGGGTAAGCAGCCTGAAAAGCGGCGCGGAACTCTGTACCATGCAGGCAGCGGACGGCCTGCTGGCAGAATATCATCCGGGACTTTGGAAGGATTACGGGATACTCTGCCGGGAGGCTCCGTCCGGACAGCCGGCCGGCGTGGCTTCCCTGACAGAACGCCAGAAGGCGCTGATCGCCGGCAATTATGAAGAACCGGGAAAAGCCTCCGGCAATTATTATCTGATGAAACTGCGGCTGGCAGAGGCAAATGTAAGCAGATATGAGCTGATCACCGATGACGGCGGGGCGCCGTTTCGCCGGCAGGCAGTGCTGCAGGCAAAACAGACGCTGCCGCAGAAAACGATAGAACAGCTGAGGGAACTTCTGGAGTCCGGGGAGTTTCGGGGAAAATCCGAAACAGAGATGCAGGCGATGGAACAGGAGGCGGATCAGACTCTGCGCAGAATCCGTGATCAGCAGAAAGGGGCTGGCAGCTCTTCTTCTGACGATTTCACACCTGGGGATACTGCAGCCGCAGATGAGAAAAAAACGGCAGGAAGCGGCCAGAAGATGCCGGCAATGTCAGAGAGGGAGAGAAAAAGACTGCTTCAGAAGAATCCGATTACCTGGATGAAGAAAATGAAAAAACATGGGGTGCTGGCTCTGGTAATGCCGGATCAGAAAATATCACAGAAGATGATCCGCACAGAGACGCTGGTATCGCATCGCGGGCGCAGCAGCGGAAATTACGGAACGTCCTCCGCCGGCCGGATGACGGACCGCATACTGTTCCGGATGTACCTCAGCCAGAAGTTTCCGTCAGCTTCCGCAGTTACGGGAGCAGGCGCCCTGGACTATGAAATGGAGTATCTCCTGTCCGGAAAAGCGTCAGATGAAAAAAATCTGAAATCCGCAGTGCGTCAGCTTTTGCTGATGCGGGAGGGCGTAAACTATATGTTCCTTTTAAGGGACGCGAAGCGTCTGGCAGAGGCGCAGAGCCTGGCGCTGGCAATTTCTTCCGCGGCGATGCTGCCGGTACTGGAAGAACCGGTCAAACACGGAATACTTCTGGCCTGGGCCTATGCGGAATCCATCAGCGATGTCAGGATTCTGATGAGCGGAGGGAAGATCGCGCCGATCAAGACAGGGACGGACTGGAAGACAGATCTGTACCAGATTGGCGGAGAGCCGTCGGCAGCGGCCGGAACATCCGGACACAGCACAGGGCAGACAGGCGCATCCGGAGATCGGGGATGGAACCGGAAGATGGATTATTCGCAGTTTTTGTTTCTGCTGCTGTGGACGAAAAAGGAGGAGGCGCTTACTTACCGGTGCATGGATTTGATCGAAGGCAGAGAACAGGTGCAGATGGACCATATGGTCAGCCGCATGGAGGAGCGCTTTGTGTATGAAGCGCGTCCGGTTTTCTGGCAGTACGTGTGGATCGGACAGAACAGCCCCGGGATCTATAAATTCCGAAATCAGAGAGAACTCTCCTATCTTAGCTGAGGATACAGCTCCGTGCTTTTGTGCAGCACAGCACATAATTGATCGGCGTATGGTCGGAAGTACGCCAGATGGCCGGAACGGCCATAATTCTTACTTGTTTATCTTTTCATGAATCAAAAGCAGAAAAATCTCTCTCAATGTCCTGCAGTATCAGAAAAAAATATCGTCTTTAGCCCGGACGAAACTGCACAAAGGCACGGAGCTGTATCTTCAGGATGCATACTGGAAAAGAAAAAATGATCAGAGGACAAAAACAAAGTTTCAGGGAGAAGGGGCGGAAGAAGGAAGACAGATGAAAAGAGGCAAAAGAAGAATCCGCGGAAGTCTTACGGTGGAGGCCGCGATGGCATTTCCGTTGTTTTTGTTTGCCATGCTGGTGTGGCTGGGATTGTTTCCACTGCTGCAGACGGAACAGGAAGTGACAGAGGCGTTGCATGTGTCAGCCCGGCGGGTGGCTGCGGTATACGGCCCGCAGAAGACTGGAGATGCATCCGCGGAAACGAGCGCAAAATCTGCTGAATCGGGAAATACTGCAGAAGGCCGGCAGCAGAAAAAAGAGCAGGGCGGCGAAGGGGATTTTTTGGTGCAGGCCGCGTCTCTTGCCGCGGTACGGGCTGCGACGGGCCGTTATCTGCGGACAGAAGGCTGCTGGACAGACTGTATCGCAGGCGGCATCCAGGGGATTTCCTACCGGGGAAGTGATTTCAGCGGGGATTATGTAGATCTGCAGGCAGAATATTTTGTCAAACTGCCGATTTCATTTTGGAAGATCCGCAGACTGCCGGTAAAAGTCAGAGTACGCGCCAGAAAATGGACCGGAAATTCGGAGGAAGCGGATAATGGAGCAGACAGCGGCTGGATGTATGTCACGCAGTATGGATCCGCATATCACAAGTCCCTTTCCTGCCGCTATCTTGATCTCACGGTCCGGACGGTCAGCAGGGAGCAGGTATCCGGCCTCCGCAATAAGGACGGCGGCAGATATTACCGCTGCGGCTGTGTGAAGAAGGGGAGCGCCGCAGTGTATATTACAGATTACGGGACAGAATATCACGGAGATCCGGAATGCAGACATCTGTCCCGGAATATTTTCAAAGTCCGGTCCGGTGAAACAGGAGCGCGGCATGCCTGCAAAGGGTGCTGCGGCAAATAAATATGGAAAATGAGATGTGGAGGAGACCTATGGAACAGAGCCTTCGTCTGACGGTACTGCTGGTCTGGCTGATCCTCCTGGCATGGGAGGACTGGAAGGAGCAGACGGTGAATCTTTGGGCTGCCGCGGCGGCAGCCGGATGCGGAACCGCATGGTATCTGGCGGCTGCGCCCTTTTCCCCGGAAGAACTGGCCGGCGGAGCGGGCATCGGTGGCATACTGCTGCTGGCTTCCTGGATCAGCAGGGGAAAAATCGCGGCCGGTGACGGACTGGTGCTGGGGATCTGCGGCATCTATCTGGGAACGGCGCGCAGCCTGGGACTGTTATGCGGAGCTGCGCTGGCGGGCGCAGCAGCAGGAGGAATGCTGCTGCTGCGGAAAAAGAAGAGGCTGCAGGACCGGATTCCGTTTATTCCGTGTCTGTGCGGCGTACACGCCTGGTGTGTGCTGGCAGCCTGGATAGGAGGATAGGATATTTTGCAGAAAAAAAGGGGGCATGTTTCCGGGAGCCTGACTGTTGAGGCTGCGATTCTGATGCCGGTTCTGATTCTTCTGATGTGCTGGGTACTGCATCTGTCTATTGGTATGTACGGACAGGTGGAGGAGGCGTCAGCGGACATCCGGCAGGCACAGAAGATAGATTCGGTAAAGCTGTTTCGCAGCAGCCAGGCAAGGAAGGATCTGGTGAAACAGGCGTCCGGAGCAGCAGACGGAGAGGGAGCATCCGGGAACCGGAAGCAGGAATGAAAAGGAGGTGTCAGCTGAGCTGTGAAGATAGAATACGAAAGAACCGCTTCCCACAGTTACCTGGTTATGGCAGAGGCGGAGTATCCGTATGCGGTATATGAGTGGGAGATGCTTCAGAATAACGAAATCCGCGGACTGATTCCTTTTCGGCCAATCAGCGAAAACGGGAAGAAGAAATACTGGTATGACATTACCGGCCTGCAGGCAATGGAAACCGTGCTGCAGAACGGCCCGGTCCGGGCGGATCTGGTAAAGCGTATGATCTGCAGTCTGGCGGAACTGAAGCTTACGCTGGAGAACTATATGCTGGAAGAAAGGGCGGTTTGTTTTCGCCCGGAATTGATTTTCTTTGACCGGCGCAGCAAGGATATGCGTTTTTGTCTCATTCCGGGCTATCAGAAGGAAAACGCGGAAGGAATGGCTCCGCTGCTGGAGCTTCTGCTGAATCATCTGGATCATTCGGATCAGGCCGGTGTGCGCATGGCCTACCAGCTGTATGAACTGTGTGCGGACGGCAGCTGCGGAAGAGAGGAATTGTTTGGCTGTATCCGTGGATGCGGCGCAGCCGCAGAAGAGCAGAAGGAAAACAGAAAAACGGATCGGTATCGAACCGTATTTCGGGAAAAAGAACAGGTTCCGTCATTTCGAGAAAAAGAACAGATTCCGTCCGGGAGCGGAGAATATATGGACACGGATTTGGGAAAAGGGGAAAGCCAGAGGCAGAAAAGGAGATACAGAGCCTCGGGGCAGACAGAACGTCAGGACCAGATAAGGGAAAGCGGAATCACGGGACAGGAGGAACGCCGGGATCGGATCACGGGCAACGGGATTGCGGAGCGGATTCACCGGATCAGACAGAGAGAGACCAGCGAACCGCAGAAAACGGAAAAAAGAGGACAGAAAGCAGACAAAAGGGGAAGCAGAAGGGAACGGCGCGGCCGATTTGTTTCAGAGGAAAAAGCACCGATTTACGGATCCGGACCGGCAGACGGCTTTTTCGGAACTGTCTATGGGATGTATGAGAGTTCAGCAGAAGGAGACTGCGGAAAGTTTCCAATGGCAGAGGAAAAGCCGTTCTCTGAGGAGGCGGTGACAGAACTTGTGCAGCAGCCGGAACACAGCCGGGAGATTCGCCTGATTTATCGGGGAAACGGGGAAGAGCAGGATCTGTGTGTGGATCATTTCCCCTACCTGATCGGCAAACGGGTCGGCGGGGCAGATGGTATTCTGCAGGCGGAAACAGTCAGCCGGGTCCATGCCCGGATTATACTTGATCCGGAGCAGGGGATCTGTGTGCAGGACATGAACAGCACCAATGGAACACGGCTGAACGGCGATCTGATTCCCTTTCACACGCCGGTACCGGTGAAAAAGAACGACCGGCTGATGTTCGGTACGGAAGTATTTGTGATGAAAGGGGAACTGTGACGGCCTAAGGAAAGGGCGGCCGGATTCCGTTTGACAGGAGGCGATTTGCGTGTTACTCTGCACTCATGTATGAGGAAAGAAACAATCAGATCAGACAGCGCCCGCGGGAGAAATATCCCTACCTGACGCCGGTGAATACGGGAATTGTCCTGCTTAATGCAGTGATATTCCTGATTTTATCTGTTCTTGGAGACACCGAGGATGGAGCATTTATGTATCTGCACGGCGCTATGTATCCGGATGCGGTCTTTGACAGCGGAGAGTGGTACCGTCTGCTTACATCGTCCTTTCTGCATTTCGGAATCAGTCATCTGGTGAACAACATGGTCATGCTGTTCTGCCTGGGCTCCTATCTGGAGAAAGCCTTTGGCAGGATAAAATATGCGGTGTTTTATGCGGCGGTCTGCGTTTTCAGCAGCCTGGCGTCCTCCTGGTGGATGCTTCAGCAGGACAGCCCGGCGGTATCCGGGGGCGCTTCCGGCGCCATTTTCGGCATCATCGGCGCACTGCTCTGGATTATCCTGCGCAACCACGGCCGGTTCCGCGATATGGATCTGCGCCGTTTCCTGATCATGCTTGCGCTCAGCCTGTATTATGGATTTACGACTGCGGATGTGGATAACGCCGCTCATATCGGCGGCCTGATTTTCGGCTTTTTGCTGGGAATTTTGATGGCGCCCCGCGGTCTTGATGTTTCCCGGAGAAACTCCTATACTGAATAGAAAAAGACAGTAAGGCAGGCAGAGCCTTCTTACAGAAAGTGACCGCAGAGAGGAGGAAGTACGCGCACAGCGCGTACGTACACAAATATGAAAGACGACAACTGTATTTTCTGTAAACTGGCAAACGGAGAGATCCCGACCCGTTCCATTTATCAGGATGACACTTTTAACGTAATTCTGGACGCGGATCCGGCGACGAAAGGGCACGCGCTGATTCTTCCAAAGGATCATTATGCGAATCTTTTTGAACTGCCGGACGAGGTGGCGGCCAAAGCATTTGTTCTGGCAAAGAAACTGGCGGCTGTGATGAAAGAGCGTCTGCATGCAGATGGTTTTAATCTGGTGCAGAACAACGGGGAAATTGCGGGACAGACTGTATTCCATTTTCATCTGCACCTGATTCCGCGATACGAGAATGACGGAAACGGAGAAAAGCTCTGCTGGAACCATGAGAGTTTTACAGAGGCACAGTTTGATGAAATCCGTGATCTTCTGGATATGAACAAATAACTGCCAGGCAGGAATGAAGAGAGGGCTATTGTAAATTATGAGTAATTTTGTAACAGAGGGCTACGCGGTGCCGCATCCGCCGTTGATCATACCGGAAGTGGGCAAAGGCAGAGAACAGGGTATTGCAGACACAATCGCCGCCTATCAGCAGGTGGCCGAAGAAGTGGCGGCCATCCGTCCGGACACCATTGTACTGATTTCTTCCCATGTGGAGATGTACGGAGACTATTTTCACATTGCGCCGGGAGAATCCGGAGACGGGAATTTCGGACAGTTCGGGGCGCCGCAGGTAAAGGTGCATGCGGAATATGATACCGAGCTGCGGGACGCGATCTGCAGACACGCGCAGGAGCTGGGAATTCCGGCAGGTACAGATGGCCAGCAGCACAGTGCACTGGATCATGGAACCATGATTCCGCTGTATTTTATCAATCAGAAATATAGTGAATATAAAGTAGTGCGTATCGGAATTTCCGGGCTGTCCTATGACCGGCATATGGCGCTGGGCGCCTGCATCCGGGACATGTGTGAAGAGCTGGAACGGCGGACAGTGGTAATCGCCAGCGGCGATCTGTCCCATAAGCTGAAACAGGAAGGCCCTTACGGGTATGCTGCGGAAGCCCCGGAATACGACCGGAAAGTCATGGAGATTTTCACCGGCGGAAAACTGGAGGACCTGCAGAACCTGTCTCCGGAATTCTGCCGGAAAGCAGCGGAATGCGGACACCGTACCTTCCTGATTCTTGCAGGCATGCTGCAGGATACTGCAGTGACTGCCAGAAAACTGTCTTACGAAGGCCCTTTTGGTGTGGGCTACGGTGTATGTGCCTTTGATCCCCGGGAAAAAGATCCCTATGTCCGTCTGGCAAAGCAGGCGCTGGAGACTTATGTCAAAGAGGGAACACTTCTTCCGGTCAGTGAAGATCTGGATGAGGAGCTGCTGCATACAAGAGCCGGCGCCTTTGTTTCTCTCCATATGAATGGAGAACTGCGGGGATGCATCGGAACGGCCACACCGGTACGCGGCAATGTGGCGCAGGAGATTATCGAGAATGCCATCAGCGCAGGCGCTTATGACATGCGGTTTGACCGGGTGACCAGAGAGGAGCTGCCGGCCATTTTCTACAGTGTGGATGTGCTGGGACCCTTGGAGCATGTGAAGGGACCGGAGGAACTGGATGAAAAACGATACGGCGTGATTGTCAGCGACGGAATGTCCCAGGGACTCCTGCTGCCGAATCTTGCCGGCGTGGACAGCGTGCAGGAGCAGCTGGAAATCGCGCAGCAAAAGGCAAACATTATGCCGGGGACACCGGTGGATATCTATCGGTTTGAGGTGGTCCGCCACGTATAGGGGGATCGGACATGACACTGTTTGGATCGGATAAAAAAACCTGCCGGGTATGCATGCATGCCTGCAGTCTTGCGGAGGGTCAGACAGGACGCTGTCTGGCCCGTAAAAATATTGCGGGCGAGATCGTGTCCATCAGTTACGGGGATCTGACTGCCATGCAGCTGGATCCGATTGAGAAAAAACCGCTGAACCGGTTCCATCCCGGCAGCAAAATTCTGTCCGTGGGAAGTTTCGGATGCAATCTGCGCTGTGAATTCTGTCAGAATTACAGAATTTCCATGGCATCGGAGCAGGAGGCGGAAACAGTAACTTTTCGAAAAGAACCGCAGGATTTGCTGGAGGAAGCTCTGCGCCTGCGAAAATATGGCAATATCGGGATTGCCTATACATACAATGAACCGACCATCGGGTATGAATATGTGCTGGAAACTGCCCGGCTGATTCATGAGGAAGGCATGTATAATGTATTGGTGACAAACGGCAGCGCGTCCCGGGAGATCTTAAAGAAGCTTCTGCCCTGGATCGATGCCATGAATATTGACCTGAAATGTTTTTCAGAAGAGGGATACGCACGGCTCGGCGGTTCGCTGGAACCGGTGAAACAGTTTATTGCTTTGGCCAGAACCCGGTCCCATGTGGAGCTGACCTTCCTTCTTGTGCCGGGACTGAATGATTCGGAGGATGAATTCCGGGAAATGTGCCGGTGGATCGCATCCGCGGATCCGAATATGCCGCTGCATGTGAACCGCTTTTTCCCCATGTATCAGTCGAAACAGACGCAGCCTACGCCGATTCGTCTGCTGTATCATTATGCGGAAATTGCGGAGCAGTATCTGACTTATGTATATGTGGGAAATGTATAGCAGGTAATCTGCGTACGGAGGAGAAGAGTTTTGAACATCAGAGAATCCATTGAACAGGAAGTGCTTGTCTTTGACGGGGCTTTCGGCACCTATTACACAGAGAAGTATCCCGAAGAGAAACTTCCCTGCGAAACAGCGAATATCAATCATCCGGAGCGGGTGCTCACAATCCATCGGGAGTATCTGGAGGCAGGGTGCAGAGCCCTGAAAACAAATACCTTCGGCGCTTATCCGGAAAATCTCGGAAAAGCCGATCAGGAGGCAGTGATTAAAGAAGGGTACCGTCTGGCACAGGAGGCTGCTGCCGGAAAGGCATATGTATTCGCGGATCTCGGACCGGCACCGGGAAATGACGCGCCGGAACGGGCAGAAGCCTTCTGTCAGGCGGCGGAGATCTTTATCCGCTGCGGCGCGCAGAATTTTCTGATGGAAACCAACTGCAGCAATGAAGGGATTCCGGAAGCCCTGCAGTTTATCCGGGAGCGGGTGCCGGACGCGTTTATTCTGGTATCCTATGCGGCATTTCCGGATGGTTATACCAGAGAAGGATTCTATTTTAAGAAACTGATGACAGAAATCAGCGACACTGGGCTCTGCGATGTGGTGGGACTCAACTGCGTCTGCGGCTCCAGGCATATGGGAGAACTGCTGGGCAGACTGGGCGGAACAGACATGAAACTGTTCGCCATGCCAAATGCGGGATATCCGACGATGCGGGGCAACCGTACGTTTTATGACGGCAACGCGGAATATTTCGCGTCACAGACTGCGGATTTCGTAAGCAGCGGAGTTCGTATCATCGGCGGATGCTGTGGTACCACACCGAAACATATGGAACTGGTGGTAGGCCGTCTGTCCGGTCAGCGCGTTCCGAAACTCCTGCGCCAGCCGGCGCACGGGACGGCAAAGGAGCCGGCAGTCCGGGCGGAAAATCCGTTCTTTGAAAAAATCAGTCAGGGGAAAAAGGTGATCGCGGTTGAGCTGGATTCACCAAAAGACACCAATCTGGAGAAATTCATGGGCTGCGCCAGAGACCTGAAGGAGGCAGGCGCAGATGCCATGACCATTGCAGACTGCCCGATCGCCCAGGCCAGGATGGACAGTACACTGCTTGCCTGTAAAGTGAAACGGGAGCTGAATCTGGATGTGCTTCCCCATATGACCTGTCGGGACCGGAATATCAATGCGGCGAAAGCCCTGCTTTTAGCAGCGCATGCGGAACAGATCCGCAATGTGCTCATAATTACCGGGGATCCGATCCCCACTGCGCAGCGGGAAGAGATTCCCTCTGTCTTTCAGTTTAATTCCGTAAAGATGGCGGCGTATCTGCAGTCGCTGAACGAAGAGCTGTTTGAAGATCCGTTCCGTGTCTTTGGCGCGCTGAATATCAACGCTGTGAATTTTGACAGCGAGCTGAAGCGGGCAAAAAAGAAAGAGGAAGCAGGGATGGTCGGATTTCTGACCCAGCCGGTGCTTTCGGAAGAGGCGAAGGAAAATCTGATCCGTGCCCATGAAGAACTATCCGGCAAAATACTGGGCGGAATTATTCCGGTTGTCAGTGAACGCAATGCCCGGTTTATGGAAAGTGAAGTCAACGGAATCCATGTATCGGAGGAAATTATCGCGCGTTATGTCGGTAAGGACAGGGAAGAGGCGGAAAATCTGGCCTGTGAGATTTCCTGCCGGATCGCGGAAGAGATTGCGCCTTATGTGGACGGATACTATCTGATGACGCCGTTCCAGCGGACGAAGCTGATGCGGAGAATTATCAGCGGTATTTCTCATTTGTGCTGATTGCCGGCAGAGGCTTCCAGACAGGAATGCACGGGAGCATGGATATTTTCGCAGAAAAAATAACGGTACAGCCGGGTTTCATGCCCGGCTGTTTACTTATGTTATTTCTTTTTCCTGCCTTTGGCCGCCTCTTCTTCGATCAGGTCGGTGATCGTGGTAATCGCGTCAAGCTGACGGCTGTTGGCCATGCGTACACGATAGGCTTCCCGTTCGTTCCATACTTCTGAAACTGCGCGCAGGAAGCTGTTGTCGGTCAGGTCTTCCTCTTCAATCACATAGCTGAATCCCTGCTTTTCAAAGGAGCGGGCATTCAGAATCTGGTCACCGCGGCTGGCGTTTTTGGACAG
Organism: Clostridium sp. SY8519; assembly: GCF_000270305.1. Lineage (NCBI taxonomy): Bacteria > Bacillati > Bacillota > Clostridia > Eubacteriales > Clostridiaceae > Clostridium > Clostridium sp. SY8519. Next base: position 814,204 of record NC_015737.1, on the reverse strand, counting down.
CGGAATCAGAATATTCGGTTTATGGAGAGCCAGCAGTTCGCAGATGGCATTGGCGCCGGCCCGGGAAATCACCAGATCGGCCAGGGCCATCAGGTCTGCCAGCTCATCGGTGATATATTCATACTGCACATATCCTTCGAAGCGGATGGAAGGATCCAGGTTGCCTTTGCCGCAGAGGTGTATGATCTGGAAGTTTTTCAGCAGTTCCGGCAGATTGCGGCGGACGGTATTGTTTAAGAATACGGATCCCAGGCTGCCGCCGATGATCAGGATCACCGGTTTGCGGCTGGTGAGACCGGTGAACTGGCAGGCGCGCTCTTTGCTGCCTTCCAGCAGCTCCTGGCGGATGGGGGATCCGCTGAGTACGGCGCGTCCTTCCGGCAGATGGGGGATGGTTTCCGGGAAATTGCAGCAGATCTTGCTTGCGGCCGGAATAGCCAGTTTGTTGGCCAGTCCCGGTGTCAGGTCAGATTCGTGGATAATCACCGGAATGTGTTTGTGTTTGGCGGCCAGAACCACGGGAACACTGACAAAGCCGCCTTTGGAGAATACCACGTCCGGGCGGATCTTGCGCATCAGGGTACGTGCCTGGGCATAGCCTTTCACCACCCGGAAGGGATCCGAAATATTTTTCAGATCCAGATAGCGCCGCAGTTTGCCGGATGAGATGCCGTAGTAGCGGATGCCGAGGTCTTCAATGAGCTTTTTTTCCATACCGGTGTAGGAACCGATGTAATAGATTTTATATCCCAGTTCTTTCAGACGGGGAATCAGCGCGATATTCGGTGTGACGTGTCCGGCTGTGCCGCCGCCGGTTAATATGATTTTTTTCATAGCAGACATTCTCCTTTGCCCGGAAGGTACTGTGCCGGGACTGATCAGTTTCTTTGAAAAATTATACTCTTATGGATTCGGTACATCAAGAAAAAGCGCAGAAAAAGAAACACAGAAGTTTATTCTGTCCTTGCCAATGTTTTTTTGCTATACTGATGGATAAGGAGAAGGCAGTAACAGGTCGCCGGCGTCTGGCGACGGAATGGAGAGCGTATTATGAAACATGTGACATTTGACTATTCAAAAACTGCACCATTTATCCGCGAAGAGGAAGTAACATATATGAAAAATACCGTGGAAGCGGCAAAGGAGCTTCTGGTATCCGGCCGCGGCGCGGGAAATGATTTCATTGGCTGGATCGATCTTCCGGTAAATTACGATAAGGAAGAGTTCAGCAGGATCCAGGCTGCAGCAGAAAAAATCCGCAGAGATTCGGAAGTACTGGTAGTGATCGGAATCGGCGGCTCTTATCTGGGCGCCCGTGCCGCAATCGATTTCCTGCGGCCGGATTTCTATAACAATCTGCCGAAGGAAGAGCGGAACGCGCCAGAGATTTATTTCGCGGGCAACAGTATTTCCGCTTCTTATCTGAGCAATCTGATCCGGGTGATCGGAGACAGGGATTTTTCGGTTAATGTGATTTCCAAGTCCGGAACCACCACAGAACCGGCAGTGGCTTTCCGGATTTTCAAGGAACTTCTGGAAGAAAAATACGGCAAAAAAGAGGCGGCATCCCGCATTTACGCGACGACGGACCGGGCCCGGGGCGCATTGAAGGGCCTGGCAGACGAAGAAGGATATGAAACCTTTGTCGTGCCGGATGATATCGGCGGCAGATTCTCTGTACTGACTGCAGTAGGCCTTCTGCCCATCGCAGTCAGCGGCGCAGATATCACGAAGCTGATGGAAGGCGCGGCCAGCGGACGGGAGCGGGCGCTGAACCATGCCTTTGAGGAAAATGACGCCCTGCAGTACGCCGCAGTGCGCAATATACTCTACCGCAAAGGAAAACAGGTGGAGATTCTGGCTAATTACGAGCCCCGCCTGCACTATGTATCGGAATGGTGGAAACAGTTATACGGCGAAAGCGAAGGCAAAGATCAGAAGGGAATTTTCCCGGCATCGGTAGATCTGACCACAGACCTCCATTCCATGGGGCAGTATATCCAGGACGGCAGCCGGATCCTGTTTGAAACTGTGCTGAATGTCCAGGATCCGGGTGTGGATGTGCAGATCAAAAAAGAAGAGAAGGATCTGGACGGGCTGAACTATCTGGCCGGCAAAGGCATGAATTTCGTCAATACCTGCGCAATGCAGGGAACACTTATGGCCCATACGGACGGAAATACACCGAACCTTGTGGTTCAGATTCCGCAGATGGATGAACACGCGCTGGGAGAACTGTTCTATTTCTTCGAGTTTGCTGTAGGAGTCAGCGGATATCTGCTGGCAGTCAACCCCTTCAACCAGCCGGGCGTGGAGAGCTATAAGAAAAATATGTTTGCCCTTCTTGGCAAGCCGGGCTATGAGGAAATGGGCGAAGCCCTTAGGAAACGTCTGTAACAGGAAGGATCCGGTTATCCGGGTGGTTCCGGAGGATACGGACAGCCATGCGGAGCATAAGACAGATGCCGCAGAAAGGAGGAGATATGGGAGGAATTATTGGAGCGGATGCCAATCCGGTATGGTTCTGGCTGGCTGTTCTGGTGATCCTGCTGATTGCCGAATTTGCCACCGTCGGCCTGACCACCATCTGGTTCGCCGGCGGGGCAGCTGTGGCACTGATCTGTGCGGCAGCCCATGTGCTGATCGCCGTGCAGATCCTGCTGTTTGCAGGGGTGTCTGTCGTGCTGCTGGTGCTGTTCCGGCCTCTGGCACTGAAACGGTTCAACCGCAGGCGCACCGCCACAAATGTTGACAGTCTGATCGGAATGAAGGGCGTGGTAAAGGAAGATATTAACAATATCCAGGGAAAGGGCCGTGTGGAAGTGCGCGGCATGGACTGGGCAGCCGCGTCCGCAGACGAGAACGACATCATTGAGAAAAACACAGAAATCAGAGTTCAGGCAGTCGAAGGAGTGACACTGAAGGTCTGCAGAGCAGAACATCAGAATCCAACTGCCGGTTAGAGACACGCACAAGGGACAGGAGGTAGCCGCTTATGCCAATCATCATTCTGATCATAGTAATCATTATTGTAGCCATCCTGGTTTCATGCATTAAGATTGTGCCGCAGGCCCATGCTTATGTGGTGGAACGTCTGGGAGCCTATCAGGGCACCTGGGATGTGGGCATTCATTTTAAAACACCGATTATCGACCGGGTAGCCAAGAGAGTGCTTCTGAAGGAACAGGTGGTGGATTTCGCACCGCAGCCGGTGATCACAAAGGATAATGTCACCATGCGGATTGATACGGTGGTCTTTTATCAGATCACGGATCCGAAGCTGTATGCCTATGGTGTGGAAAGCCCCATCGTAGCGATTGAAAACCTGACAGCCACCACGCTGCGGAATATCATCGGCGACCTGGAACTGGATGAAACCCTGACTTCCCGTGAAACCATCAACACAAAGATGCGTTCCACACTGGATGTGGCCACGGATCCCTGGGGCATCAAGGTCAACCGGGTGGAACTGAAAAACATCATCCCGCCGCAGGCCATTCAGGATGCCATGGAAAAACAGATGAAAGCCGAACGTGAACGAAGAGAAGCGATTCTCAGGGCGGAGGGCGAGAAAAAGTCTACCATTCTTGTGGCAGAAGGAAAGAAAGAATCCGCGATCCTGGATGCGGAAGCAGAGAAACAGGCCGCAATCCTGCGGGCAGAAGCGAAGAAAGAAGCGACAGTCAAAGAGGCGGAAGGTCAGGCAGAAGCCATTGTCCGGATTCAGCAGGCCAATGCAGACGGACTGCGGGCACTGAAAGAAGCCGCGCCGGATGAGAGCGTGCTCCGCCTGAAAAGCCTGGAGGCATTTGCGCGGGCGGCAGACGGCAAGGCATCCAAGATTATTATACCGTCCGAGATCCAGGGGATTGCGGGCCTTGCAAAATCTGTGGTGGAAGTGGCCGCAGACAGTAAAAATGTAACAGAGTAAAAAGGAGAGATAAGTAACCATGTCAGACTTAAAAGGCAGAAATTTTCTGAAACTTCTGGATTTTACGCCGGAGGAGATCATGCAGTTCATTGATCTGGCCGCAGATCTGAAAGATAAAAAGAAAAAAGGAATTCCGCATGATACGTTAAAGGGTAAGAATATCGCCCTGATTTTTGAAAAAACCAGTACCCGGACCCGCTGCTCCTTTGAGGTGGCTGCCTATGATCTGGGCATGCATGCCACATTCCTGGATCCCAGTGCCTCTCAGATCGGCAAGAAAGAAAGCATTGCGGACACTGCCAGAGTACTGGGGCGTATTTATGACGGAATCGAATACCGCGGATTCGGACAGGATATTGTGGAAGAACTGGCCAAATACGCGGGCGTGCCGGTATGGAACGGTCTGACCAACGAATTTCACCCGACACAGATGCTGGCGGATGTGCTGACGATCCGGGAGCATTTTGGAAAAATCAAAGGGATCAAACTTGCCTATATGGGAGATGCCCGTTATAATATGGCCAATTCCCTGATGGTAGTCAGCGCCAAGCTGGGCATGGATTTTGTGGCCTGCAGCAATAAAAAATATTTCCCGGATCCGGCGCTGGTGGCGCAGTGTGAGCAGATTGCGGCGGAAAACGGCGGCAGCATTACACTGACAGAAGACGCCAAAGCAGGTGTCAAAGGCGCGGATGTGATTTATACAGATGTCTGGGTGTCCATGGGCGAGCCGGATGAAGTATGGAAGGAGCGAATCGAGGATCTGCTCCCGTACCAGGTGAACCGGGAACTGATGGACGCAGCCGGTCCGCAGGTGAAATTCATGCACTGTCTGCCGGCGTTCCATGACTGCAATACCGGAATCGGTGCGCAGATTGCCGAAAAATACGGACTGAAAGAGATGGAAGTCACGGACGAAGTCTTTGAAAGCGAGCAGTCGATTGTATTTGATGAGGCAGAGAACCGTATGCATACCATCAAGGCAGTCATGCTTGCGACATTAGGCGAATAACGGAGAGCACACAACAGCTGCCGACAGCCGAAAGGGCAGAGGATGCGCCGTTCGGGTCGGCATCCGGGCGATCTGACGAATATGCAGGGTGGGAAGGTCAGAGACCTTCCCGCCCTGTGTTTGCGGAGAGAACATCTGTATTTGCCGGAGAGATGGAAAGAGAGCGAAAGATTGTATGAAGGAGAAAGTACTGAAGCTGCTTTTCGGCGCGGATTTTGTATCCGGCCAGTATATCAGCGAACAGCTCGGAGTGTCCCGGACTGCCGTATGGAAGGCAATCCGCGGCCTGGAAGAAGAGGGGTATGAAATCGAGGCAGTCCGAAATAAAGGCTATCGGATTCTGGGCGAACCGGATCTTTTGACGAAAGCACAGGTGGAATCCCATCTGCATACGGCCTGGGCGGGACGTGAACTGTATGTCTGCGCGGAAATCGATTCCACCAACAACGAAGCCAAACGACTGGCAGAGTCCGGCGCACCCCATGGGACGCTGGTGATTGCGGAAGTGCAGACCGCAGGCAGGGGCCGACGGGGCAGACCTTGGATATCCCCCAGGGGCACAGGTGTCTGGATGAGCCTGCTGATTCGTCCGGACCTGTCCCCGGTGAACGCGTCGATGCTTACGCTGGTGATGGCCATGGCGATCCGCCGGGGAATCTGGAAGACAGCAGGACTCTCCTGCGGAATCAAATGGCCCAATGATGTGGTTTCCGACGGCCGCAAGATCTGCGGCATCCTGACTGAGATGAGCGCGGAACCGGACTGCATCAACCATATCGTAATCGGAGACGGGATCAATGTGCTGGATGAGGCTTTTTCAGAAGACCTGAAGGATACAGCAACTTCCATCTATCGGGAAACCGGGAAAAAAGTCAGCCGCGCGGAACTGATCAGCAACGTGCTGGAGGCATTTGAAGAGTATTATGAACGTTTTCTGCGGAATGAAGACCTGCGCGCGCTTCAGGAAGAGTACAACAGTTATCTGTTAAACTGCGGCAGGGAAGTGCGGGTGCTGGATCCCCACGGAGCTTATACCGGTGTTGCCCGGGGCATTAATACCCGGGGCGATCTGCTGGTGGAGACGGAAAACGGTACCAGAGAAGTGTTTTCCGGGGAAGTATCGGTCCGTGGAATTTACGGATATGTGTAAATATTTACAAACGTGGAGAAAAACGAATTTCCGCAGAGGAAACGAATCAAAACAGATCATCGTATCAGAGAGGATACAAAAACAATTCGATGAAAGAAAAGGTTGTATTGTGCGCGGCCAGTGCATATAATAAAAAATATTATCTGAATCCGGAGTTTGAACGGCTGCCGGAGGGGATCCGCGAAGAACTGCAGATCATGTGTGTCTTATTCACAGAGGATGTAGGCGGGATCCTTACCCTGTATTTTACACCGGAAGGCACACTGGAACTGGAGACTTCAGCCAATGAGGAAGACCTTCTTTATGATGAGATCGGAAGTGTGCTGAAGATCAAGCAGATCCAACGGGACAGAAAGGAACTTCTGGAAGGCCTGGAACTGTACTACCGCGTGTTTTGTATGGGTGAAGTGCCGCCGGAAGACCTTCTGCAGGATCAATAAATAAAACAGGCCCGCTCCCGGGGGAGAGGCTGCAGAGCAGTATGCCTGCGCCGGAGAGAACCATACGGGCCGGGAGGAAAAGAAAGATATGTTACTGACAATCGATATCGGCAACACGAACATTACAGTGGGAGTGTTCAACGGCGAGGAACTGGTGACCACATTCCGCATGACCACAAAACAGCCCCGTACTTCAGATGAATACGGCATGATTATCTGCGATCTGCTGGAGCACAATCAGGTAAAGGTAAAAACCATCGATGCCATCATTGTGGCATCCGTTGTGCCGAATGCCATGCACTCTCTGACCAGTGCCTGTGTCAAATATTTCCATTCCCAGCCGATTATTGTGGAAGCCGGCATCAAAACAGGCATTCGGGTTGCCACCAAGAATCCCCGCGCCATCGGCGCCGACCGTATCGTAGACGCGGCAGCGGCATACGGCCTGTACGGCGGGCCGGTGATTGTTGTGGATTACGGCACAGCCACTACCTTTGATCTGGTGGACGCGGACGGTTCGTTTATTGCCGGGGTTACCGCGCCGGGCATCAGCTCATCCGCACAGGCGATGTGGTCGTTAACGGCAAAACTTCCGGAATTCGAAATCAAAAAACCCCGCAAAATCCTTGCCAAGGATACCATCGCCAGCATGCAGGCCGGCCTGGTATACGGACAGATCGGCCAGAGTGAATACATCATCAACCGGATGAAAAAAGAAGCCGGTTTCGACAATATCACAGTGGTAGCCACCGGCGGTCTCGGGGTTCTGATTGAAAAGGAAACGGATGCCATTGATATCTATGATCCGATGCTTACGCTGAAGGGCATGCGGATGATCTACGAAAAGCAGAAATAAACCAAAAGCAGAAAAGACAGCACAGCAGATAACCAGGACCAAAAGCAGAGCAGGCAGCACAGCAGATAACCAAAAACGAGAAGACAGCACAGCACAGGAGGCTGTGCTTTTGTCTGCGGGTACGCAGGCAGACTGCCGCGCACCGCTGGAAAGAGGCAGAAGCAACCATTATGAAAATAGGAAATGTTACGCTGGACAATAACCTGATACTCGCGCCCATGGCGGGAGTGACAGATCTTCCCTTCCGCCTGCTCTGCAAGGAGCAGGGCGCAGGCCTTCTGTGCACGGAAATGGTGAGCGCCAAGGCCATTTATTATAAAAACAAAAAAACAGAAGAACTGATGGCGATTGATCCGCGGGAACATCCTGTTTCGCTGCAGCTGTTCGGCTCCGATCCGGAGATTCTGGGGCTGATCGCGGCGCAGATTCAGGACCGGCCCTTTGACATTCTGGACTTCAACATGGGGTGCCCGGTGCCGAAGGTGGTCAACAATGGGGAAGGATCCGGCCTGATGCGGGATCCGAAACTGGCGGAACGGATTCTGACAGCGCTGGTGAAGGCCAGCCGCAAACCGGTAACCGTCAAATTCCGGAAAGGATTTGACGACGAGCATGTAAACGCCGTGGAAATCGCGAAAATAGCCGAGCAATGCGGCGTGGCTGCCGTGGCGGTGCATGGCAGGACACGGATGCAGTATTATTCCGGCCGGGCGGACTGGGATATTATCCGGCAGGTAAAGGAAGCGGTATCCATTCCGGTGATCGGCAACGGCGACCTTCTGTCCGCGGATGATGTACTGGCTATGAAGGAGCAGACCGGCTGCGACGGATTCATGATCGGCAGGGGCGCACAGGGAAATCCATGGATTTTCCGCCAGATTCTGCACAAACTGGAGACCGGCGAAGATCTGCCCAAGCCCGGATATGAGGAAATCAGCGCCATGCTGCTGCGGCATGCCCGTATGCTGATCCGGGAAAAGGGAGACTATATCGGCATCCGTGAAATGCGCAAACACGCAGGCTGGTACCTCAGCGGCTGCCGAAACGCCTCCCGGCTCAGGGGAAAAATGAATGAAGTGGAGACCATTCAGGAACTGGAGGACCTTCTGCTTCGTGCAAACCGCTGAAACTGCCGGAGTTGGTTGACATTAATATTTGAAACGACTATAATGTTGAAATTGTTGATAGATGAAGCCGTGACGGGTGTATCCCGTGTGAGGCAGATGTTTGCAGGCAGACAGAAATGTGATTCGGAGGAAACCGTAACATGGCAGAAAAGACATTATTAACAGCACAGGGTCTGAAGGAAAGAGAAGAAGAACTCAGCACCCTGAAAAATGTAAAACGTAAAGAAATCGCTCAGAAGATCAAGGAAGCCCGGGAACAGGGCGACTTATCCGAGAACGCGGAGTATGATGCGGCAAAAGATGAGCAGCGTGATATCGAAGCCCGGATCGATGAGCTGGAAGCTATGCTGAAGAATGTGGAAGTCATCGAAGACAGCGGTGACACAGACACCGTATCCGTAGGCTGCAAGGTCAGAATCCTGGATGTGGAATTCAACGAAGAGCTGGATTATCAGCTGGTCGGATCAACCGAGGCCAACAGTCTGAAGGGCCGTATCTCCAACGAATCTCCCGTAGGCAACGCGCTGCTGGGAAGCCGGGTAGGCGATATGGTAAATGTGGAAACACCCGGCGGTGTATTTCAGTACAAAGTTCTGGATATCCAGAGAGTATAAGACAGATCTTTCAGGCACGCCAAAAGGCGTGCTTGATTTTGCATATCCTGCTGCAATCTGTTAAAATAAATCCACTGACAGGACCAGAGGCAGGAACGGAACAATATTCATTAAAGAAGGAGATCGAGAGATGGCAAAGAACAATGGACAGCCACAGGATCTGAACCAGATCCTGAAAAACCGCCGTGAAAAATTCGCGAATCTGCAGCAGGCAGGGAAGGATCCTTTTGTAATCACAAAGTATGACCAGACCCATCACAGCCAGGAGATTAAAGACCGTTACGATGAGCTGGAGGGCAGGGAAGTATCCGTTGCCGGCCGCATGATGTTCAAGCGTGTCATGGGCAAGGCTTCATTCTGCAATGTTCGTGACAAACAGGGCGATATTCAGGCATATGTTGCCCGGGATGAAATCGGAGAAGAATCCTACGCAGATTTCAAAAAATACGATATCGGCGATATTATCGGCATCCGGGGAACTGTCTTCAAAACAAAGACCGGTGAGATCTCCGTACATGCGTCAGAGGTGACACTTCTGGCCAAAAGTCTTCAGGTGCTGCCGGAGAAGTTCCACGGCCTGACCGATACCGATACCCGTTATCGGCAGAGATATGTAGACCTGATCATGAATCCAGACGTGCGCGATACCTTTATCAAGCGTTCTCAGATTATCAAAGAAATCCGTAATTTCTTAGACGGCATGGATTTCATGGAGGTGGAGACTCCGATGCTGGTGTCCAATGCGGGCGGCGCGGCAGCCAGACCTTTTGAGACCCATTATAACGCACTGAATGAAGACGTGAAGCTCCGCATTTCTCTGGAGCTGTATCTGAAACGTCTGATTGTCGGCGGACTGGAGCGTGTCTATGAAATCGGCCGTGTGTTTCGGAATGAGGGTGTTGATACCCGCCACAACCCGGAATTTACCCTGATGGAACTGTATCAGGCATACACGGATTACAACGGCATGATGGATCTGACCGAGAAGATGTTCCGTTATCTGGCAGAAAAAGTATGCGGCACCACGACTATTACATACAACGGAACTGCTATTGATCTGGGCAAACCCTTCGAACGTCTGACTATGATCGATGCAGTGAAAAAATACGCCGGCGTGGATTTCAATACCATTCAGACAGACGAAGAAGCCAGAGCCATCGCCAAAGAAAAAGGCGTGGAATTTGAAGCGCATCACGTGCGCGGAGATATTATCAGCCTGTTCTTTGAAGAATTTTGTGAGGAAAATCTGATCCAGCCCGTATTTATCATGGATCATCCCATCGAAATTTCACCGCTGACCAAGAAGAAACCGTCAGATCCTTCTCTGGTAGAGCGTTTTGAGCTCTTTATCTACGGACGGGAGATGGCCAATGCCTATTCCGAGCTGAACGATCCCATCGACCAGAGAGAACGTTTCAAGGCCCAGGATGCCCTGGCAGAAGCAGGCGACGAAGAAGCGCAGCATACCGATGAAGATTTCCTGAACGCACTGGAAATCGGCATGCCTCCGACAGGCGGTATCGGCTATGGAATTGATCGTCTTGTGATGCTGCTGACGGATTCACCGGCCATTCGTGACGTGCTGCTCTTCCCCACGATGAAGTCCCTGGACAGCGATACAAAGGCTTCCAAGGCAAAGGGATTCCTTGCCAATCCGGCAGAGGAGAAGCCGGAAGTCATTGACTTTTCCAAGGTAAAAGTGGAACCACTGTTTGAGGAGATGGTGGATTTTGACACCTTCAGCAAGAGCGATTTCCGTGCGGTCAAGATCAAAGACTGCGTGGCAGTACCGAAATCCAAGAAGCTTCTGCAGTTCACCCTGGATGACGGAACCGGCACGGAACGCACAATTTTAAGCGGGATCCATGCATTCTATGAACCGGAAGAACTGGTTGGGAAAACGGCCATTGCCATCGTGAACCTTCCGCCGAGAGCCATGATGGGGGTTGACTCCTGCGGTATGCTGCTTTCCGCGGTTCATGAGGAAGAGGGCGAAGAAAAACTGCATCTGCTTCTGGTGGATGATCATATTCCGGCGGGAGCAAAGCTGTATTAAAAGATGCCGTTTTGCCATAGAAAACAAAAAGCAATCGCATATTTTGACATTGAATGGGCAGTTCCATGAAGGAGCTGCCCATTTATTTGCAATATACCATCAGCAGAACACGCAGGAACTGTTACAGAGAGCTTGCGCTTTCACTTGCTCATTGGTAAAATATGAGACAGTTAAAGAGATAGTTAATGAACTAACGGAAAACTAAGCTTAAATACAATGCAGAATACTTCTGTGTTAAGGAGAAACTCTTAATGGGTTTCTCTAAAAAATCACCATGAAGTTAGTTGAAACTAATGAATAGGAGGTACAAGGCATGTCATTTTTTCAGAATACCAGAAAGCCGGTCGGATTCGGCGGAAAACTGATGGTAAAAGGGATGAATGGAGGATCCCATGCAAAGCTGGCGGAATGGGGGCTAGACCATCTGAATATTGCTCCGGATGCGCGGATTCTGGATGCAGGCTGCGGCGGAGGCGCAAATGTGCGCCGCCTGCTGGAGAAAGTGCCGAACGGTCATGTCACAGGCCTGGATTATTCCGAAGTGAGCGCAGCGGAATCCAGAAAAGTGAATCGGAAGGCAATCCGGGACGAACGCTGTGAAATCCTGCAGGGTGATGTCAGCGCCCTTCCTTTTGCTGCGGGTACCTTCGATCTTGTGACGGCTTTCGAGACCGTATATTTTTGGCCGGAACCTGAGACAACATTTGAAGGCATACGCAAGGTTTTGAAGTCAGACGGGATTTTCTTTATCTGCAACGAATCCAACGGACATGATAAGGAAGCGGTAAAGTTCTCAAAAATAATTGACGGCATGAGACTGTATGATGCAGATCTGCTGAGGAAACTTCTTTCACAGGCCGGATTTACGGATATCCAGGCAGATGCGCGCGGTACATGGCTTTGTGTGAGGGCGGGGAACTGATCCCTGATATATTTGTTCTGGATCTATCCGGAGAAAATTCTTTGAAAAGCCCTTTCAAAATGACAGATTCTGCTCGGACAGAAAGAACAGATTCTGAATGGACCGACTTGATTTGCGGATAAAAAAATAAAATGTGGTTATTACCACATAATTTACAGATGCGTTATGTTAAACTTCCCGTAAAAGCAAGGAGGAATTACAGATATGACCAAAAAAATAGATTTGACACGCACCGTTTTTGAACTGACGAAAGAATACCCGGAACTGATTGATCTTATGGCAGAGCTCGGCTTCACTGAGATTACAAAGAAACCTGTGCTTCACTCGGTAGGAAAAATCATGACGATTCCGAAAGGCGCCAAAATGAAAAATATCTCCATGGCAGATATTGCAGCGGCACTGATGAAAAACGGGTTTGAGCTGACCGGAGAATTTCCTGAAAACAGCATGTCCGAAGCTGTCGGTGAGACACAGCCGGCAGCGGAAGCGGATGACCGTACCGGACAGCTGAAAGCCTATCTGCGCCGCCTTGGAGCAGGGGAAGACCTGGAGAGTGTCCGCACAGATTTTGTGCGGGAATTCGAACAGGTGGATGCGGCGGAGATTATGAAAGCCGAACAGGAATTAATGAAGGAAGGCACACCTCTTTCCGAAGTGCAGAAACTCTGCGATATTCACTCGGCGCTGTTTCACGGAGCGACCCGCGAAGAGCAGATTGCCAATGCGGAAAAGGCGGTGGAACAGTCGCTGCAGAGGCAGAATCAGAAACAGGGAACAGAAAGCGAACAGAGCCGGGAAACAGAACAGGACCAGAAGCAGAAAACCGGCCGACAGGAACCCTCCGATGCCAGAAATGCGCGGGCGGCTGCCCTGGAGGAAATTTCCGGCCATCCGCTGCAGACGCTGACAAGAGAAAATCAGGCATTTGCTGCGCTGCTGGATACATTCCGGTCAACAGAGGATGCATCGCTGCTTTCGAAAATCCGTGAACTTTCCATTCATTACGCAAAGAAGGGCGATCTGCTTTATCCGCTGCTTAAGGTAAAATACGATATCTCCGGCCCTTCCGATGTGATGTGGACCGTGGATGATGAAATCCGCGACGAGCTGCGGACATTGGAAAACGAAGAGGAGCGCGGAGATGCATGGAAGGCCAGAGTGGAAGCCGTACTGAAACGTGCGGAAGAAATGGTCTATAAAGAGAAGAATATTTTATTCCCGATCTGTGCGGACAACTTTACGGAAGAAGAGTGGAAGAGTATTTACCGTGACGCGAAAGATTATGCCGTGTGCTTCGGTGTGGAAAGCGAGGTATGGGATGACGCAGAAAAAACCCGTTCGGATGCGCCTTCGTATGCGGGCGAGGTTGTGATGCCCGGAGGGCACATGACCGTGGAACAGCTGACGGCCCTTCTGAATACGATTCCCATGGAGATCACTTTTGTCGATGCGGATAACATCAATCGATTCTTTAACGAAGGACCGAAAGTGTTCAAACGTCCCGGAATGGCGATCGACCGTGAGGTGTTTTCCTGCCATCCGCCGAAGATCGAACCGATGGTTCGCCAGATCATAGAGGATTTCCGGAACGGCAGACAGGACTGCGTGCCGGTATGGATGGAAAAGGGCGGACGCACGATGCTGGTGAAGTATATGGCTGTACGGGACGCAGAAGGAAACTATGTCGGTACGGCGGAGTTTGTACAGGATATGGAGTTTGCGAAGGAACATTTTGGCAGCAGATAAAACAGACAGCACGGACTCCTGAGAAATTGAGAATATCCCGTATCCTTTGCTATGCAAAGGGTGCGGGATATTTTTTTCTGTGCTTCCCCTCTGCGCTTTGCTTTCTTGACAAACAGGAAGGTAACATAAAGATATGGAATCGAAGGAAATCAGATATTTCAGGAAAAACGACAGGGAGGGCAGAAGCATTTTGAGCGTGAAAACAGTGCATAAGTTCGGATATGCCAGAGTATCCAGTAAGGATCAGAATCTGGCCAGACAGATTTCAGCCTTAAAAGAAGCTGGAATTGATGAAAAATCCATTTTCATTGACCGGCAGTCAGGAAAAGATTTTGACAGGCCGGGTTACAGAAAACTTCAGGGTATGAATTTTTACAAGTTAATCACAATTTGTTTACAGACTGTAAACTTCAGGATATGAATTTCTTACACGCTGATCACAGTTTGTTCACAGATGGGATTTATATTCTTAGCAGATCATAACATGGCAAAAAACGGAAAACTGCCGCATAACTGCGCAAAAGCCTTTTGGATTACTAATGGCATAAACAAACCGGATAAGCGGGGAAACGGAGACGTTCTGCGAATGTTATGCCGGCTTGCTCAATTTTAACTGCTCAGCGAGGACACAAATGAAGATTGGATTAATTTCAATCAGTATGCATACGCGTGTATTAAATTTTGCATCTCCGATTCATACCGTCGCGTTCCAGCATTTTCTGGAAAAACACGGGATCGAGACCACAATCATTGACTATCAGCCCCGTTATTACGGAAAATTTGACATCCGGCATCCGCTTTTCTTTTACATCGAAAATCCATACAAAAATAAAGAACGCCAGCTGACTGCGCTGAAGGAATGGAAAGATCTGTTCTATCTGCAGGAAAAACGGCACGATCGGTTCAAAGCGTTTGAGAAGAAGTATTACACAAAAAAAACTCCGAAATGTTATACACATAAAACGCTGAATCAGGAAGATACGGGCTTTGACTGCTATATCTGCGCAACAGACGTCATCTGGAAGCGCAATAAGGTAACCGGTTTTGAAAAAGGATTCTTCCTGGCATTGAACGCCATGAAGGGAAAGAAAAAAATAGCATATTCCCCGAGCCGCGGAGCAACAGGATACACCATTGCGCAGGAAAAGGAATTCCTGAAACTGATCTCTGATTTTGATTTTCTTTCAGCACGTGAAAAAAGTTTTCAGGAATATATCAGCCGAATTACAGGGGCGGAGATTCCTCTGGTTCTGGATCCGGTGCTCTTGAATGATGTCTCTTACTACCGGGAAATGATGTTTCCGCCGGAGCCGGTGCATATGCCAGAGAAGAAATACCTTCTCATCTATATTGTGATGGAGCGCCCGACCGAACTTGTCCGTGAAGCATGTGAGTTTGCGTTAAAAAATGACCTGCAGGTCATAGAGCTGGGGCAGTATCTGGATCATGCGGATTTGGTCGAAGGAGTAAGGCATTCCGTGGTGTATGACATTGGAATTGAAGAATGGCTCTGGTATCTGGATCACGCGGAGTATATTTTTACCAATTCTTTCCACGCGTGCTGTTTTTCGATTCTCATGCATAAGCAGTTTTTTGCCGGCGATCGTTCCGGCGATAAAATAGATTCCGTTCTTGAGCTGTTTCAGTTGAGCTGGAGACGTCTGCTGTCCGCAGAACGGGACAGTGATAGGGACCGTGCCATGCAGATGGAAGATATCGATTATGACGCTGTGGAAGCAATATTACAAGAGCAGAGAATGAGATCCGCAGATTACATACTGGGCGCGATTCATACACTGGAACAGCGTGAGCATCAGCCGATTCTTCCGAATGTGAATGATATTCTGGCAGAATATCCGGATACGCCGCCGGATCCTCCGGAAACGGTGATTTCGCTCGATGAGCAGGAAACATTTGAGAAAACTAAAATTGAGAAAATAAAATACGAAAGTAGGATACTTACGAAGCTGCGTCGCATGGCAGGAAAAGCGAAACGAAAACTCCGCCGCTGAGATGACAAATTTCACATTTAAGATGGATCGGCAGACCAGAGAGGCATACAGCGCTCTCTGTGAGTCCCTCGGTCTGACAATGTCTTCCGCAACCCTTGCCCTCGTAAAGCAGGCTGTTCGTGATCAGAGTATGAGCTTTTCACTTCGAGACGAGAATGGCTTTACACCTGCAGAGGCAGCAGAGTTAAAGCGCAGGATCCAAGATGTAAGGAAAGGCGATACTGTACAGCATGAGCTTGTGGAGGAGTAACTGATGCGAAATCGCTTATGGCAGTCGGATGCCTGGGAGGAATATCTTGAAATAAATATTTCTCAGAATGACAGAAATATTATGTGCCCTCCGCAACAAACAGCATCCTCTGACTCTGCTATACTAAGCCCGAGGAGCAGAATCTCCGTGATGTGAAAATAGCTGTGGAGGGAAAAACAGATGATTACAGGTGAAATGATCGCTCATTTAAAGAAACAGTATGCGGAAGCAGGGGCAGAGGAAGAACGCCTGCGCAGCATGAGCGGGAGCAGATTGACAGAATACATCATAGAACAGTATCACCAGCCGGAGCGGGAAATGCTTGCGTCCATTGATGATGCATGGCAGCAGGTGCCTCCGCGAAAACAGCGGAAAGAACAGTATCATCATGTGTATGCGCTGTTTGTGGAATTAAGATCGATGCTTACGGAGCATTTTGCGATAGAAGAGGCGGAAGTGTTTCCACTGACGGCGGGTACCGATTCCGGTCGGGTGGAACTCCTGACGGCGCAGATGGAACTGGAACATGGCGAAGCAGAAAGAAAAATCGAGGAAATGAATCAGGCAGCAGAATATTTTCTGCCGGACCAGAAGGATCCGGAGGAAATTCAGGCGTTTTACCGTAAAATGGCGGAGCTTTTTGCCCATATCAAGAAACACGTGGACTGCGAAAATAATCTTCTGTTTCCCAAAATGCAGCAGGAACTGAAGTAAATCTGCCGCGCTTTTTCACTTTTTCTGAAGAGGAAAAAGAGAGAGCGGGAAAATGGGATCGAAGAGGAACTGCCGGGAAAAGTACCGGAAAATAATCGGGAAATGCCCGGAAAGTACCGGAAAATGATAGGAGAATACCCGGAAAATGCCGGGAGATTGCCTGAAACATGTCACCCGCCATAAGGACGTAGAAAAGTTTCGTCCTTATGGCGGGTGATTTTTCGCAGAAGCGTTATTGCGTTGTTATCCCCAGACTTCCTCTGCAATTTCCCGCACCAGACGGAGTTTTGCCCACTGTTCTTCTTCCGTCAGTTTATTTCCGATCTCACAGGATGCGAAACCGCACTGCGGACTGAGGTACAGACGATCCAGCGGAATGTATTTTGCCGCTTCGTGGATCCGCGCGATGACGTCTTCCTTCTTTTCCAGTTTCGGGGATTTTGTGGTGATCAGACCAAGGACCACTTTCTTGTCCGGGCTGACTTTTGCAAGGGGAGCAAATCCGCCGGAACGCGCATCATCGTATTCCAGATAAAGGGCATCGACATGCTCCTGCGCGAACACGTAGTCAGCAACGGAATCGTAAGGACCGCTGGTGAAAAAGGTAGAATGGTAGTTGCCGCGGCAGATATGGGAATTGATCACCATGTCTGCGGGTTTTGCCTCCAAGGCCAGATTGTTGACCTGGAGCAGCTTTGCTTTGACGTTTTCGATATCCAGTCCCAGAGAGCGATAGCGCTGTTTTGCCGCGTCACCGACCACTGCGCCCCAGGTACAGTCGTCAAACTGCAGATTGCGGCAGCCGGCCTGATAAAACTGATGAATCACATCCTGATACGCCAGCCCGATGTCCTGAATCAGGGTTTCATCATCGGGGTAGAATCTGCGTGTGGTTTCATAGTTGGCCGGAATAATCATCTGCTGGAATGTCTGCGCCGGGGCCGGAATGGTATATTTGGCTACGGTGGTTTCATTTTCAAACTGCTTCAGATAGCGGAAATAGTCTACAAAGGGATGGGGTTTTGCCTTGATTCGTCCGGTCAGGTAGGTATCCTCTATTTCTGCCAGTTCCGCATTGAACTGAACGCCGGAGCCGTTTTTGGCATGTCCGACGCCTTCAAATCCCCACATAAAATCCAGATGCCAGTATGTCCGGCGGAATTCGCCGTCGGTGATTACGTGATAGCCGACCTGCTTCTGCTTTTCGACCAGATCCAGGATGGCGTCATCCAGGATGGCATCCAGTTCCTGCCGGCTGATCCGGCCATCGGCAAACTGCTGTTTCGCGATCTTTACTTTTTCCGGTCGGAGAAAACTGCCAACCTGGTCATAACGAAATGGTGTATATAAATTGCTCATAGTAAATCCTCCCGCAAATGAAATATTTTTTTATGAAAAGCAAGGTTTCTTCCTGAAAGAAATATGGTGTTTTCAAGTACGTATACAGGATATCGGGCGGGAGGCGGATTGTAAAATATGAGAAAAATGTGGTTTGATATAGGATAAGACTATGGCAAAAACAAAAACAGACAGTTTTATCTGCGGTCAGAGGACACGCCGGAAAGATCCTGCGGTGCATACCGTTTCAGCGCTTCGATATATTTTTTTCCAATGCTTCCGACACCGGCTTTTCGGTGGGTGAGATAGCCGATTTCCATGTAGTCATCCACCGCAAGAGGGATGGCGGTGATATTTTTTCCGTTCAGTTCTTCATTGATGACACCGCTGCAGATGGTGTAGCCGTTCAGGCCGATCAGAAGATT
Source organism: Clostridium sp. SY8519 (assembly GCF_000270305.1). Classification (NCBI taxonomy): domain Bacteria; kingdom Bacillati; phylum Bacillota; class Clostridia; order Eubacteriales; family Clostridiaceae; genus Clostridium; species Clostridium sp. SY8519. The sequence goes on along the minus strand of NC_015737.1, from coordinate 795,611 downwards.
GAACAGTGTGGCGCGGTCGGAAACCATGATGTCCTGCCTGCTTTCCAGTGTACTGAGAATCTCTTCAGAAAAGTAAAAGGAATTGTGCTCCCCTTGCTCATAGGAGAGTCTGGGGTAGGGGGAGAGATCTTCAAGGGTAACAAGGGCTTTTTGCGCCAGGGGACTGGCGGATCCCACAAAGACATGGGGTTTTGCCACGAAAAGCCGGTGGAAGCTCAGACCATTTTCCCGCAGGGTTTTGCGCAGGATGGTCTCATTAAAGCGGTTCAGGTACAGGACGCCGATTTCGCTGCGGAATTTTGCCACATCTTCGATCAGTTCGTAGGTCTGGGTTTCCCGGATGTGAAATTCATATTCGTCACTGCCGTATTGCTTCAGCAGATCCACAAAGGCTTCCACAGCAAAAGAATAGTGCTGTGTGGATACGCAGAACTGCCGGCGGACCGGCCCGGTGCCGAAGTATCGCTCTTCCAGCAGGCTGGTCTGTTCTATGACCTGACGGGCGTAGCCGAGGAATTCTTCTCCTTCTGCGGTAAGAAGAACACCCTTATTGGTTCGGTGAAAAATGGTGATGCCCAGTTCTTTTTCCAGATCTTTTACGGCAGCGGTCAGGCTGGGCTGGGCAATGAAAAGCTGTTTGGCGGCTTCGCTGATGGTGCCTGCGCCGGCGATGGTTACGATATATTTTAACTGAGTCAGTGTCATGGGAACCTCCGGTAAACCGTATTTCCTGTGTTGGGAAAACTGTGCGGTTAACTGCATTGTAGCAAAGGCAGAGGAAAGGCTCAAGGAGGAGATGAGCAGTTGAAGATTCCTCCCCTGCAGACGGCAGACAGATCCCTTTGTAGCACAGCGAAAGACAAATTGAAATTTAATATAATAAAAGTATTGACAATTAAAAGGCCGCTTTCGCGGCGGCTGTATTTCTCATACTGGTCCTGATCCGTGATAAATCCATGCTGAAGATTCATCGGAAGGATCTATGGCTTTTTCTCGGAACCGGAATTGCCAGCATCTGATGATGCGGCAGTATCATTCGCTGACAATCACAGTCTATACGTTCATTTTTGCTGCAGCCGGATCTCTGCCGTTTCTTCCTGTGAAAAAACGGGAAGGGATATTTCTGCAGCCGGATCTTCTGCTTCAGTCCCTGGGAATCGGTGTGTTGTGCACCGTTCTGCCGTTTCTTTCCTATACGTCTGGTCTGAAGCGGATTGACGCAGGCCAGGCATCCGTGATCGCAGCCATCGAGCCGGTCGTTGCCACCTGCCTGGGAATTCTGGCCTATCATGAACCGGCCGGAGCAGGAAGATTTATCGGAATGGTTCTCATTCTCTCTTCAGTGGTGATTTTGAATCTTCGGCCGACGGGCAGGAGAAAAAAGCATGACGGACCGCATCTGCCCAGATGCGGCAAAACGGGCCGCTGATAAAGGAGCGGCCCGTTTCACAGGGGTCAGTGCTGATACACACCGTAGGTTTTTGCGATTTCCACCATCTGCCGGGCGCCTGCAAAAGCATCCGGAGAGATCAGTTCACAGCCGGTGGCAAGCATGAAGCCGCCGCCTTTTGCCATGGCGTCGATATTCCCGCGGCATTCCGCATCGATGGATTCCGGACTGCCCACAGTGACTGTGGTAGGAGCCACGGCACCGATCAGCGTGGTGACATCGCCGTATTTTTCTTTTGTTTCTGCCAGGTCCGCGCAGTCATCCGGCGGATAGAGGAACGAGATGGCCGCTGGCTGCATCCGTTTGATCTGGGCGTCAAAATAGATATTTCCGCCGCAGTTGTGGATCATGACCAGACCGCCGTCTTCCCGCACCTGGTTGGAAAGCTCTTCAATCCAGTCGCCTTCCAGCTCGTCCCACATTTCTTTGCTCATGATGGAACCGGATGCAAACAGCGTGTCAAACATGATGCCCTGGACACCGGTTTCCATGATGGCATGGCAGTAGTCTTTCAGGGTCTGGGAAATCCGCCCGGTGGCTGCGTATACCGTTTCCGGCTGTTCGATGCAGTCCACATACATCTCTTCCTGATTGCGCAGCATGGACAGGATGCCCAGCGGGCCGAAAACAAAGGCGATGACCGGATACTCGCCTTTCGCTTCTTCCACCAGCCGGCGGCAGACTTCGATATGCATCATCATACGCTCGGAATTCCGATAGTCCACATACTGAATTTTGTCATAGTCGTCTTCTGTGGCAATGACCTGATTTTTGTAATTCGGGTGCGCCGGCTCATTGTCCGGATACACCAGTTCCTGTCCCCAGGCATCGCATTCCAGGGAAAGGTCGATCAGGGTAACGATACAGTCCAGATCAAAATCTTCCTTTGCTTTTAAAAGTCCTTTTACGCAGAGCTCTGCGTCCGTGGACCATTCCTTGCAGTTTACGCCGATCAGGTGGCGGGATACACCGGCCAGCAGGGGGTATACCGGCACACGGTCCGCTTCTTCGTGATTCAGTGCTTTCAATACACGTTCCATTGAGTTCATTTCTCTTACCTCCAATTCCGCTTTTATCATTTCTTTCAGAACCCTTATTTCTTTCAATTATAGAAAAAGGAGCTGTGCCGCATTGGAAGAATATTTATGCGGATTGGCAGAAATTTCCGGGCACGCAGGCGCAGGAGAAGGAAAAATCACGGGCGGTTCGGCTGAAAAAATCCAAAGGGAGCAGCAGGCAGACAGAAGCGGCGCAGATATTTACAAAAAAACAGAAAAAAATTGCCGGAGCTGGAAAAACAGCAAAAGAAAATAAGTACAAAAATAACAACAGAATTGCAAAAAACGGATGAAACTGCCGGAAAAACCGCAGACACCGGAAAAAATTTTCCTGTATAATGAAAGGAAACGAATAGCAATGACAATCCGCAATGGAAAGGAGACCAACGATGCATTTATCCGATGGATTAGAAAAAAGAAGAAGTTATTATCAGCTGAATAAGGAACTCCCGGTATCAGCAGATGAGGTAAAACAGCTGCTGGAGCGTGTGACGGAACTGGTGCCGGACTCTTTTAACATGAAGAGCGCCCGGATCGTCACTGCACTGGGAAGCAGACAGGATGAGCTGTGGGACCGGATCTATGATGTGTTCGGCGGAAAGGTTGCAAGAGAAAAGATTGACGGGTTTAAGGCAGCAGCCGGAACCATTCTCTATTTCTGCGATGAGGATGTGGTAAAAGCAATGCAGGAGCAGGTGCCGGCCTATGCGGACAATTTCCCGGTCTGGGCAAACCAGGCAAACGGCATGCTTCAGTTCAGCATCTGGACTGCGCTGCGGGAGAATGGGATCGGCGCGAATCTGCAGCATTACAATCCGGTCATTGACGCGGTGGTTAAGGAGATGTTTGACGTGCCGGACAGCTGGAAACTGATTGCGCAGATGCCGTTTGGCGGGATTGCGGCGGAGCCGGATCCGAAAGCAAAGGAAGAGATAGGGGAACGTGTGAGGTTTTTTGGATAGAGATGTCGATTAGACATGCAGCGACTAATCGAAAGTGTCAATATGCAACAGTCGCTTGCTATGCTGCGGCAGCTCGACTAAAACACAATCAGGCTGGGGATTAGCCGGAGGTATGTGTACGACATATATTATCGGTTTTATATTTTCTATCTATAGAGGTAAAGACAGACGGGCATCCGGAGAAAATGAAATCGATTTGATTATTGAAGAAAATGGAGTGCTGTATCCTGTTGAAATAAAAATGTCTGGAAATCCAAAGGCAAGCATGGGGGCAACAAATCAAGTGCTTGATAAGATACCGGATAAAAAAAGAGGAATGGGCATAATACTCTGCTTAATTGCGAAAAAGACCTATTTACGAGAAAACCTGCTTGCCTTACCAATTCGTTATATTTGATCATGACCTAAAATATATCCGATCCAATCAGAGATACCGCCGGTGCCTGAAGTTCCAGTGCTTCTGCTGGATATTCAGATCCGGCGGTTTATTTGGATGTTCGGAGACGCAGTTCCCGTAAAATCAGTATTCCCTTGCCCACCCCCGGGAGGCGGATACAGCTTTTTTCCAGCCTGCCAGCTCCCGGCGGCGCCGGTCGGAAGACATCTGCGGCAGGAAAGCCCGGTCCAGGGTCCAGTTGTCGGTGATTTCTTCCGTACAGGACCAGTGTGAAACAGCAAGACCGGCCAGACAGGCAGCTCCCAGCGCGGTAGTTTCCACACATCTGGGGCGCTGGATTTCGGTATTCGCGATGTCTGCCTGAAACTGCATCAGGAAGTTGTTCCTGGAAGCGCCGCCGTCCACTTTCAGGGTGCGGAGCCGAATGCCGGCGTCAGCCTCCATGGTATGGAGCACGTCATAGCTTTGAAACGCAATGGATTCCAGGGTGGCGCGGATCAGATGGCATTTGCTGACGCCGCGGGTGAGCCCGGTGATGACGCCGCGGGCGTAAGGATCCCAGTAAGGCGCGCCCAGGCCGGTAAATGCGGGGACCACATAACAGCCGTTGGTGTCCGGAACACGGGTGGCAAAGTATTCGGAGTCGGAAGAGGAATCGATGAGATCCATTTCGTCCCGCAGCCACTGGATGGCGGCTCCGGCCACATAGACCGAGCCTTCCAGGGCGTAGGTGATTTCATTGTTCAGTCCCCAGGCAATGGTAGTCAGCAGACCGCTGGCGGAGAGCAGCGGAATGTTTCCAATGTTCATCAGAGTAAAGCATCCGGTGCCGTAGGTGTTTTTTGCCTCTCCGGGGCGCAGGCAGTTCTGGCCGAACAGGGCGGCCTGCTGGTCACCGGCAGCGCCGGCAATGGGGATCGGTCCGCCGAAGAATTCCGGGTCCGTTTCTCCGTATATACAGCTGGAGGGTTTGACCTCCGGCAGGATCGAAGCGGGGATTTCCAGAATATTACAGAGTTCTTCATCCCAGGACAGGGTGTGAATATTAAAAAGAAGTGTGCGGGAAGCATTGGAATAATCAGTCACATGCACCCGGCCTTTGGTGAGCTTGTAGATCAGCCAGCTGTCTACGGTGCCGAAACAGAGGTCTCCGCGCTGCGCTTTTTCCAGGGCTCCGTCGACATGATCCAGGATCCAGCGGATTTTGGTGCCGGAAAAATAAGGATCCAGAATCAGTCCGGTTTTATCCCGGAAGATCTGCGGGTATTCCGGATGTTCTGTTTTGATTCGTTCCACATCATCAGCCGTGCGGCGGCACTGCCAGACGATTGCGTTGCAGACAGGCTGGCCGGTGCGCCGATCCCACAGGATGACCGTTTCCCGCTGGTTGGCAATGCCGATGGCGGCAATATCCCGGAATGTGATGTGCATTTGATTCATGGCTTTCCGGGCAACCGACAGCTGGGTCTGCCAGATTTCATTCGGGTCGTGCTCGACCCAGCCGGGCTGGGGAAAAATCTGGTTGAATTCCTGCTGTGCCATACCGCACTCCCGGCCGGAGCGGTCGAAGAGAATACAGCGGCTGCTGGTAGTGCCGGCATCAAGCGCCATAATATAGTCTGCCATAATGATGAAAAACCTCCTGAAATACTGTTCAAAAATTGTACCATGTGCAGCAGGAAAGAACAAGAAACCCTGTACAGGTGATTCAGAATGCGCCGGCGGAAAGACCGGGAAGACAGGATTTTCTTAAGATGTGCTATACTGGAACCGGAGCATCCGGGAAGCAGCCGTCTGATTCCCGGGAAGGAAAGGCATTTGTTCCGAAAGAAAGGCACCTGTTCCGGAAGGAAAAGAGCACCTCTTCCGGAGGAAAGGAGAACTGTTTCGGAAAAACGAGCAGCTATATGTGAGGTGACAGGGATGATGAGAAGCATTTGGTACGATGGAATGATGGGACTGGTGACGGGAGACGCGCTGGGCTGTCCGGCAGAATTCTGCACCCGGGAGGAATTGCGGGAAAGAGGCGGCGTAACTGCCATGGAAGGATACGGCACCTACCAGATGCCTCCGGGCACGTGGACGGATGACAGCAGTATGGCGCTGGCCACGCTGGACAGTCTGCGGAACAGGCAGGCAGCAGTCCCGAAGGATATCATGGATTGTTTTGCGGCCTGGAAAGCGCAGGGAAGCTATACACCCTTCGGCAGGGCCTTTGATATCGGCCGCACCTGCAGTGAGGCGATCGAGGCATATCAGAAAAGCGGGGACTGGCATACCTGCGGCAGGACCGATGAGCATGCAAACGGCAACGGGGCGCTGATGCGGATCCTTCCGGTATGTCTGTTTCTGATCCGGCAGGAGCAGAAGAAGGAACTGGATGAGGAGCAGGCACTGCAAACGGTGCAGCAGGTGACGGCACTGACCCATGGACACCGCAGGGCGGGGATTGCGAGCGGACTCTATTATTTTATGGTACGAAGCATTGTGCAAAACCGGGAAAAGGGCAGCCTGAAAGAACTTCTGCAGGCGGGACTGGATGCCGGTTTCCGGTATTATGACAAAAATCCGGAGAACCAGGAGGAACTGAAACACTTTGCGCGGATTCGCAGCCTGGATGCAGCGGAAAAGATCCCGGAAGAGAAGATTTTAAGCAGCGGCTATGTGATTGATACCATAGAGGCGGCAGTGTGGTGTCTGCTTACGACAGATTCCTTCCGCTCCTGTCTGCTGAAGGCCGTGAATCTGGGCGATGACACGGATACGACAGCCGCGGTGGCCGGAGGTCCGGCGGGGCTTTATTACGGCGGGGAAAATATCCCGGCTGAATGGCGGAATGCGCTGCAGAGAAGGGAATGGATCGAAGGGCTGATCGGCGCGATGGATGCGCGGGACGCAGAATGCTGATCATTGGTGTTTGTACAGCGGCATTCGTTGTATAAAAATACAAAAACAGCATTTTTTGATGAAGATGTGCGGGGAAGAAAAGAAATTCCGAAAAAGTCTGTTAAAAAAATGACATAATGATGAAAAATACATCGGATTTTAAAATGATTTAATGACAATTGCACAAAATTAAGGTAAACTATAGGGTATTAATACAAAATAATGAACAGCCAGGAGGTTTTTAAGGAAATGGGCAACATCGATTTGAGCCAGTATGGAATTACCGGGACAACAGAGATTGTATATAATCCGTCTTACGAGCAGTTGTTTGAAGAGGAGACCAGGCCGGAGCTGACCGGATATGACAAAGGACAGGTCAGTGAGCTGGGAGCAGTCAATGTCATGACAGGTATTTATACCGGCCGTTCGCCAAAGGATAAATTTATTGTTATGGATGAAAATTCCAAGGACACCGTATGGTGGACTTCCGAGGAATATCCGAATGACAATCATCCCGCATCGGAAGAGACCTGGGCGGCGGTCAAAGAGATTGCCAGAGAAGAACTTTCCAATAAGAAGCTGTATGTAGTGGACGGATTCTGCGGAGCCAACAAAGATACCCGCATGGGGATCCGGTTTATTATGGAAGTGGCATGGCAGGCCCATTTCGTAAAAAATATGTTTATTCAGCCCACACCGGAGGAGGAAGCGTCATTTACACCGGATTTTGTGGTATATAACGCGTCCAAGGCAAAGGTGGAGAATTATAAGGAACTGGGACTGAATTCCGAAACGGCAGTGGTATTTAATATTTCCAGCCATGAGCAGGTCATCATCAATACCTGGTACGGCGGAGAAATGAAGAAGGGTATGTTCTCCATGATGAATTATTACCTGCCGCTGAAGGGCGTGGCATCCATGCACTGCTCCGCCAACACAGACCTGAATGGCGAAAATACGGCTATTTTCTTCGGTCTGTCCGGTACAGGCAAAACCACCCTTTCCACAGATCCCAAGCGTCTGCTGATCGGGGATGATGAGCATGGCTGGGATGACAGCGGAGTCTTCAACTTTGAGGGCGGATGCTACGCCAAGGTCATCAATCTGGACAAAGACGCGGAACCGGATATCTATGGCGCCATCCGGCGGAATGCGCTGCTGGAGAATGTCACACTGGACGCTGACGGGAAAATCGATTTCGCGGACAAGTCCGTGACAGAGAATACCCGTGTATCCTATCCGATTGACCATATCGAAAAAATCGTAAAACCCATCTCCCACGGCCCTGCGGCAGAAAATGTCATTTTCCTGTCTGCGGACGCCTTTGGCGTGCTGCCTCCGATTTCCATTCTGACACCGGAGCAGACCCAGTACTATTTCCTGTCCGGATTTACCGCAAAGCTGGCAGGTACGGAACGGGGCATTACCGAGCCGACGCCTACCTTTTCCGCATGCTTCGGACAGGCATTCCTGGAGCTGCATCCGACAAAGTACGCGCAGGAGCTGGTGAAAAAGATGAAAGTCAGCGGTGCCCGCGCATACTTGGTAAATACAGGATGGAACGGAACCGGAAAGCGGATTTCCATCAAGGACACCCGCGGAATCATTGACGCGATTTTAAATGGGGATGTGCTGAAGGCGCCGACCAAGCAGATCCCGTACTTTAACTTTGAAGTACCGACGGAGCTGCCGGGAGTAGACAGCAGAATCCTGGATCCGAGAGACACTTACGCCGGCCCGGACGAGTGGAATGCCAAGGCAAAAGATCTGGCAGGCAGATTTATCCGGAATTTCCACAAATACGAGGGCAACGAAGCAGGCAAGGCATTGATTTCCGCCGGCCCGCAGCTGTAAGTATTACAGGAATGCGCAGATTTTTACAGGAAAGCAGCCTGTGCGGCATATTACAGTCCGCAGTATGCGCAGGCAGACGTCGGGGCGGCCACTTTCCGGTTGTCTGACAAAGAAAAACATGATATAATCCCGCATAAGGGTGAGCACCTACCGGCAGTCAGGCTATTCTGGCTGCCGTTTTTTGATGGAATACAGAAAGGGAACAGATATGCAACTGCAAACAAACAGAGATCTGCGGAAAGGCCATCTCGCTGCGCTGGTCACGATTCTGCTGTGGGGTACGACTTATATTTCGACGAAAATCCTGCTGAAGGAATTTCAGCCGGTGGAGATTCTGCTGCTGCGTTATGTCATAGCGCTGGGCGTTCTGTTTCTGCTTCGCCCGAAACGGCTGAAACTGCAGTGCAGGAAACATGAACTGTATTTTGCGCTGGCGGGCCTGACCGGCGTCTGCATGTATTACCTGCTGGAAAATATCGCGTTGACCATGACTTCTGCTTCCAATGTGGGCGTGATCGGTGCGGTATCTCCGTTTTTTACCGCAATCTTTGCTCTGTTTATCTTAAAGGATCCTACTGCCAGACGGCCGGGATTTTTTATTGGTTTTGCGGTGGCCATTTTCGGGATCGGACTGATTACCTTTCAGGGGGCGGCAATGGGCTTCCATCTGGCCGGGGATCTGCTTGTGATCCTTTCCACGATGGTGTGGGCCTGTTACTCTGTGGTCAGCCGGATCATTGGGGATTTCGGATATCCCACCGTCCAGGCGACCCGCAGGATGTTTCTTTACGGAATCCTGTTTATGCTGCCTTTTTTGAAGATCTTCGGCTTTCATCCCAATCTTTCGGCCCTGTCTGAGCCGGTGGTTCTGGGAAATCTGATCTTCCTGGGGGTAGGCGCGTCTGCCCTCTGCTTTGTTTCCTGGAATTACGCGGTAATCCGGCTGGGAGCGGTAAAAACCAGCGTCTATATTTATCTGATTCCTGTTGTGACGGTGCTGGCGGCAGTGATTGTGCTGCATGAGCGGATTACGTTCTGGTCGGGTGTGGGAATTGTCCTGACGATTTCCGGACTGTTTCTGTCGCAGGGTCTGCGCCTGAAGGAAAAATCCGGGGACACGCCGGAATCACAATAAGCGACCGAAGGGCCGTATCTGGAAGTTTCTCTGATTGCGATACAGCCTGATACTTTGTCACAAAAAGAAGCGTATCCCGCAGCCCTTTCTGCCTCGGCAGAAAAGGGAGTGCGGGATACGCTTCTTTTATAAAACGCGCAGCTGCTTCCTGCGCGTCAGCGCTTAAGCAGTCGGAACACTGGCATTCTGGAATTCACGGAGAATGCGCCTCTGTTCAGGGGTCAGGTTCTTCGGTACATCGATCTCAATGGTGACATATTCATCGCCGTGTTCCAGCGGTTTGCCCGGTACCGGTGTGCCTTTGTTTTTCAGGCGGATTTTATTGCCGGACTGAATCCCTGCCGGAATCTTGCATTTGACCGGTCCGTATACGGTAGGAAGGGAAGCCTCCCCGCCGAAAACAGCTGTGGTAAATGGAATCCGGGCAGAGGTGTAAATGTCGCTGCCCTTCCGGGTGTAGCCGGCCTTTTCCTCTACGTGGACTTTCAGCAGCAGGTCTCCGTAGCTGCCGTTGCTCCTGCGGCGGCCTTTGCCCCGCAGGCGGATGGACTTGCCGTCCTGGATTCCTGCCGGAACCGTGACTTCCAGGATCTGCGGCCCCTGTTCCGTCTGGAAGCGCAGCTTTTTGCTGCAGCCGAAGACAGATTCATCGAAGGAAACCGTAAGATCCGAATGAAGATCATAGGACTGCGGTTGACCTGCGTTCCGGAAGCCGGAGCGGAACTGGTCAAAGTCCGGTCCCTGGCTGCTGGCGCGGTAAGACCAGCTGCGGTCGTGGCGCCCGTTATTCCCATGGAACATATTGCCGAAGAGATCTCCGAAGATGTCCTCGGCATCACCGCCTTCAAAGTGGAAGGTGCGGTAGCCGCCGTTTCCGTCAGGGCCGGAGGAATAGAACCGTGTGCCGCCATTGCCGAATCCGCTGCTGCCATAGGTGCCGTCGGCTCCGCCGTGGAAGAAGCCGGAATGGGTTTTCTCATAGTCCTTCGGATCGCCTCCATATTCAAAGGGTGCGGAACCGAACCGGTCGTAGAGTTTCTTCTTTTCCGGATCGGAAAGAATGGAATAGGCCTCGCCGATCTCCTTGAAACGGGCCTCGGCCTGCCTGTCTCCGGGGTTTGCATCCGGATGGTATTTGCGGGCCAGTTTGCGGTAAGCTTTTTTTATATCATTGTCTGAAGCATTTTTGGAAATGCCCAGTACATCGTACAGATTGCGTGTCATAGGTATTCACCGTCCTTTCATCTGCAGGGAGTCTGTGGCAGAACTGCTGTCCGCAGGGCATCTGTCTTCCGGAAGCTGTCCGGGATGAGCACCTTTGGTACGGGCAGAAAACTGCCGGCGGATGCAGATACAGAAAAACGCGTACCGGCGGAAATCTGTAGATCGGAGAACAGAAAAACTGCCAACCCTCTGATGATCAGTAAAGCGGCAGTCTGCTCTCTTTCTGCAATCGTGACTCATGTACAGAACTCATCAGCCGGGAATTGCAAAAAATCAATAGGATTTTTTGTTTGATTTTATACTAGCGCATTTTTTCCAGTCAGTCAATATAAATGTGCTAATTATTCTATAAAAAGTAGAACAAAAAGTGAAAAAGGGGAAAATTACGGCGTAAACGGCAGAATCTTATGCTGAAAGCATGGGAACCGGAAGGCCTGTCATGCAAAAAATTCCGGCCGGTCCCGTCTGTAAGAACGAGGCCGGCCGAAACAGAGAAGACAGATGTTATTCTGCCTGAACAGATTCCACGATGGCATCTGCCAGCTGTTCCAGTTCCGTGGATTTGTCCGCAGACAGGGTGGAAGCCAGGGAAAGACGCTCATTTAGAATTGTCATATTTTTCATATTTTCATCGATATATTTCTGCATCAAATCACCGGATTTGCAGGCCCAGGAGCCGTTTTCCACAATGGCTACCGTGCGGTTCTGCAGGTTCAGCATGCGCATTTCGTCAAGGAAATCGAACATAACCGGATAGATGTTCAGATTATAGGTGACGGATGCCAGAACCAGATGGGAGTATTTGAATGCATCGGAAATCAGGTAGGAGACATGGGTGTTGGATACATCGCATACTTTTACGTTGGTGACGCCTTTTTCACAGAGGCGGGAAGCCAGAGCCTGCGCAGCGGATTCCGTGTTGCCGTACATGGAGGCATATACAATAAGAACACCTTTTTCTTCCGGTTCGTAGCGTGACCAGAGGTCGTATTTATTGATAAAGTACATCAGATCTTTGCGCCAGCAGAGGCCGTGCAGCGGAGCGATGATCTTGATTTTATCCAGTACAGAGGCTGCTTTGCCCAGCAGCAGCTGCACATGGGGACCGTATTTTCCTACAATATTGACCAGATAACGGCGGGCTTCGTCGATGTAATCCCGGTCATAGTTCACTTCGTCCGCGAACATTTTGCCGTCGTTGGCGATGAAGGAACCGAACGCGTCTGCCGAGAAGAGCACCCCGTCGGTCAGATCCAGGGTAACCATGGGTTCCGGCCAGTGTACCATAGGTGCCTCCACGAAGGTAACGGTGTGTTTGCCGAAGCTGAAGGTGTCACCTTCTTTGACCGTATGGCAGGTCTGCCGGTCTACGGAGAAACCGAACTGACGGGCCAGCATGAATCCTTTTTCTGTAGAGATCAGCTGGACATCCGGCCAGATCAGGAGAATTTCCTCGATACATGCCGCATGATCCGGCTCCAGGTGGTTGATGACCAGATATTCCAGCGGCCGGTCGCCCAGCAGATACTGGAGGTTTTCGATCATCTGCCGGCAGGCAGACCAGTCGACGGTGTCGAATAAGGTCGGATGCTCATCCAGTAGCAGGTAACAGTTATAGGATACGCCCTGGGGAATCGGGTGAATATTTTCAAATAAGTGCAGGCGGTGATCGTTGGCGCCGCACCAGTAGATATCATCAGTGATTTTTCGTACGTTGTACATAGATGACTCCTTTCTGTATCCCGTGAGCCGGGACAGTCAAATGGTGTATACCGGGCGCTGCTTACAGGCCGCGGATGCCGGCTTCGATAAAGTGGTCTTTGTCTTCTGCGCATTCCGGGCATACCCAGTCAGCCGGAAGATCTTTAAAGAGGGTGCCGGGAGCGATGTCGGCTTCTTCGTCGCCCAGTTCCGGAATGTACTCGTATGCGCATCCGGAGCAGATGTAGCGCGGGCCGATGGGTTCCGGTTTCGGCGGCAGCGGACGTTTCATCTTGATCATCTTGCCTGCCGGGGCTTTCTTGCCGGTGCCCAGGGCTTTGGTCAGCAGCGGAAGGATTTCGTTTACATCTCCGACAATGCCGTAGTCACAGTTCTTGAAAATCGGCGCGTTGCCGTTTTTATTGATGGCCACAATGGTGGAGGCGTCTTTGATGCCCTTTAAGTGCTGTTTCGCGCCGGAAATTCCGCAGGCGATATACAGATTTCCGGTGAATTTCTGGCCGGACATACCAACATAGCGGTTTAACGGAACATACTGCAGTGTCTCGGCAACCGGCCGGGAAGAACCGATGGCAGCGCCTGCCGCATGGGCCAGATCTTCGATGAGTTTCATATTGGCTTTGTCTCCGATTCCCTTTCCTGCGGAGACCACCCGTTCTGCCTGCGGGATTGGCGTATCTGCCGGAATACCGACGGAAAAATCGTAGCCATCACTTTTGAGGGCCGCCACCAGATCATTGACCTTATCCGCGGCTTCGCCTTCGGTAAAGATCCTGTTTTTGCGGATGCCGGTAACAGGCGCCGGTTTTTTCATTACGCTGCGGGAGCCGCCGCCGGTGTTTTTGCTGATTTTTCCCAGCAGGTTCGCGGCAATGACCACGCGCTGAATTTCGTTGGTCCCTTCATAGATGGTGGTGATTTTGGCATCCCGGAACGCGCGTTCCACTTCCATGCCTTTCAGGTAGCCGGAGCCGCCGAAGATCTGCAGGGCGTCGTTTGTGATTTCCACAGCAGCGTCGGAGGCATACATTTTGGCCATAGCGGCTTCCATGCCGTAACGTTCATGATTTTCTTTCAGTTCCGCAGCGGAATAGATCAGGAAACGCGCCGCCTGAAGCTTGGTTGCCATATCCGCCAGTTTGAAGGAAATGCCCTGGTGCACGCCGATGGGTTCGCCGAACTGCACACGCTCTTTGGCATATTCCAGCGCCTTGTCATATGCGCCCTGGGCAATACCAAGTGCCTGTGCGGCAATGCCGATGCGTCCGCCGTCCAGGGTGGACATGGCGATCTTGAATCCCTGGCCTTCTTTGCCCAGAAGGTTTTCCTTCGGAACTTTTACATTATTAAAGATCAGCTCCGCGGTAGAGGAAGAGCGGATACCAAGCTTGTCATAGTGATCGCCGAATTCAAATCCCTTCCATCCTTTTTCTACGATGAAGGCAGAGATGCCGCGGGTGCCGATATCCGGTGTGGTAACGGCAAATACCACATAGATATCTGCTTTCGGCGCATTGGTGATAAAGATTTTTCCTCCGTTTAAGAGGTAATGGTCTCCCTTGTCGATGGCAGTGGTTTCCGTGCCGCCGGCGTCAGAACCGGCATTTTCCTCGGTCAGGCCGAAGGCGCCCAGTTTCTGTCCGCTGGCAAGGGGAACCAGATACTTTTTCTTCTGTTCTTCTGTGCCGTATGCGGCAATTGGATAGGTGCCGAGAGACGTGTGGGCGGAGAGGATGACACCGGTGCCGCCGTCTACGCGGGCCAGTTCTTCCACTGCGATGGCATAGCTGATGACATCGGCGCCGGCGCCGCCGTATTCCTTCGGATAAGGAAGACCCATCCAGCCGTGTTCGGCCATCTGTTTCACCTGTTCTGTGGGAAATTCATTTTCCTTGTCCAGGCGGAACGCGATGGGGGCGATTTCCTTTTCCGCGAAAGCGCGTATTTCTGCGCGGAGAGCTTCGTGTTCTTTGGAAGTCTGAAACAGCATAACAATTACCTCCTTAATAATAAAAAATAATAAAGATAAAGTGCTTAATTGCCGGGCAATAATAAATATCATTTGTAAATGCTATGACAGGATTATAAGTTGTCAGAAAAACAGAAGTTGTGATATTTGCATCAATATGATATAAATTAATTACAGCACCTGTATACTTTGTCCAGCTCATGCTTGCATGAAGCTGGACAAAGTATACAAGGTGCGCCCCACCATGAGGAAGAAGCGGGGAAGGGGCCCCGCGGAATCCGAATGGTGGGAGGGATGCGGGAGTGCGGAGCACGGAGCATCCCGTGTAATTAATTTAGAGAAAAAGCCCCAGCCAGAGGATGGAGCGGGGGAGGGAGTGCGGAGCACGGAGCAGCGAAGGAGGAACGGTATGAAGCGACGGGAATTTCTGGACGACATCAGCAAAGAATCTTTAGAGCAGATCATTCCCTGCTTTCTCCCGAAGAAAAAGCAGTATCAGCGGGGCTCGGTGATCCTGAGCTATCCGGACGCGTCAAATCAGCCGATGCACATCGGCATTCTGGAAACGGGCGCCGCGCGGCTGGAAGTTTTGGGCGCAGACGGTGAGATGTTTCAGCTGGAAGGGTTTCAGCAGGGAGATGTATTCGGGGAGATGTTTACGCTGCCGCTGACAAACTATGAGTATATCGTAACCGCGGAGGAAGACTGCAGGGTGATTTTTCTGGATTATGAGCATGTGATTACCCCCTGCGAACATGTCTGCAGCCATCACACACAGATGATCAGCAATCTGTTTATCATGACCGCACAGAAGACCCAGGAAATGTCGTTTCACCTGTCTGTGCTGAATCAGCGCAATACAAGGGAGAAAATATTGTGTTATCTGAAGTATGTGCGTATGATGGAAGATATCGCAGGCGATGAGGAATTCCGGATTCCCATGACTTTAAGCAAGCTGGCGGAATATCTGCGGGTGGACCGGGCTGCCATGACCCGTGAGATCCGGGGCATGAAGGATGAAGGAATGCTGGAAAGCAAAAACCGCTGGTTTCGGCTGCTGGCATAACGAACGATGGGAAAGGTTCGAAAAAGCAAAAGATTTAGAAGAAAAAGAGGAAACCAGAAAGGAGTACACAAATGTATTTTAACCATGTGAAATTTACCGTAAGAGACCTGGACAAAACAGTGGCCTTTTATCAGGAGGCGCTGGGACTGAAACCGGTGGAACGTTTTGACGCGCCGGACGGATCCTTTACGAATCTGTACCTGGGCGACGGAAAGACCGGATTCCGGCTGGAAATCACCTGGAACAAGGGCCGCACAGAACCCTATGACCTGGGGGAGGAGTGCTTCCACCTGGCGCTTACCAGTGAAGATATGGAGGCGTCCCACAGACATCACGAAGCGATGGGGTGCATCTGCTTTGAAAATCCGGAGATGGGAATCTATTTCATCAAGGATCCGGACGGCTACTGGATCGAAATCGTTCCGGAATAAACGGACTATTTCCGGTAATCCCTGGGAGAGACGCCATAGCGTTTCCGGAAGAGGCGGATGAAATAGGAGAAATTGTCAAACCCGCAGCGGCTGGCAATGGCGCCGATGGGATCCCTGGTTTCCGTCAGATAGTAGGAAGCCGCAGTCAGGCGGTAATCGGTCAGATAAGAGATAAAGGTCTGACCGGTTTCTGCCTTAAAGACCCGCATAAAGTGGGAGGGACTGTATCCGGCGGCCTTCGCCGCGTCGGTCACGGTGACCGGCTCGCTGTAATGCAGGCGGATCCATTCCAGCACATCCTTCAGCACCCGGGTGCGGGCGGAAGATGCCTCCGGCACAGCAGCGGGAATGCGATACTGGTAAAAGGCGTGCAGCATCAGAAAAAGCTGGCTTTTTACAATCAGAGAAAAGCCCGGATCCCGTCTGGCGCAGGCGAGGTCTGCCGTATCCAGCGCCCGGGCCACCTCTGTGTGAAAATCAGTTCCGGGGCGCAGCGGCCGCGGAATCTGCAGGGATGCCCGCCGGATCGGATCCAGGATATGCTGGCGGCACCAGTCATTTTCCGCGGTACTGTCCAGAATGGACAGGGAAAAGATGATATTTTCGTATTCCATCGGACCGTCGGCGCTGCCTTCAATGGCATGCAGCTCCCCGGGCATCACGGGGACGATGCAGCCGGCGCTGACGGGATAAGGGATCAGGTTCACGGAAACGGTGCCGGATCCTTTTTTTATGTAAATCAGTTCTGTCTGTTCGTGCCAGTGCAGACGCACCCGGGGAAAATCCAGGGGGATGGTGCACAGATAGGTGTTGTAGGCAAAACCGGGCTGCTCATGCAGCTGGGTTTCCCGGTACTGGCTGAATTCTTCTAAGGTCATGGCGGATTTCCTTTCCCGGCTCCTGCAGATGCTGCCGCATGCAGGTCAGATCCTGTGTCATGATAGTATTGTACTATTTTACAGGCGTTTTTTGCAAGAAAATGCGGTATACTTCCGATTATACTACAGGTGTAACCGACAAACTGTAAAAAAGGAGAACTGCTATGTCGGAATTAAACAGAATTGAATTTTATACGAAGAAACCGATTGCGGAATGTACCGATCTGGAGCTGTTTAACGCGCTGCTGGAACTGACGGTAGATGCGGCAACAGTCAGAGGATACAATACCGGAAAAAAGAAACTGTACTATATTTCAGCGGAATTCCTGATCGGAAAACTGCTGTCCAACAATCTGATCAACCTGCAGCTGTATGATCAGGTCAGCAGCGAGCTGCAGGCAGCGGGGAGAAGTCTGGAAGAACTGGAAGAATTTGAATACGAACCCTCGCTGGGCAACGGCGGACTGGGCCGTCTGGCTGCCTGCTTCCTGGACAGTCTGGCGACTCTGGGGCTCCCGGCGGACGGCGTGGGCCTGGCATATCACTGCGGACTGTTCCGCCAGTCATTCCTGAACCACAAGCAGTATGAGACGCCGGATTACTGGCTGAAATGGGGCAGAGAGAACTGGATGCGCCGGACCGACCGGAAATACCGGGTGCCGTTTGGCGGATTTTCACTGGAATCCGTCATGTATGAGATCGCGGTGACCGGTTATCACGGCAAATGCGGCCGCCTGCGCCTCTTTGATGTGGATTCCGTAGATGAGCGCAGCATCAAGGACGGCATTGCCTTCGACAAGGAATCCATTGCCAAAAATATCACGCTGTTCCTTTATCCGGATGACAGTGATGAGCAGGGCCGTCTGCTGCGGGTATACCAGGAGTATTTCATGGTCAGCAACGCGGCACAGCTGATGCTGGAAGAATGTGAGGAGCGGGGAAGCAACCTCCATGATCTGGCGGATTACGCGGCAGTACAGATCAACGATACCCATCCGACCATGGTGATTCCGGAACTGATCCGCCTGCTGACAGAGCGGGGCATCGATATGGATGAGGCAGTGCAGATCGTGACAGATGTCTGCGGATATACGAACCACACGATTCTGGCCGAAGCGCTGGAGACTTGGCCGAAGCATTATCTGGAGAAAGCGGTACCCCATCTGATCCCGGTGATTGAAGCGCTGGACGCGCGGGTGCGGAGCAAATACGAAGATTCTTTTGTACAGATCATTGACGAAAACCAGAATGTACATATGGCAAATATTGACATTCATTTTAGCCATTCGGTCAACGGTGTGGCAGAACTGCATACCAACATTCTGAAGGAAAGCGAGCTGGCGCCGTTTTACCGGATCTATCCGGAGAAATTCAATAACAAGACCAACGGCATTACTTTCCGCCGTTGGGTGCGCGTCTGCAATCCGGAACTGAGCGCGCGGATCACGGAGCGCATCGGACACAGCTGGATGCATGATTCCTCCGAACTGAAAAAACTGCTGGATCTGCAGGATAATACAGAGTTCCTGGATCAGCTGACCGAGGTAAAACAGCAGAAAAAGCAGCAGTTCGCGGACTGGATCCGAAACCATCAGGGAGCGGAAGTGAATCCGGACACGCTGTTTGACGTGCAGTCCAAGCGTCTGCATGAGTACAAACGGCAGCAGTTAAACCTTTTGTGGATTATCCGCAGATACCTGGACATCAAGGCCGGAGAAAAACCGGAACAGCCGGTGACTGTAATTTTCGGCGCCAAAGCGGCTCCGGCTTACACGATTGCTAAAGATATCATCCATGCGATTCTGTGCATGAGCCATATCATTGCGCGGGATCCGGAAGTGCGGAAGTACCTGAATGTAGTGATGATTGAAAATTATAACGTGACGGCGGCCCAGAATCTGATTCCCGCAGCTGATCTGTCTGAGCAGATTTCCCTGGCGTCCAAGGAAGCGTCCGGCACCGGAAATATGAAATATATGATCAACGGCGCCCTTACCATCGGAACCATGGACGGAGCCAATGTGGAGATCGCGGACTTTGTGGGACCGGAGAATATCTATACCTTCGGCTTAAGTTCCGATGAAGTAATTGCCCACTATGCCAAGGGGGATTACTGCGCCAGAGACTATTACCAGGCGGATGAACGGCTGAAGGAAGCCGTAGATTTTCTGACCGGTCCGGAAATGCTGGAAACCGGGGACGCGGAGAATCTGAACCGTCTGTTCCATGAACTGGTGGGCAAAGACTGGTTCATGACCTTCCCGGATTTCGCGGAATACTGCAAGGTGAAGGAACAGGCCATCCGTGATTACGCAAAGAAGCGGGAATGGGCCCGGAGAACACTGGTGAATATCGCCAACGCAGGGTTCTTTTCTTCCGACCGTACCATTGCGCAGTACAACGAAGATATCTGGCATCTGACTTCCGACCGGGACTGATCCGGAAAAGAAAAAGGGAAAGATCCGGCGCCGGGACCGCCTATTCCTGCGGGTCCCGGTGCATGGCATCCGCCACGGCGCGGATCCATCCCTGTACTTTTGCGACTTCTTCTTCTGAAATAATGACCATGGAAATTATACGGTGCCATCATTCTGACATCCATGACATCCTTCAGTCCGATTCCAAAAGGTTTCAGATTGATATCCATGAGTTCCCACGTTGCCAGCCTGTACTCTTTGCCGCTGCTGAGGTTATACCCTTTTCTCCAGAAGCTCTCCGGAACCCAGTCTTCGCACAGATTTGCCATGCAGATTCCGGATTCGATCGAAGTGCTCCACTCAAGCACATTGTTCGGCGCCTGATGCCAGATGATCGGCTCTTCCCCGGCGCCCTCTGCGCTGGGATGCTGGCCGGTCTGCCGAATCGATACCCAATGCTTCAGCCCGGATTCGAAGACAGCAAGTTCCGAGAATACCTTGGAAAGAGCATAATAATCAAATATGGACGGATTAATGGGGTCTCCGACTCTTCCCCAGTGGATGGGATAGATGCGGCAGCCCGTTTCCGCAACGGTTCCGATATAAGCAAAGTGTACCTTGTCAGGGTCAGGCTGCTCTTTAATGGCCTTGATAATATTCAGAGTCGACCCGATATTGGTATAGAGAGTCTTCTCCGGATATTTGTCTGCTGCAGGGGAGACCATTGCTCCAATGTGGATGACATAATCGGCACCATCCACACCCTTTTTGATGTCTTCGTAGTTTGCCATGTCACCCCAGATAATCTGAAGCGTAGGGCAGGCGTACTTCTTCATCAATTTCCTGTTCTTCTCCGAAGGCCTTACCAGTGCTTTTACCGTAAACCGGGTATTTCTGGCGAGGAGCTGTTTCAGCGTCTCCTGCCCCATAATGCCTGATGCTCCGGTCATAAAGACCACTTTATTCGGCTTGGTGACATCCGCATGCACCTCTGGTTGATCAAAAGTGAAGGCTGCCTCCATTGCCTCTTTTGTGGCATTAAGTGCCCTCCTTGCTCTTCCCGCATCACCGATGACCATATACCCGCAGCCATTGGCATAAGCCGCCTCTTCCAGAGCTTTGCCATCCCTGGATCTGGAGCCGACAGCAATGACCGCATAGTCACAGGGGAATTCTATCGTCTTATCCCCCTTCTTCCCGACCACCTTTCCATCTTCTATCGCGGTAACGGCTACTTCTGTGACCGGAGTGATGTTCAGCTTCGGCAGATGGACGTCAAGATAATACTTTCTCGCCATGCCAAGGTCTGCACAGATCTGCGGGAGCATCTCAAGAATGGTCACCTTATTCCCTCTTGCTTCCAGATATTCGGCGACCTCCATACCGACCATTCCGCCGCCAATCACGACAATATTGCCATTCACTTCTGATTTTCCATCAAGTACATCATGTGAATTCGTGACAAACGGCTTATCTACTCCGGGAAATTCCGGAATCAGCGGCTCGGATCCAATTGCATTGAATACCGTATGAGGCTTGATCTCGGCAATCATTTCCGGAGTTACTTTTGTGTTCAGACGAATATCGACTCCCAGCGCCGCAGCCTGCTTCGCCATACGCTCAACTGCTGCCTTCATCTCCCCTTTTCTGGGCGCCATTCCCGCGGTACGGAACTGTCCGCCCAGGGTATCGGTGGCCTCGCAGAGGATCGGATTGTGCCCGCGCTGCTTCAGGGTAATCGCTGCCTTCAGTCCGGCGATACCGCCTCCGGCAATAAGCACCGTCTCGGGATGATCTGTCTTCTTGATCTCGAATTCCTTTTCTCTTCCCACTGCCGGATTCATCAGACAGGTAACATGAGCGCAGTCCGGATTGGCAAAAGCATCCAGACATCCCTGATCACAGCCGACACAATAGGTGATCTCATCTGTTCTTCCTTCGCGGACCTTATTCACAAATTCAGGGTCTGCATACTGGGCGCGGCCCATCACTACCATGTCTACCTTATCTTCTTCCAGTACTTTCTCCGCGATATCCGGCTCATTCAGGCGTCCGACACCGATGGTCAGCATCCCCGTCTCTTTTCTGATTCTGGCTGCATTTTCAATATTGAAGCCCTTGGGAATGTCAAGCGGCGGTATTTCATACATATTGGCCGGAGTAATGACATTCCCTCGGGAAACATTCAGAACGTCCACACCTTCCTTACCCGCCAGCTTGCAGAATTCAATGACCTCCTCAATGGTAAGTCCACCCGGCAGGAAATCATCGTGTGCATCAATTCTCATGAAAAGCGGCATATCATCCGGCATATGGGAACGGATCGCCTTTATGGCTTCCAGAGGAAATCTGGCACGATTTTCAAAACTACCGCCATATTCATCGGTACGATGATTGATTCCGCCCGAAAGGAAGGTATGAGGAAGATAATTGTGTGCGCAATGAAATTCAATGCAATCATATCCTGCCTTGACTGCTCTCTCCGCCGCTTTCCCATAGCACTCGATCACTTCGTGGATTTGTTCCAGAGTCATTCCAGGCAAAGTAATCTCCGGGCTGACCGGCATATCACTGGGAACCAGAATCTGTGCCGTCTTATCGAGCCCCACGGCAAGACTGCCCTGCCAGAGCTGAATCCCTGCCTTGCCGCCCGCTGTGTGAATGGCATCTGCCAGCTTCTTGAGGCCAGGAATATACTTGTCTTCAGAGATAGACAGAAAATGCCGCGGAGCACTCGGGGTATGAACACTGGCAACCTCTACAATATTCAGTCCGCTGCCGCCTTTTGCTCTTGCTGCATGATAAGCGATATGCTGGTCGGTCACATAGCTGGCATTGCCTGAAAATTTTGTTCCTGTGGCCGGAAAGATAATTCTGTTTTTCATCTCCATGCCACGTATTTTTATCGGCTCAAACAATTTGTCATACATGGTAATACCTCCTCATTTCCAAGAAATGCAGACATATTTGATTACCATCACTGTAACACGTGACATAATGTGACAGTCAATTGCCCTTTTCTCATGGCCCAGGCCGTCTCGCAGCGCCCTGTCTTGGCTCTTATCTGCTTCATTTTCCTTGATTCATTGAAATTCTCACGGAAAAAGTGTACAGTTACTGTATGCTTTTCGTTAGTAGACTATGATCCATGAAACGTCATATTGTGAGGCATTTCCGTGAAAATCTCAGAAGTTTGCAGTAAAACGGGCATCAGCAAAAGATCGATTCATTATTACATTCAGGAAGGTCTGATCTCTCCGGTATCGAACAAGCATAACGGCTATTTTATTTTTACAGAAGAAGACTGCCGGAAGCTGCAGACCGTTCGCTGTCTGCGGAATGCCGGTGTTTCAATTGCTGATATACGTTCCATTATGGCGAATCCGGCAACCATCAATTACTATCTCAGCATTCACCTCAAAAAGCTCCGCAATGAGCTCAGTCTGATGCAGACAACCATTAACAGCCTGAATTACATCCTGTCAAAATCTCCTTTGCATCCATCCGTCTCAGACATCCTGGATCTGGTAAGCAGCGCTGGCATCCCCGATTCTTCAAAGACTTCCGTGCTGGATCACTTTGATTCCTATGATGTTTCTCTTACGAACAAATATTTATGGGGATCCTTCTTAAATTCCGAACCATTCAATGATTATCAGGACTTTCTCTGGAACAAGCTTCAGCGGCTTGCACAGGAGAATTATTCAGATGACTATAGCAAGATCGAACATTACCTGTGCTCGCTGAGCAATTCCTCCATTGACCGAACCTTTGCCCATACAGAGCAGCACCACATCTACATTGCTGAACTTACCGAAAAGGATTATGGATCATATTCTGAGCAGATAAAAAAGCAGCTGCATCGAATCTCCAAAAACCGGGTTCTTGTTTCCGCATGGAAACGGAATTACGATCTGTTTTATGCACCGACAGCACGGATTCATTCCTCGCAATTAGGGGATATCGTTGCCGAGATCAGCCCGTTTTTTGCCTCCTTTAAGAAAAATATCAATGAAATCTGCAAGATGGTATATGACTGGCTCTTTCGTCCGGAGGGATCGGATTGCCTTGCTTTACTGAATCATACGTTCGGCCGCTGTCTGGATATCCAAAGCTGCAACCACGGACAGCTCGAATCATTAGCTTCCTTAAGCATAATTGGATACGGTGAATAAGCGATTTTTATGATTAAATCTGTAAAAAAGGTAGAAATCACATAATAAAGTTCCTTTCCTTTCTAATCCTGTGGTAAAATGGGAACTGGAACAGATTTCTCCTCTGCATTTTTGTTTTTTCGGGAGGAGAGATCTGGCTCACGGGGAAATGCTCTACGATAAGGGGGATAAGGAATGGAGATTTCAGCGAAAAAACGATGGCACCGAATTCTTGTCTGCTTAGCTGCCGCAGTATGGAGCGCAGTCATCCTGTGCGGCATTCCGGGGACCACAACCACGGCATGGGCCGCAGGAACCGGGAAACTGAAGATAAAAGTCGCTCAGGATAACGGAAGGGCGCAGGAAATCCTGAAGTATGTAAACAAGTACCGGAAACAGCACCATCTCTCTGCCTTAAAACTCGATACGGAACTGACCGAGGCTGCCGTCACCCGCGGTGCGGAGCTGAATATTATGGTTCCCTACACGAGTCCGCACAGGCGTCCCGACGGAAGGTATGCACACACGGTCAACAAACGGATCAATTATGAGGACTGCCTTGAAACGACCTATGGCTCGATCAGCGCCAAGGAGATTGTGGATGAGTGGATGGATTCTCCGTCTCACAAGAAGGGAATTCTGCTTCCCGGTGCCCGCAGCATCGGCATCGGCGCAGTATACATGCAGGATAGTCTTTTCAATGGCAAATTATATCCTTGGTACAGTTATCAGCAGTCATATACTCTGGAGATCAGCCGGACATCAGTAAAGAAGAAGCTGAAGTCTTCTTCCGTAAAAAAATATACCAAATCGATATCGACCAAAAAAAGCGATCTGAAGAAGAAATATTTCAGCTGTACTACCAAAAACGTCACTCTTTATACCGGAAACCCCTCATGGGATCATTCCCTGGAATTATGGGTGAATTACAGCGGCCCTCATACCTGGTCCGATGCCCACATTGATAATTCATCGTTTACCTGGAAAAGCAGCAAACCTTCCGTCGCATCGGTGAATAAACATGGACTGATCAAGGCAGTAAAGCCCGGAACTGCTGCCATTACGTTCCGGCTGAAATCGGATCCTAAGGTCAAGCTGACCGTCAAAGTGTCTGTACAAAAAGCGGGCGAGTAATTCTGCTGCGCATCAAAAAAGGAGGCGTTCGTACGCCTCCTTTTTTGATGCAGGCGGGAACGCCTTCCGGGTCCCGGGCGTAAACCGCCGTAACGGGAACCAGGCCTGGACCCGCGCGCTTCAATCATTGCGCATCAGCATTACAATTGCTGCTATTCAACAGCATGGCATGTCTTTTCAAGGATATTGAATACCGGAATCCAGTACTTGCCGGTTGATTCCATGCACACGTCCGTACAGTTATAAGAGGCAAGCCATGCGGCAAGATCCCGCAGACCTCTGGAGAAAGAAGAAAATCTTTTTTCTTTATACACTGTCCGACCATTGGGATCGGTGATGCCGATGCAGGCAAAGATCCAGGTTTTGTGGATGTCAAGTCCACAACAATTGAAACGAAAAATTTTAAAAGCCAATAAAACACCTCCTGATATTTTGTAGATGCAAGAGCGGTAGTGACTGGTCATCCGGCAAAATCGAGACAACTTCGAAAGAGATAAGTTTACGGGCTACGGAATGCGCCATTCATTGATGCCTTAAGGATGACCGGCAACATATAAAAATGCGGGGTAGGCCGCTATACCGCCCCGCCACTCACCTCGGCGTGCTCTGTAGTGTACCGGTCTTGCAAGAAAAGGATATCAGGAATTGAGAAAAGTAGAAAGAGCGAAAGCACCTCGGTTTTCATAACCCCATCGGTGCCTTTCGCTAGAAAGGCGGATAATAAAAATGAAGCTTTACGAAACAAGAGCAGAAGCGGCGCAGGGATGCAGAGCAAGCGCAAAAACAGCAGAACGTTACATGAAGGCCGCAGAGCGGTTCGCTAGAGAAGGAAGAAAGACTTCCGCCTGGAACATGGCGGATACCGCGAAGACGGCAGCGGACTGCGCGATGCAGGCGCACGAAGCACTGTGGGGCCTGGCAGACGGCAAACTTACCGACGAGGAATTCGAAGCCTTTGAACAGGCGGAGATCGCACAGACGAACGCAAGGAAAGCAGCCGGAGCCGCGGCAAACTGCTAAAGGAAACTGCCGGAAAGCCTCGACCAGGGGCTTTTGTTCGTACAAAAAGTCTTCGGATAAATACTTCAAATTCCGCAAGATATCACTTGCTATATGTGCCATGCTTGATACGTTAAATCAGAAGCTGCAGGCGTTCAACACATGGTTTCAGACGCTCTCTCCAGGGGCCCAGCAGATGATCGTAAAGATCGCCGTGATCGCTGCCCTCGTCGGCCCTCTTCTGGTCGGCATCAGCAAAATTGGAATGGCAATTGGAACCATCAGCGGCGGCATCGGAAAGATGATCACGCTGGGCGGAAAACTGTCAAAGGCATTTTCTGATGCAGGCGGCATGGCTGGTGTGATGGGAAAAGCAATCGGTTTTCTGACCAGTCCTATTGGACTGGTGATTGCCGCGATTGCTGCTGCGATCGTGGTCGGCGTTCTGTTATATAAAAACTGGGACAAGATCAAGGCGACTGCGCAAAAGGTATTCACTGCAGTTTCAAAGATCATCACCTCGGTGATGAAAACAATCAAATCCGTAATCACCACTGTCTGGAGCGGAATCAAGAAGTTCTTTGTTACCGTGCTTACTGCGATTGCGGCAGTCTTTCGAGCGTACTTCGATATCTACCTGACCATAGCGAAGACTGTATTTAAAGCGATCAAGATCGTAATTACCACAATCATGAACGGGATCCGGGTTGTTATTCGTACAGTCTGGAATGCCATCAAGGGAATTTTCAGTTCGGTCACCGGCGCGATCAAATCCATCGTGACCCGGGCGTGGAACGGCATCAAATCCGTCACCAGCAGCGTATTTCACGGCGTGCTCTCCGTGACGAAGTCCGTTTGGAACCGGATCAAGGCGGTAATTTCATCTGTTGTGAACGCAGTCAGGAACGTGGTGTCCCGCGGCTGGCACGCAATACGGTCGGTGACGGCCTCAGTGTTTAACGCCGTAAAGAACGCGATGGTGCATCCGATTCAGACCGCGCTTTCCGTAATCCGCGGTATTGTGAACCGGATCAAAGGATTGTTTCACTTCAGTATCTCGATGCCGCACATTCCGCTTCCGCACTTTTCGATCTCTCCGTCCGGCTGGAAGATCGTGGCTACTGTGAAAGACGGACTCGGCAGGTTCGATACCGCTTATCTCCCATTTGAAGTTCACTGGGCGCATCAGGCTTTGATTCCTACGGCTTCTGTGTCTGTAGATAAGAATAATCTGATCGCAAGCATCACACCGATCAAACCCGAAGGTGCGCTGGATACCGATGTCTGCGATATTTACCGGCTGTCCTCGGACAAGCCGGAGCTGATTGTTTCCGACGCGGTGTTTGAAGAAACCTACGTCGATCCGTATCCGGCCTTCGGAGACAGCTGCGGACATCGTGTCGTGATGCGAACAGCAAACGGCGATTACATCACAGCGGAAAATATCCCGGCGTGGACGGACTACAGCGACGAGGATGGAGATGTCTTACATGAAACGGCTCTCGTCATTGACTTTGACGGAGATCGGGCGGTTCTCCCATATAATGTGAAGCTTGATCACTCCTGGGAGAAGGATTTCGAGCGGACAAGGTACCTTGGCGGCTCGATCACCGGAGACTGGAACGAAGGCGTCACCCGCGATCTTTCTGTCAGCACGGATATCATCCGGATTCAAGACAGCGACCTGATTCAGACCATGCGAAGGCTCGCAGACTACGCCGGCATCTGCCACGTCAGAACCTCCGACGGATCAAGCTTTGCCGCGGATGTCGAAGTCAGTGAAAGCCGGGAATACAATTCGCTTTCCGTTTCGTTTTCACTGGATATCAAGAAGGTCGAAGCGGAAGGATTCGACGGTATGACGTTATCGGAATGGAAGGAACTGCAGGAGGAGGTATGAGATGGATTATTCAAAAGGATTTACCGCGTCGTATGACCTTACAATCGTCGATCCGGTTTCCTGGAGAGACATTTCTCATCACAGGCTGACAGCAGGAACGATCACAAGAAATACAGATCTTCTGATGGAGTCTGCAGATCTGGACCTGACGGAAGTCCCAGAGGACGGCGAGGTTTGGGTTCGGGTATGGATGAACGCCAGACAGGAATATTCCTCGGAGTCCCGCATTCCGTTGTTTACCGGTCTTACCACAGCTCCGGAACGGAAACTCACCGGGAAGCGGGAAAGCTATCCGGCGTCCTGCTACTCGGTATTAAAGCCTGCCGCGGACCGGCTGCTTCCAAGAGGCTGGTACGCGCCAAAGAACGGAAACGGCGCAAAGCTTGTGAAGGATCTTCTTTCCGTCGGGGCAGCTCCGGTAACGGCAGCGGAGAACGCATCGGCCCTGTCCTCCGCCATTGTCGCCGAGGACGGCGAGACGAATCTTTCCATGGCGAGCAAGATCCTCACCGCCACCGGATGGAAGATCCGGATACATGGAAACGGAAACATTACCATTCAGCCGAAAAGCACGGAAGTCGCAGTCACCTTTGACGCGGCTTCTTTTGACATCTTAGAGCCGTCCGTCACCGATCAGTACGACTGGTATTCCTGTCCGAATGTGTTTCGGGCGGTCTCCGGCTCCGATTATGCGGTGGCAAGGGATGAAGATCCGGAGAGCAGGTACTCCATTGCTTCTCGCGGCCGGGAAATCTGGATGGAAGAAACCAACTGCACGCTCCGGGAGGGAGAAACGCTTCTCTCTTACGCAAAGCGAAGGCTTAAGGAAGAACAGATGCCATCGAGAACGATTTCGTATGACCGACGCTATGTACCGGACATCTTTCCCGGTGATTTGATTCGGCTGAATTACCCGGAGGAAAAGATCAGCGGGACATTCGAAATTAGAAGCCAGAACATCACGCTCGGCTTTGCCGGGAAAACATCAGAGGAAGTGATTGAAGTATGAACATAAAACAGCACATTGCGCAGCGTAATTTAAAAGAAGCTTTCACCTATCAGGGACATAGCACAAAGCCCTATGACACGCAGGCAACCGTAACAAAAGCAGAAGATGACATCGCATGGGTACATATCCCGGGCGGCATCAGCGAGACGCCGGTACAGAGATCGATTGATGCAAAGGTTGGCGACACCGTCACTCTTCGCGTATCCGGCGGGTCAGCATGGATCACTGGTAACCTTTCCTCTCCGCCGACAGATGATACTGCAGCAAACGACGCAAAAGAGCATGCGAAGGAGGCGAAAGTCACCGCTGTTCGGGCGCAGGGAACGGCAGACGGCGCAAAAAATCTCGCAGACAAAGCAGGAAGCGCTGCGGAAAATGCCGCTAACGCCGCCGGAACTGCGGGTACTGCAGCAAAACAGGCTGCCGCTCAGGCAGATCAGGCAAAGACGGATGCTGCTAGTGCCCGGAATGCAGCCAATAAGGTGAATGTTAAATTTTCATCACTGATTCGAAAGACCGACGATGGCATTGAATGCGGCATGGTACCGGATGCTTCCACGCTGACGGATGGAAATTCCGTAATAGTGCCGGCCGCACTGGTCAACACAGACGGAAGTTTCGATGTAAACCTTATCACCTATACGAACACTTCCGGCACCGTCAGCCGGACAAAATCCGTGCGTTTCGCATCTTTCGGAAAAGAAGCGGTGATTGGGGAAACCAATCAGACACATGCCCGGATTGATACCGACAGCTTCGACATCATCGATGCGGACGGTTCGATTCGCGCAAGCCTCGGGGGAGCCACCCCGCTGCTTCAGATCGGAAAATTTACATTTACCAACCGGGAAAACGGAAATCTGACACTTCAGCTGAATTAAGGGGGAATCTCTATGGCCTTGTATAGTAGAAAATTAATGCTTTCGCACATCGGCTTCTTAGCGGACGGTGCGGGAACACTTTCCAAAAGCAGTTATCTCTTGTGCGAAGTCACCGGCGTTGCCTTAGCGGATGGAAAAACTGTTGCAACGTTAAAATACAGTCTCTATGGATCTTCATCGAAAAGCCGTTCTGTCACCGCAGAAATCTATGCCGCCGGCACGAGCATATCAAAGACTGTGACAATCGGAACCAGCATGAAATGCCTTCTGACATTGACAGGCACAAAGACCGGATATGACGATATCTCGGATTACGCCAACGCGTCACTTTCCTATAGCGAAAAGAAAAGCAGCGAAATTATGGGATCCTCATATAGTATTACCACTAAACCGGACCTCATGTCGGCAACAGAGCTGACCTACGTAACTTTTGCTTCCCTCAACAGTTATCCGTCAGAGCTGACCTACGGAAAAAGCGGAGATTTCCAGTTTTCAAAATCATCCGCCTACAAGTTGGAGTTCTACGATCCGGATGGCGTGCTAAGATACACAACAACATTTACAGGCACCAGCGCAATCATTACTGTCCCAACCAGTGTATTCAAAGACTGCGGAAAGAATCTGACCCATTTCACATTTTATGAAATGAATGGGAATACCGCTATTTTTCGAGATACCTACCCTGTCACTGTAGCAGAAACAGCATGCGCGCTGACTCTTGTTGCATATCGTAACGGAACATCTGACAATCCGGACAATGTTACTCTCCTGGTTAACGGTCAGTCTGCTTCAGTCAGCGCATCAAGAACGATTACTTTCTATGCGAAAGAAACCAGCGCAACAGAATGGACAAAGCTTTCGGAAAGTCTATCGCCGTCAAGCGCTGCTTTCAGCGATTTAAGTTGCGAAGTCTCTCTGTCAATTGATTACGCATGGGACATCTATGGCGCGATCGAAGACGGATATACAAAAGCGCAATCCACAAAAGTCCGGATTTTCTCAAAATATTACATCATGGACGTCCGGACAGACGGAACAGGTGTTGCCTTCGGCGGAACCGCGGCAAACAGTGATGAGCTGTACTGCGGTTTCGGTAACTTCCGTGCGGATAACATCACACCTTCCGATATTACCGGTATTGCCAATCTTATCTATCCGGTCGGCTCCATTTATATGTCGGTAAACAGCACATCGCCCGCAACTCTCTTTGGCGGAACATGGGAGATGATTGAAGGAAGATTCCTGCTTGCGGCAGGAGGAGGTTATTCCGCAGGAGACACCGGAGGTGAAGCTTTTCATACGCTTAACATCTCTGAAATTCCTTCCCATCAGCACAGCGGAAGTACAGACAGCGATGGGTCTCACAGTCACAGCTACGGGTCCGGTAAGTATGTGCATCTTACCACCGATGGAGACACCGGTGCAGAAGGCTACTCGGGAGGTCTTTCGGGTAGCGGTTACAAGCTCCCGCGTTCAAAAAGTTCCGAGAATTATACGCATGGATCGAAAACCGCAAGCGCCGGTTCACATACGCATTCCTTTACCACAGGAAGTGCAGGCGGCGGAGTCTCGCATAACAACATGCCGCCGTATCTTGTCGTTTATGTCTGGAAACGGACGGCTTAACAGAAAGGAGCAACTTATGAAGGAATTCTGGGGAATCAATCAGCTTGTCCTGACCGGCCTTGGCGGTTGGATCGGATACTACTTGGGAGGATGTGACGGCTTGATCTATTTATTGATCGCATGCGTGGTCATTGATTATATCACCGGTGTGATGTGTGCACTTGAGGATCACAGGCTCTCATTCGCCGTAGGATTTAAAGGGATCTGCAGAAAGGTCCTTATTTTTTTGCTTGTCGGTATTGCGAATTTGATCGACATCTACGTTGTGAAATCGGGATCAGTTGTACGGACAGCGGTGATCTTCTTCTACATCTCAAACGAAGGCGTATCGCTTCTGGAAAACGCTGGGCATCTCGGTCTTCCGATTCCGAAGAAATTGAGAGACGTACTGGAACAGCTCCACGACAGAGCAGACAATGAGGATAAGTAAATGGAGATTAAAGGAATTGATGTCAGCCACTGGCAGGGAAATATCAACTGGGCGAAGGTAAAAGCCGCAGGCATAAAATTTGCCATCATCAAGGCCGGCGGCTCGGATGACGGCTTCTACACGGACAGCCGGTGGGAAGCGAACTACAAAGGCGCGAAGAAAAACGGCATCGCGGTTGGTGCGTACTACTTTGCGGGGCCGAAGTGCGTGACAGCGGAGGCAGGCAAAGCAGACGCGAAGAGATTCATCCAAATGCTTAAGGGAAAGAAGCTGGAATACCCGGTCTACTTTGACTGCGAGGCGCAGCCGGCATCGAAGAAATCCGGAACCACAAAGGCCGCGATTGCTTTCTGCAGGGAGCTGGAGGCGGCCGATTACTATGCCGGAATCTACGCATCCGCTTACTCCGGATTTCAGGATCGGCTGGATGATTCGAAACTCGGTTCCTTTGCGCATTGGGTCGCACAGTACGCGAGCAAATGTACCTACGGAGGTAAGTACGGAATCTGGCAGTATTCTTCCGGTGGAAAGGTGTCCGGCATCAGCGGAAACGCGGACATGGATCTTTCCTATGTGGATTATCCGGCCATTATCAGAAAGAAAGGTCTGAACGGATATCCGAAGCCGGATGCGGATAAGAATACAGGTACAAAGGCCGAGAAGGTAGAAGCCAAGAATGGGAAGAAGACCGCGGACGCCATCATTTCCGTGATGGAGGGATGGCTTGGATACTCTGAGAAGAATGGGAAATACAAAAAGATCATCGATATCTACAACAGCCATAAGCCGCTCGCCCGCGGCTACAGGATGAAATATACGGACGCATGGTGCGATGCTGCTGTTTCCGCTGCCGCAATCAAGGCGGAAATGACCGACCTCATCGGAACGGAAATCAGCTGCGAAAAGCATGTGGCAATTTTTAAGAAAAAAGGCATCTGGCAGGAGGACGGAACAATCACGCCGAAGCGCGGAGATATCATCCTGTATAACTGGAACGATCATGCGCAGCCGAATGACGGAAGCTCCACTCACATCGGAATTGTGACTAAAGTGAAGAATGGGAAGATTACAGTGATCGAAGGAAATCACAAGAACGCGGTCGGTTACCGCACCATCCCGGTCGGCTGGGGATATATCCGAGGATATGCCAGACCGAAGTACGATAAGAGTGCTTCTGCCAAGAAGAAATCTGTGGATGAAATTGCCCGGGAAGTAATCGCCGGAAAGTGGGGAAACGGTAATGCCCGGAAACGGAAGCTCAAGAAAGCCGGATATGACTACGATGCCGTGCAGAAGAAAGTGAATCTTCTGGTGAAATAAGATTCACTAGCGCTTTCTCTATTTCTCATATCGGGACTCAGATCAAAAACGATACCAAATGGAACAACACGAGTCCGGACGAACTGATGACGCTCCTGAAGCGGAAAGCGGAAAGAATCAACTGAATACCGGAAAACCTCTGAGCCTGATTGCATTCCCATGACGGAGTGCGGTCAGGCTTTCTTTTTTTGCGCCGAAATCGGAAATTCCGGCTCTTCGGCTACATAGCTGTTGAAAGAATTACCCGCATCACGAAGGGGGTTGATTTTTTCGCCAAGGAACAGGGGAAAGGATGAGTCCCCGGAAAGGAGCGGATGAAAATGACGGAAAATCAGAAATCCAAAATCAGGACACTTCGCCGGAAAGGATACGGGTACGGCAGGATCGCAAAGGAGCTGGAGATTCCGCTGAATACCGTGAAGTCCTATTGCAGGAGAAACGCGGACGAGATCGCGGAAAAGCCGAAGCCGGCCGTCGAATACACGGGAGAAGTAACGCACTGTGAGAACTGCGGAAGGGAAATCCGGCAGATCGCAAAGCGGAAGAGAAAACGCTTCTGCTGCGACAAGTGCAGAAACGCCTGGTGGAACAGCCATCTTGACCAGGTGAAACGTAAGAAGGTCTACTATTTTGTGTGTCCGACCTGCGGAAAGGAATTTCATCTCTACGGCGACAGCAGAAGAAAGTACTGCAGCCACGAATGCTACATCAAGGACCGATTTGGAGGGCACGGAAATGGGCGATAAGGAATTCAGGGCGGAAAAACTGTACCAGACGACCATGCGCATCGCTCGGGAAATGCTGGAAAACGGTCTGATTTCCGGGGAGGAATACCAGCGAATAAATGCCGTATTTCTTGAAAAATACAAGCCTGTTTTCGGCGTATTATTTTCGGAATGATCGTTGACTTAACGCCGGTTCAGAGGGATGTATGGTAGCGGAAAGGAGTTGATACAATGGCGAAAATAACAAAGATCAGGCAGGCGGTGCCTGTTATGAAAGAGAAGAAAAAGGTTGCCGCCTACGCCAGGGTTTCGATGGAAACTGAGCGGCTGCATCATTCCCTGTCCGCACAGATCAGCTATTACAGTTCGCTGATTCAGAAGAACCCGGACTGGGAATACGCCGGGGTTTACGCCGACGACGGCATCTCCGGAACGGGGATTGTAAAAAGGACGGAATTTCAGCGGATGATTCTAGACGCAGAGAACGGCGG
Source organism: Clostridium sp. SY8519 (assembly GCF_000270305.1). Taxonomy (NCBI): domain Bacteria; kingdom Bacillati; phylum Bacillota; class Clostridia; order Eubacteriales; family Clostridiaceae; genus Clostridium; species Clostridium sp. SY8519. The sequence continues at coordinate 761,493 of NC_015737.1, read as the reverse complement.
GATCGATATCATCCTCACAAAGTCCATCCAGCGGTTCGCCAGGAACACCGTTGATCTTCTGGAAACGGTAAGACATCTGAAAGACATCGGCGTGGAGGTGCGGTTTGAAAAGGAACGCATCAGTTCCATGAGCGGCGACGGGGAGCTGATGCTCACAATACTTGCCTCTTTTGCGCAGGAGGAAAGCAGGAGCATATCGGAGAACGTGAAGTGGAGCGTTAAGAAGCGGATGGAGAAGGGCATCCCAACGGCAAAGCTTCCCATTCTCGGATACCGCTGGGCAGGAGACACGCTTAAGGTCGTGCCGGAAGAAGCTGCGGTCGTCAAGCGGATCTACCGGAACTTTTTGGACGGGAAGTCAAGGCTTGAAACCGAGCGGGAACTGGATGCGGAAGGAATTCGTTCCGTGAGAGGGAATGTGATGCATGATTCCCAGATACATCATATCCTTACCAATATCACCTACACCGGGAATACCCTTCTTCAGAAGGAATACGTTGAAGATCCGATCACAAAGAAAAGGAAAAAGAATAAAGGCGAGCTTCCGCAGTATTTCATCGAGAACACGCACGAAGCGATCATTGACATGGAAACCTGGCGGTACGTGCAGGATGAGATTGCGCGGCGCAGAGAACTCGGACCGCTTGCGAACAAGAGCCTGAACATCACCAGTTTTACCGGGAAAATCAAATGCCCGCACTGCGGAAAAAGCTATACGAGACACAAAAGAAAGAACAGGGCAAACCAGTCCGAACTTGGCGATGACCTTGTTTACTGGATCTGCGGTTCGAAAGGGAAAAAGAACAGTCAGTGTCCGGTTCGCGGCAGCATTCCGGAACGGTATCTGAAACGTGAATGCGCAGCCGTGCTGGGGCTGGAGAAATTCAGCGAGAAGGTGTTTTCCGAAAAGGTGGACCGCATCGACGTTCCCGAGCAGGGTCTTCTGAAATTCCGCATGAAGGACGGGCGGATCATTGAACGCAGATGGGAGAATACAAGTCATAAAGACTGCTGGACGAAAGAGATGAGACGGCAGGTCAGTGAGCGGAGACGAAACCGCAGGACTCGAATTGTGAAAGGCGGCGGATTTACCGGATTTGTAAAATGCGCCGCGTGCGGAATGAACTACCGCCGTCAGACTAAAGCCTACAGGGACGGGACGGACGGCTCCTATCTTCGCTGCCCGCACAGTTCATCCTGCGGAAACAAATCGATCAGGGTTGAAACCATGAAGCAGCTTACGGCTGAAGTTCTCGGAATACCGGAGTTTGACGAAACCATCATGGATGAGAAACTGGATCACGCCATGATTGATCACGGAACGGTCATTTTCTGTTTTAAAGACGGAAGAACCGAAGAGCGGACTTACCGGGAAAAGAGAAAAACATATCGGCATACGGAAGCTGAAAAGGCGGAACTTCGCACGGCGAGGGAATCAGAGAAGAGAGGTGATACGGATTGTCAAGACAGGTAAAGAAAATTCCGGCCACCATCAGTAGGTTCACCGCCGCACCGATCAACAGCAAGACGAAACGGCGAGTGGCGGGCTACGCAAGGGTGTCCACGGATCATGAAGACCAGACGACAAGTTATGCGGCGCAGGTCGATTACTATACGAATTACATCAAAGGTCACGAGGACTGGGAGTTCGCCGGAATTTACACGGACGAGGGCATCAGCGCAACCAACACGAAAAAGCGCGAGGGCTTCCGACATATGATCAGCGACGCCCTGGACGGAAAGATTGATCTGATCGTCACCAAGTCCGTTAGCCGGTTCGCGAGGAACACGGTGGATAGTCTGACAACCATCCGCGAGCTGAAGGAAAAAGGCGTGGAATGTTATTTTGAAAAAGAGAACATCTGGACGCTGGACTCCAAGGGCGAGCTTCTGATCACCATCATGTCGAGCCTTGCGCAGGAAGAGAGCCGGTCGATTTCGGAAAACGTCACCTGGGGACAGCGGAAAAGAATGGCGGACGGAAAAGTCAGCTTTGCCTACAGCCGGTTTCTCGGGCTGGACAAGGACAAAGAGACCGGGAAGATTGTGGTGAATCAGGAGCAGGCGAAGACGGTCCGTCTGATTTTCCGGCTGTTTTTGGAAGGTCTTACGCCGAACGCCATCGCGAAGGAACTGACGAACCGGGGCATCAAAACTCCGAGCGGAAAGGACGTCTGGAACCAGTCGACGGTTCGCCGGATGCTTTCCAACGAGAAATACAAGGGAGACGCGCTTCTTCAAAAAGAGTTCACCGTTGATTTTCTGCAGAAGAAGATGAAAAAGAACGAGGGAGAAGTACCGCAGTACTACGTGGAGGGAAACCACGAGGCGATTATTTCTCCGCAGGTTTTCGACCTGGTGCAGACGGAACTGGAACGGCGGAAACACGGCCGGTCAAGGTACAGCGGAATCAGTATCTTTTCCAGCAAGATAAAATGTGCAGACTGCGGCGGGTGGTACGGATCCAAGGTCTGGCATTCCAGAGACAAATATCGGAAAGAGGTCTACCGCTGCAACAGCAAGTACGAAGGCGAAAAATGCCAGACGCCTTTCGTGACAAAGGAAGATGTGAAAGCGGCGTTTGTTTCGGCGTATAACAAGCTGGTGAAGGAGAAGAAAGAGATCCTGGCAAACGCGCAGCTGATCCGGAAGACCCTGTGCGACACAGGCAGCCTGCAGGAAGAGAAGAACCGTCTGGAAAACGAGCTTTCCGTAATCGTGGAAATGACGGACAGTCTTGTTGCGGAGAATGCCCGCATCGCACAGAATCAGAATGATTATCAGAAGAAGTACGACGATCTCGTCCGAAGGTACGATGAGAAGAAGCAAAGATACGATGAAGTGACGGACAGGATTCGGAAGAAGGAGACGCAGAGCGAGCGTCTGGCGGAATTCATCCGGGAATTGAAATCACGGAAAGGCGTAATCGCGGAGTTTGATGACGCTCTCTGGGGAAGCATGGTGGAATACGTCACGGTTCACAGGGACGGGAAGATCAGCGTCACATTCCGGAACGGAACGGAAATTGAAGCGTAAGCATATACTTTCAGAGTTGCCGCAGTTCGAAAGAACTGCGGTGTTTTCGTTGCGCGTGATAGTATAAATGTTTTAAAATATATCTGTTCATAACATTGACTTGATGCCGTTTAACAAGACATTGATTTATGCGATGACAACAGTTTATCAATAGATTGAAAGTTGAGGAGAAAAACAGAATGGGATTATTGGACAAATTATTCGGTCGAAAAAACAAGGCTAAAGAGGCAAGTGTTTCTCAACAATCACCAGCAATGGGAAGCACTCCGGTAAATGAAAGAAAACCCGCTTTTACCAAACGGGGCCTCGTGTCTGCCCATAAAGTTCAAATGGATGATAGCGCTTGGAACGCAATAGAGCAGAGATATATTGCTTTTGATGTGGAAACCACAGGCTTAAGTGCAGAAAGAGATCGAATAATAGAAGTGGGAGCCGTGATATTTGAAAACGGAATTCCAGTTGATAAGTTTGGAACGCTGGTAAATGCGATGGTCAGAATTCCATCGGCAGCAACAGCAGTAAATCATATTACGGATCAGATGATTGCAAATGCGCCTTTGGAAAGAGAAGTTTACGCTAAGCTGATTGAATTTTTAGGGGATGCTTTGACCGGGACGACAGCTATCTGCGCTCACAATGCAAGATTTGATATGGACTTTTTATCGGAGACGCTCGAGCGACTTGGGTACGATGCCGAAATATACTATATTGACACATTGTCATTGTCCAGAAACATGGTTAAGGGATTGGAAAATTATAAGCAGAATACTGTGGCAGCACATTTTGATCTGGTTAATCAAAACGCGCACAGAGCTGAAAGCGATGCCGAGATATGCGGATCCCTTCTTTGGAATTTGCTGGGAGTCAAAAGGGATGAACAGGAAAAGAACAGAATCGCAATGGAGAAATCCAGACCTTCCGATGAGGAAAAGGAAGTATGCGCAGTAATCCAAAATATTATTGCATCAAGAAATGGCAATATAGATCTGCTAGGCTTTTATAAAAACAGCAGCGGGTACGTTGACGTATGCTATCTTTACAACATCATAAAATTCAAATTTGCAAAAAAAGGAAAATACATTATTGTTGCAAACAATTTGAAGGCGACTAAAAGCTTTGCAAAGGAGCCGTGCACAATGACCGAGGGCGGTTCTGACTATGTCAGAGTGTTTTTCTCTTCTCCGCTTGATATAGAAGTTTTAGGCGATTACATTTTCAAGGAATACAAAGCTATTTCAAAGTCTGCGTTGGACTATTTGAAATACAACAGGAGTTTTATTGGCGAATATAAGAATGGCCCAATTATGAATAATGCGATGTCCATGGACGATGTGAATGACATCCTCGATGTTGTACGCAGTAAAGATTACCAGGTTCAAAATGTCGCTGTAAATGCAGAAAATATTGACAGAGATTCAGTGGAAATACATCCGGTAAACAACAGAACCAGCCTTTCAGAGATTAGGAATTTAGATAATTGGGACAAAGGATTTGATCAAGGTTTTCCGTTTTGGGAGAAAGGAGATGAACTTAGGAAGGCAGGTAATATTGAAGCATCAATCGAATTGTTCGATAAAGCGCGCTTCCAAGGTTACTGTGCTCCGGTATTATTTGAATCATATGCGAAGGCATATCATAAACTCAAAGATTATGATAATGAAATTGATATTTTGGATGAAGGAATTGCACGTGAAAGTAAGCAAGGAACAAATATCAGCCGGATGGTCGCACGCAGAGATACTGCTATTAAGATGTTATTGAAGCGAAGAGAAAAAGAGCAAAATGCCAAGGAACGTCTTGAGAAAAAGCAGAAGCAGGCTGACTTGAATTCTGAAAAGTCAAATGGGAAAGAACAGGATAATAAGCAAACCGGGCGGCCAATATTACAGTTGGATGATGATATGAACGTTATTGCGCGTTTTGAATCTGTGGCCGAGGCCGTAAGAAAAACAGGAATTAATTCTAAAAGTATTCGGGATGCTGCAAAGGGAAAACAGAAGCATGCCGGAAGTTTTGTGTGGAGATATGAAGAGGAATATGAATCCAAGTAGGTTCTTTGTGATAAGGCGAGTTCATACACTCCTAACGATGCACACTGCTATCGTTATGCAGGGTGTGCAGACATTTTGCACAGGGGTGTTCATCGTTATGCTACTGAGAAGTGCTTTGCACACGGGGGTGTTCACCGTTATGCGAGTTAAAAACTGTAATAGTTACGGTCGTATCACAATAGATGCGGCAACCGACAGAACTCTGGGATCATAGAAAAAACTGAGGGTATCATAGGGACTTTCGCTGCTGGTGCGCACACTGATCCCGTCTTTTTGAAAATACCCGCCGATACACATGGAATCCACGCTGTAACCGGAGTCTTCCGGCTGGAGCGTGGATTTTATGATATCGTGCATCCGGTAAAAATCTTCTTCTCCGACAAATCCGTTGACTGTGGCCAGAACAGTTCCTTTTTTCATTTTGTATTCTGTGACAGCTTCCATAACAAACCTCTCTTTCCTGCGCAGTTTTCTGAAACCGCGGCGGGGCCGGACACATCCGGCGCCGCCGCTTTTTTTGTTCAGTATAGCATGGATTTTGCCGGGACACACAGGCGGCAGACCCATGGGGTTATGTGTTTTGCAAACGTGGTTATGCATCTGTGCGCGCGGTTATGTTTTTTCGACATAACGAAGCCGGAAACCCGCATAAACACTAGGGTTTGAGCTATTGAAAAAGCCTGGATGAATCGGTAGGATAAAGAAAGAGAAGGCAGGAAACACCAGCTGCAGTCTGTATTGGAAAGGAGATTTTATTATGGCAAAAACGATTCTTACAGCAGCGCTGACCGGCGCGATTACACCCCATGGATATGATGTTCCGGAGACTCCGGAAGAGATAGCGGATGAAGCATACGCATGCTGGAAAGCAGGCGCGGCCATCGTACATCTGCACATGAGAGATGACCAGGGCGCAGGCGTGATGGATCCGGTGAAGTTTTACCAGACCATCAAACTGATCCGCACCAAGTATCCGGACTGCGATGTGATCATCAACTGCACATCCTCCGGTGATAACCGGGTATCGGATGATTCCCCTTACGGAAATGCGGTACGTATGCTGCATCACGCAAATGTGCCGGGAATCGAGATGGGTACCTTTGACGCGGGTTCCTTTAACTGGGGAATCCCGGGAGGCATTTTCAGCAATTCTCCCACATTCCTGACCACACTGGGCAAACTGTATCAGGAGAGAAATATCAAGCCGGAGTTTGAGGTCTTTGATCTGGGCATGATCCGTGCGGTAGGCGTGTACTGGAAGAAAGGCATCGTCAAGGCGCCGCTTCATTTCCAGCTTTGCCTGGGTGTAGTCGGCGGTATGGACGCGCAGCCCAGAGACGTACAGGAGATGCTGTCCTATATTCAGAGACTGCAGTCCGAAGGTAATCTGCCGCAGGAAGTGACCTGGTCCGCATTTGGAATCGGAAGAGGCCATCTGCCGGTTATGTTCTCTGCCCTGGCAAACGGCGGACATGTCCGCATCGGTATGGAAGACAACGTGGTATACGGCAAGGATAAAGACGGCAAGAAGATCCTGGCTACGAACCTGATGCTGGTAGAACGCGCAGCGAAAGCAGTCAAGGCGTTCGGCAATGAAGTGGCTACCTCCGCGGAAGCCCGGGAAATGCTCGGACTGAAACCGCTGGATCACGCGGCAGTGGTAAAAGCACTGGAAGAAGTAACGGTCGAGCAGCTGGAAGCAGCGAAGGCAGAAGCAGCTGAAAAATACGGCACCACGTATTTTGCTGCAAAGAGCATGGGCTGATCCCTGTGAACGGGGCAAAATGGCCTCTGAAACTGCCGGATTACCGCCTGGACGGGAAAGTGGCAGTGATTACCGGGGGCACCAAAGGGATCGGATACGCCATCGCGCTGATGTTCGCGGGATTCGGCGCTTCTGTTGTGGTGACCAGCAGACACCAGGATCAGTGCGAGGAAGTGGCGGCAGAGATCAGAAATCATGGCGGCAGCGCCCTTGGCGTAGCGGCAGATGTAAGCAAAGTGGCGGATATCCGGCGGCTGATGCGGACCGTTGTGGAGCAGTATGAGCATCTGGATATTCTGGTAAACTGCGCCGGCATCGCGGTGACCAAGCCGATTTTTGAAATGGAAGAAGAGGACTACGACCGTGTCATGGACACCAATTTGCGCAGCGTGTTTTTCGCTTCCAAAGAGGCGGCGAAACTTATGGCAGAACAGGGAACCGGCGGGCGTATCATCCAGATCGCTTCCATCGGCGGACTGAAAGGCACCAATCAGGTGTCTACCTACTGCGCATCCAAGGCAGCGGTGCTGAATCTGACAAAGACCATGGCCCTGGAGTGGAGCCGGTATCAGATTACCACGACGGCAATCTGCCCGGGCTATGTAAAGACGGATATTAACGCGGCGATGTTTGACAATCCGGAATTTCTGGCAAAGGCCCTGAAAGGAATTCCCCAGCGCCGTCTCGGCACAGCAGAGGAAGTGGCGGCCATCGCCCTGTTTCTGGCTTCCGAGTATTCCGGCATGATTTCCGGAAGCGCGGTTATCGCGGATATGGGCGCCACCAGCCTGTAGACGGAAAAACAGAGGGATATGAATAAGCAGCCTTCTGTCGGCGGATGTTTCCGGCAGGGGGCTGTTATTATACTGCGGAGGACCCGGCGGAAAGAACCGGAAACGAAAAACATGCCGGTTATGCCATTTCGGAAAACCGTGTTATACGGTTTCGACATAACAAGGCGGCAAAGGGGAATTTCACTTGTACATCTTGCTGATGCTATACTGTGCTCAGGTTAAGAAATGACCAATAATCAATTCAAAAAGAGCGTTTTTTCTGACAATGAGTAAATGTGAAAGCAAGGAGGAACACTTATGGCGAAGCCTTTAGCTGACTACGTGAAACTGCCTGAATTTGATGAATACAAAGAGTGGTTCAGGGATTTCGCGGATCTGAAGCGGGAAGACGGTATCGTTCAGGTGACATGGAAAACCAATGACGGACCGATGCACCACAGTGGCATGTCCCATCGTGCCTGCAGCCAGCTGACCAGAGTACTTTCCCTGGATTACAAAAACGAGATCATCATTTTCACACATATCGGTGACAACTGGATGATCGAATCGGATGCCAACGGATGGGAGACTTATTCCAAGCTTCCGAGAGAGCGTTTCCAGCATCAGTACTTTGATGATACCAACCTGATCAAAAACATGGTGTTTGACCTGGATGTACCCACCATCGGCGCGATTCCGGGACCCGGATTCCACTGGGATTCCGCAATGCTGTGCGATGTGACCATCTGCACAGAAGACACCAAGATGGAAGTGCCCCACGCACAGGGCGGACTGGTACCGGGAGACGGCATGGGCCTGATGGCACAGCACTATTTCGGAACCAAACGGGGCAACTACTACATGATGACCACCCGCCAGTTTACCGCGCAGGATATGCTGGATTACGGAATGGTCAGCGAAGTGGTGAAGAAAGGGCAGGCAGTGGAGCGGGCCTGGGAAATCGCCCGGATGTGGAAGACCATGCCGTATGAAAACCGTACCATCATGTCCAACCTGGCGAAACGTCCGCTGAAGAAACTCTTCGTGGAAGACCTGAAGCTCCACACCGTCAGCGAACAGTATGGCTCCATGCTCCGCGTGGCAGCCGGAGATCTGGGAGATGAAAATTCCAGCCAGCAGGATGAGAAATATATCAGCCGTGTGAATGATTATCGCTATGCCACCAAAGATATGGAACAGCCGATGACAAAAGAACTGTGGCGCGGCATGCCGAAACGGGCCGGCGAATGGTGGGAGAAAGTTCAGCGGGGAGAGATCAAAAACCCCTATGAATTTGAACACAGCAACGAACCGGACTGGTACAAATTCTAAACAGCGGGAACTAAAGTAATACTTTTTTTATAGAAACAAGGAGAGGGAACATGGCAAACAAACCTTTAGCAGATTATGTGAAGCTTCCGGAACTGGAAGAGTACAAAGAGTGGTTCAAGGATTTCGCGGACCTTTACAGGGAAGACGGAATCCTTCAGGTAACATGGAAGACCAATGACCATCAGATGTGCCACAGCGGCATGTCCCACCGTGCCTGCAGCCAGCTGACCAGAGTGATTTCTCTGGATTACAAAAATGAGATCATCATTTTCACCCATCTGGGCGACAGCTGGATGACAGAATCGGACCCCAACGGATGGGAGACCTACTCCGAACTTCCGAAAGAGCGTTTCCAGCATCAGTACTTTGATGACACCAACCTGATCAAAAACATGGTATTCGACCTGGATGTACCCACCATCGGCGCGATTCCGGGACCCGGATTCCACTGGGATTCCGCAATGCTGTGCGATGTGACACTGGCAAGCGAAGATACCTGGATGGAAGTTCCCCACGCACACGGCGGACTGGTACCCGGCGACGGCATGGGCCTGATGGCACAGCATTTCTTCGGAACCAAGCGCGGCAATTACTACACAATGACCGCACGTCAGTGGACCGCTCAGCAGATGCTTGACTGGGGTATGGTCAGCGAAGTCGTTCCGAAGGGAACTGTACTGGACCGTGCCTGGGAAATCGCCCGGATGTGGAAGACCATGCCGTACGAGAACCGTACCATCATGTCCAACCTGGCAAAACGCCCGCTGAAGAAACTCTTCGTAGAAGATCTGAAACTGCATACTGTAAGTGAGCAGTACGGTTCTCTTCTGCGTGTGGCTGCAGGCGAGATGGGTGATACCAACGCCGGCCAGCAGGATGAGAAGTACATCAGCCAGACAAATGATTGGAGATATCAGAACGACTGGATGCAGCAGCCTCCGACACGGGAAAGCTGGGCCGGATTCCGTACCAAACCGTTTGAGTGGTTCAAGGACGTAGAAGCCGGAAAAGCAGAAAACCCGTTTGAATTAAAGACGATCAAACCGTATCGTCCGAAACCGGCAGATAAATAAAAATCTGCAGATACCCATAGTGCTTTATTGTGAAACAGCTTTTTTATAGAAAGAAGGAACAATCATGCCAAAAGTATATGATGGTGATTTAACAAAAATGTTTGATATTGCCGGCAAAAAAGCGGTAATCTTCGGCGGCGCCGGCGGATTCGGCAAAGCAATCGCAGAAGGCTACGCTGCAAACGGCGCAGACGTAATCATTATGTCCCGTCGGGAAGAAGCGTTAAAGAAAGCAGTAGAGGAAATCAAAGCCAAAGCTGCGGACGGCGTAAAAGTAACCTATTACGCATGCGACGCAGGTGTGGAAGAAGAAGTTATCGCTGCCCGTGACTATGCAGTCAGCGAAGAAGGAATCGGCGGATGCGACATTCTGGTAAACGCGCAGGGAATCAACAAGAAGATGTTCTCCTGGGAGATTGATACCGAGTTCTGGAAAGCAATGCTGAATACAAACATCACATCTTTAATGTACACCAACCGTTACTTCGGCAACTGGATGAAAGAACACAATACAGAAGACGGCAAAGTCTATGACGAGAAAGATTTCGAGCACGGCAAGGAAACACCGGCAGATGGTTATGGAAAGATCATCAACTTCGGTTCTGTCCGCGGAATCCGTGTGGTAGCCAACGGCGGTATGGGAAATGTAGCTTACAATACCACCAAAGGCGCGGTTGAAATGCTGACAAAGGCATTTGCGGTAGACCTTCGTCCGAACATCCAGGTTAACGCGATTGGACCGACAATCACATATACCCCTATGATGGTAGGCCTTCTGCCTCCGGATGAAAAGGTACGTAACGGTATTGCTGCATCTCTTCCGGCAGAGCGTATCGGTTACGAAATCGATGTAGTCGGACCGGCACTGTTCCTGGGATCATCAGCATCCGATATGGTAACTGCAACCACCATCTACCCGGATGGCGGCCTGGTAGCTACATCATGATGGGCGCAAATCGGTAAGTATGCGTATGATAGGGCTGTTGTACTGCAACAGCCCTTTTTTCAAACAGAGAAACAAAAAAACAGGCGGAATAGGAGAAACGAGGAGCAGTATATGGATCGATGTGCGGATAAAGGAAAAGTAAAAACACGGGAAGAGATCATCTCCTGTTTTAAGGACGGGCAGACGATTGCCATCGGCGGCCAGGCCGGATGCAATTATCCCTGGCGTCTGATTGAGTGCATTATTGAAAGCGGCGCAAAGCATCTGACGGTGTATTCCATTGACACCGGCGACCCGAACAAAGGCGTGGGAAGGCTGGTGCATGAAGGCAGAATCGACCGGCTGGTAACCACACATGTGGGAACCAATCCGGAAACGTCTGAGAAAATCATGAATGGTGTGATTCAGGCGGAACTGGCGCCCATGGGCTCATTTATGGAACGGCTGCGCTGCGGCGGCGCCGGACTGGGCGGCGTGCTGACCAAAACCGGACTGGGTACGGTAGTGGAAGAAGGCAAGCAGATCATTACGGTAAACGGCGAGCAGTATTTGCTGGAAGAGCCGCTGCGGGCGGATATCGCGATTACCCGGTGCCGGCGGGCGGATGTCATCGGCAACCTGGCTTACCGGGGCACCGGCACAGCTTCCCACCCGATTGTGGCGACCGCGGCGGATCTTTCCATCGTAGAGTGCGATCATCTGTGCGATATCTCTGAGATCGCGCCGGATGAAGTGCGGGTACCCGGTATTTTTGTAGATATGATTCTGGCGTAAAGGAGGGATACATCATGGATAACAGAGCTTTTATCGCAAAACGCGCAGCAAAATATTTTAAGGTCGGTGATGTGGTCAATCTGGGCGTGGGAATCCCCAGTCTGTGTTCGGACTATACGGAAAAAGGCGTCATGTTTCAGACAGAAAACGGGCTGATCGGTGTGGGTGACACCGCTACCGATGTGATGGTGACGGACCGTTCGGCAGACGCCAGCTCCAGACCCTTTGTGCCGATGCCGGGCGCATCGGTATTTGATACCGCATATTCCTTCGCGATTATCCGCAGCGGCCGTCTGGCGGCTACGGTACTGGGCGGTCTGCAGGTATCCGAGCAGGGCGATCTGGCCAACTGGGCAAGTCCGGGGCGCGCGTTTGGCATGGGCGGCGCCATGGATCTGTGCAACGGGGCCAAGCAGGTCATTGTGGCCATGGAACTGACGACAAAACAGGGAAAACCGAAAATCGTCAATACCTGCAGCTTTCCGCTGACAGCGCTGCACTGCGTGGATCACATCGTGACGGAACAGTGCGTTATCGATGTGACGCCGGAGGGACTGGTGCTGCGGGAAGTGCGCCAGGGCATTACGCCGGAACAGATTCAGGAACAGGTAGAACCGAAGCTGATCATTCCGGATGACATCGCTGTCATGGAAGAGTAAAAAGACAGCGGCAAACCGGCCGTCTCAGCCGGAAGGACAATTTTACAGCAGAAAAGAGCGGGGCTGCTTTTACCGGCTGACACAGCGATTCCGCGGTCTTTCAGCAAGACCGGGGGCAGCGGCGTCAGTCTGTAAAGTATGCCTTCTTTTTTTCTGCAGTCAGACAGCAAAAAAGGAGAAAGGAGCTGTTCGATGGAAGTATCGGTAACCGTTGACGGAATTCCGGTAACGGCGGAAGAAGGGACCTCTGTCCTGAAAGCCGCGCTGCAGGCCGGAATCTATATTCCCCATATCTGTTCCCACCCGGATCTGGAAAGCATCGGGGCCTGCAAGCTCTGCGTGGTGGAAGTCGCTGGGCAGGAAGGCGTTGTGACTTCCTGTACGCTTCCGGTGCAGGAGGGCATGGAAGTTACGACAAAGAGTGAGAATCTGGAGCATATCCGCCGGGTGGTCATGGAATTTATGCTGGCGGGGCATCCCCATGACTGTACGTCCTGCAAGATGTATCTGAAATGTGAGCTTCAGGCAATGATGCAGTATACCAATTCTGTCCATGGCAGAATGCGTGAGGTCACGAAGACCACTACGAAAATCAATACAAATAACCCGCTGATCATCCGCGAAATGGAACGTTGCATTCAGTGTGAGCGCTGTGTCAGAGTTTGCCGGGATGTGCGGGGCGTGGGGATCCTGAAGCTGAACAAGGCAGAGGGAAACGCGGAAATCTATGTGGGAACCGAGGAAGACCGGGCGCTGGCGGAAGCGAACTGCAGGTTCTGCAGCGCCTGCGTGGAAGTCTGCCCCACCGGCGCGCTGCAGGACGCGGAGGGCGTTTTTGACAAAACACTTCCGGGCAGAACCGGACTGGTGCCCTGCCGGGCAGAGTGTCCGGCCCATACGGACATTGCGGAATATCTGCGCCTGACGGCAGCCGGCCGGGCAGAAGAGGCATCTGCTGTGATTCACGAAAAGCTTCCCTTTCCCAAAGCGCTGGGCCGCGTCTGCACCCGCCGCTGTGAGGCTGCCTGCAAACGGAACGGCCTGAACGATCCGCTGTCCATCCGCAATATCAAGCGCTACGCGGTAAATGCAGCCAAAGAGGAAACATGGAAAACGAACGTTCGGCAGAATCCGGATACCGGAAAGAAAGTGGCCGTGGTGGGCGGCGGACCGGCAGGAATGACCGCTGCGCTGTATCTGCGCAAGCAGGGGCATGACGTGACGGTATACGAGCAGCACGCATCGGCCGGCGGATATCTCCAGTATGGAATCCCGGCCTACCGGCTTCCCCGGGAGGAGGTGCAGGCGGAAATCAGGGATATTCTCCACAGCGGGGTGAAACTGCGGACCGGGGTGCGGATCGAATGCCTGGATGAACTGAAAGCATCCTGTGACGCGGTGGTTCTGGCCATGGGAACCCCGGTGGGAAAGCAGGCGCCCCTTCCCGGAGCGGAAAAGGGCCATACGATCACTGCGGCAGAATTCCTGTATCAGGCTGCGGAAGGCGCAGATTCCGCAGACTGTGCGGGAAAAAAGGTCATCGTGCTGGGCGGCGGAAATGTAGCCTTTGACGCGGCAAGGACGGCCGTGCGTCTGGGCGCGGAAGTGTCCATGTTCTGCCTGGAAAGCAGAGAGGAAATGCTTGCGGATGAGGAAGAGATCCTTCAGGGCACGGAAGAGGGAATTGTGCTGCACAATTCCACCGTGAATCTGGAACTGGCAGGAACACCGGAGGCCCTGGAAGGTCTGCGTTATGCGGAAATCTCCGGATTTTCCTTCGAGCCGGAGGGCCTCCGGGTGGAGCAGATTCCGGGTACCGAAGCGCTGGAACCCGGAGATCTGGTGATTTTTGCAATGGGACAGAAAACAGATATTCCGGAAGGGTTTGGCGTAGAACTGAATGCTTACGGCTATCCGATACTTCGGGAAGGCACCCATCAGACCATGCAGGAGCAGGTGTTTGCGGCCGGAGACGTGGTAACCGGCACCCGGTCGGTGATCGAAGCCATTGCCGGCGCCCGGGAGGCAGCATCGGAATGTGACCGGTATCTGGGCGGAAACGGCGATATCGAAGAAGTCCTGTATCAGCGGGAACCCCATAATCCGGAGATTGGCAGGGAAGAAGGATTTGCTTTCCGGAAACGGGAACATCCGGACGCGGTGGCATGCGGCGACCGTCTGAACAGCGGAGAGACGGAACGGGCCTTTACGGACAGCCAGGCGGTCTGTGAGGCAGAACGCTGCCTGCAGTGTGATCTGCGCTGTGATCTGCATCCCGTAAAACTGTGGACCGAATATCAGAAGGGAGGAAACAGACGTGGATAAAATCTGCAATCAAAGCGATGCTGTGCTCCAGGACCTGCTGGCCCAGGCCGGTGCAGCCGGCCGGCAGACGGCGGAGCCGGGAGCCGCGCAGGGTACGGGAATCTGTCCGGTGGATCTGGCGCGGCAGATCGCGGAACGGACCGTGGAAGCCGGATGCGGCAAGGGTGTGATGTGCAGGGACGGTATGCGGCAGATTCTGCTGATCCTGCGGGATATCGCAAACGGCGCAGGCTCTTCGGATGATCTGCCGATGCTGGAGGAACTGCTGCAGGTCATCGGGACATGCGCGGACTGCGTATTATCGGAAAACGCGGCTCGGGAGATTCTGGCACTGCTGAAAAAGCATCCGGAAGACTGGCGCATGCATGTAACAAGAAAAAAATGTAACTACCGGGTATGCCAGGGGTGTATCAAAGAAACACCGGCTGTGGCAGTACCGGAAGGCGGTGTAAGAAGACGCAGAAGGAGGACAAACGCATGAAACAGATGGAAGCAGATGTAGCAGTAATCGCCTGCGGCATGTCAGGGCTGGCGGCCGTGACACAGGCCCAGGAATCCTTAAACGCCACCGGAGGCGGTGTGGCGGTAGCTTTTGAAAAATCAGGCACAAGCGGCGGGGCGGCCAATATGGGTATGGCCATGCTGGCCTTTGAGTCACAGCTGCAGAAAGAGGCGATGGTCAATGATTTTACCAAGGATGACGCCTTCCGTTTCTTCATGGAATATGTCCACTGGCGTTCCAACGCCCGGCTGGTGCGCCGCTGGTTTGAACAGTCCGCGGATACCATTACATGGCTGCAGGACAAAGGGGTGGAGTTCCTCGGTGTATACAAATATTTCAAAAATTCCCACTGCACCCAGCATATGGTAAAGGCGCCGGGATCCAATAAACCCTCGGAGCGCTCCGCCTCCATTATGAACCGGATCCTGACAGAATATGCCGGTGAAATCGGCGCGGAAATCTATTTCAATACACCGGTCAAAGAGATTTTAGTCGGATCCAAAGGACAGGTGCGCGGCGTCCGTGCGGTGGATGAGAACGGAGAGGAAATCGAATGCCTCTGCAACGCGGTCATTGTGGCGACTGGCGGCATTGGGAACAATGTGGATATGATCTACAAGTATATGGGATGGAAATGGGGCAAGGATATGTTTACCTTCCGTATTCCAGGAATCGACGGCGATGGCCTGAATATGGCCTGGAAGATCGGCGCGAAACAGGCGAAGATCAATATGGAGGTTACTTATAATACGCCGGGTACGACAGACATATTCAAAACCCTCTCAGAGACCATGCGGCAGCCGAACCTGATGGTGAACCTGCAGGGCAAGCGGTTCATCAATGAAGAGATTATGGACAACACCACCTATACCGGCAACGCCCTGCTGCAGCAGAAGGGGCATACCGGATTCACCATTATCGATTCCACGATCGTGGATTATTACAAAGCCCACGGGCTGGATTATATCACGTACCATCACGGGATCAAAACCATGGACAAGTGGGACGAGGAGCTGGATCTGTATCTGAACCACAAGGGGATTGAAGCCACCGGTCTGGCGGCTCTTCACGAAGGAATGGATGACCAGGAATCCGGACAGACGAACTTCTGGAAATTTGACACTATAGAAGAGCTGTGTGAAACCACAGGAATCAATTACAAAAACCTGGTAAAGACCATTGAGGAATACAATCAAATGTGCAACGGCTCCCAGCGGGGCTATGACTGGGAATTTACCAAGGATCACCGGTTCCTGAAACCGCTCCTGAAAGCACCGTATTATGTGGCGCGGCATTTTCCGTCCGGCTACGGTTCCCTGGGCGGCCTGGAAGTCAATGAAAATATGGAAGTGCTGAAGGATGACTTCGATCCGATTCCGGGGCTGTATGCCTGCGGCAATGATACCGCTACCGTATTCGCGGACTCTTACTGCTTCTACAATCCGGGTTCCACCATGTCCTACGCGATTAACTCCGGACGAATCGCCGGCATGGAGGCCGTGGCCTATATGGATTCCGATGAATTTATCGATCCGGAAGAGTAAACCGGAAAAAAGAGAAAAACCATAACAGGTCAGTAAAAAACCGCCGGCTGCCGCAAAGGAGCATCTGCCGGGCCCCTTTATATACTGAAAACTCAGTAAAACGGGTACCCGGAAGTTCCTTCTGCCGCAGCCGGCGGTTTGTTCTTTTGTTACAGGGATGACGCTTCCGCCTGTTCCGCCAGGTCTTCTCCCTGCTCCCGGAAAAAGGTGGTAAATTCATTGATGAAGAGGTGGAGCGTATCCTTGGTGTTGCTTTTCTTCCAGATCAGATGCAGGGAAATCACAGCATCCGGATCACTGATGGGAATCACACGGATATCATTGGCCAGGTCGGACAGGTGCCGGGGAATGATGAAACAGCCGGATCCTACACTGGTGTAAAACAGACCGGAGTCCACATTGCTGACCGTGTGCACCACATTCAGCCTGGAGTTGAATTTTTTGAACAGTTTTTCGTGAAACAGCGCCGTATGGGGATTGGTCTCCGGGTTGAAGGCGATCATGGGCTCGTTGTCCAGGTCCCGGATGGAGACGCTGTCCCGGTTGTAGAGCCGGTGGGCTACGGGAACGATGACACAGAGCTTGTCATCCATCACATGCCGGTAGGCCAGATTTTTGAACATCGTGGTATCCAGGTGTGTGATAAAGGCCAGATCCAGCTCATCATTATTGACTGCGTCGATCAGCAGATCCAGGTTGGAAGCCAGATAGTCCGTTTTTATCAGGGGATGCCGGTCTTTGAAATAATGGGTAAACTGTGTGATGAAAGGCTTCACTGCCTGACCGAGGAACCCTACCCGGATGGAGCCGTTGGCGGTAGCGCTGGCCTGTTTGATCTTGTGGATGGCAGCGTCGTAGGCACTGACTACATTGCTGAGCTCGTCGGCCGCAAGCCTGCCGATGTCGGTCAGCTCCACTTTGTGTGTGTCCCGGACGAACAGCTGGGCGCCGAACGTCTCTTCCAGGTCGTGAATATGCCTGCTTAAAACCGGCTGAGTCAGGTAAAGCTGGTTGGCTGCCTTGCTGTAATTCAGACAGTCGGCCAGAACGATAAACTCCTTTAGTCGATTAACATCCATAAAGTGATTCCTCCAACTTTTGTTCGGTCTGTCGCAGACACTTTCGTTCATTCTTTCACAATGACTTATTATAGCACAGAAACATACAGAGTTCTAATCGAAGGGATCTGTTATGCTGTTTTGGTATAACAGCCCGTGGAAGGAGTATTTCAACAAAAAAATGGGGTGTGATAGGATTCATTATAGAAAAACTTTCTGTAACTACGATCCGTATTTGCAGATCAATGATTCATAAAGAGAAGATAGAAGGAGGAGCTTTTTTTATGAGCAGAGAAGCAGTAATTGTGGGGTATGGCCGTTCCGCGGTATGCAGAGCATTCAAAGGATCTTTTAAGGATACCCATCCCATTGAGTATTCCGCGCAGGTACTGAAAGGTGTGATTGACCGGGTAGAGGGACTGGATCCGGCGGATATCGAAGACGTAATCATGGGATGCGCGGTACAGCACAAGACCACATCCATGAACATTGCCAAGAGCGTAGTGGCCCGGGCGGAACTTCCGGAGAATGTGGCAGGGCATACCATCAACCGGTTCTGCTCCTCAGGACTGCAGGCCATCGCCACCGGAAACAACGCCATCGCCATGAATCAGGGAGATGTGATCATTGCCGGCGGTGTGGAAGACATGAGCGATACCTTTGAACCGTATCCGGAAGAATATCAGGATCCGTGGCTGAATGAGCATGCGCCGGGCGCGTATATGGCCATGGGAATTACTGCTGAGAACATTGTTAAGAAATACGGAATCAAACGGGAAGAAATGGATCAGATGGCAGTGGAATCCCATGCCAAGGCAGCAGCAGCCCAGGAAGCAGGCAAGCTGGCGCCTTCCATTATCCCGGTGACGGTAAAAGATGAAAACGGCAATGAAAAAACTGTGACAGAAGACGAGGGAATCCGGAAGGGAACGAATCTGGAAAAACTGTCCACATTAAAGACCTGCTTCATTCCGGAGGAAAAAGGCGGCACAGTAACAGCGGCTACTTCTTCCCAGACTTCCGATGCGGCAGCCTTTGTGGTGCTGATGGAAAAGGAAAAAGCAGAAAAATGCGGCGCGAAACCCATCGCGAAGCTGGTATCTTTCGCAGTGTCCGGCTGCGATGCCACAATGATGGGACTGGGCCCGATTCACGCAGTGCCGAAAGCGCTGGAACGGGCAGGACTGACCATTGATGACATGGATGTCATCGAGCTGAATGAGGCATTTGCGGCACAGGCAATTCCCTGCATCCGTGAGCTGAAGATGGATCCGAAGAAAGTAAACCCCTACGGCGGCGCGATGGCACTGGGTCATCCCATGGGCGCCACAGGCGCGTTCTTAACCTGCAAAGCCCTGGATTATCTGCAGGACAACAACGGCAGATACGGGCTGGTAACCATGTGCATCGGCGGCGGCATGGGCGCGGCCGGTATCTTTGAGCTGCTGTAAGCGTTACAATTCGTGTGGCTGAAAAACGAAAGAAAGGATCGGAAGCATGGAAGCAAAAGATATTAAAAAAGTAGCTGTGATCGGATGCGGCGTCATCGGCGCGAGCTGGGCGCTCCTGTTTGCCATGAAAGGCAAGGAAGTGCATCTGTTTGATGTGGTGGAAGACGTTATGCATGCCGCAAAGGACAAGATGAACAGCAATATTGATACACTGGTGGGAAACGGCGCCCTGGAAGAGGCGGACCGCCAGGCGATTCTGGATCGTGTCACCACCTATCCGACACTGGAAGAGGCAGTGGCAGATGTACAGTTCATTCAGGAAAACGGACCGGAACGTCTGCCGATCAAACAGTCGGTACTGGCCCAGATCGAGGCAGCCTGCCCGGCAGACGCAATCTATGCCAGCAGCACCTCCGGCCTGCTGATCTCTGATATTGTGGCAAATGCAGTGCATCCGGAACGCTGTGTCGGCGGTCATCCCTACAATCCGCCCCATCTGATTCCGCTGGTGGAAATGACATATTCCCCGAAAACATCCAAAGAGAATCTGCAGCTGGCCAAAGATTTTTACCAGTCCATCGGCAAGGAAGCAGTAGTACTGAATAAAGAGTGCCCGGGCTTTATTGCCAACCGTCTGCAGCTGGCAGTATACCGTGAGATGATTGACCTGGTTATGCGCGGCGTCTGCACCGCGGAAGACGCGGATAAGGCCCTGGTATACGGCCCCGGTATCCGCTGGGCCATCTTCGGCCATAACATGATCATGCAGCTGGGCAATCCGGGCGGACTGAAAGGCATGATGGAGATGCTTGGAGACGGCGGAGACAAATGGCTGGCAGATATGGCAGACTGGAAACATATGCCGAACAAGGAATACGGCGAAATCGCCCAGGCATCAGTCGATGAAATGATGAAGAATTTCCCGGATTATATCGGCCATGACAATGCGCACTGCAGCAAATACCGGGATGAGATGCTCATCGATATCCTGAAACTGCATCACAAACTGTAACAAAACAGAGAAGAGATAATAACTGATAGGAAACAGCGGTCTGAACGGAACCATCGTTCATACCGCTGTTTTTTTCGGATGATACGCAAGCGCTTTGTTTAAAATGCACAATATCACCTGAAAAATTTGGAGAAACGGTTATGCGTTTTGATTATAACCAGTGATTCAGTCGGCATTTCCGTTTGGTAACCCGTATTGCTAGAATATCTGTAAAGAAAAGATATGAGTGTTTATGAAGGCCTTGCATTCTTGTATTCGTTTCTGATGAAAAAGTGGTTGATCTAACGAAGATTGAGAGGAGATTTACGGAATGAACAAAGTTGAGGTGAATAAGTCCCTTGCTTATAACGCGCCGGGACATTTTGACATGCGGGCAATTCGTCTGCATGGCGCCGATAACGGATGCAATGCGTTCTCACTGGGGATGTCCCATTTCCTTCCGGGCGGCGGAACCGAGTATGTAGAGCCGCCGGTAGAACTGGTATATTTCATTCTTGAAGGCGAAATGACCATTATGGATAAGAACGGGGAGGAGATCACCGTTCTGAAGAAACATGAATCCATGCATTTTGCGGCAGGTGAAGGCAAGCAGATTCTGAATAAGCAGAATTATCCGGCAACGATGCTGGTCATTGCGAGCCCGCTGCCAAAACAGTAAATCGGAATTTGGGAGAATCTGATTCAGGAGGAGAAATATAATGGCTGACAAAACACCAACATTTGGAAATACAAAGCCTTCTACCGGAATGTACAACTTCGGTCGGAAGGGATGGACCGTAGTGATCTACCAGGTCGTATGGTTCTTCTTTATGACCGGTATGACAGTAGACGGACTGAATATCATCGTTCCGCAGATCGCCGCTTACCGCGGCTGGGATCCCAACGCGGTCCTGTCGATTTCCACACC
Organism: Clostridium sp. SY8519; assembly: GCF_000270305.1. NCBI lineage: Bacteria > Bacillati > Bacillota > Clostridia > Eubacteriales > Clostridiaceae > Clostridium > Clostridium sp. SY8519. The sequence goes on along the minus strand of NC_015737.1, from coordinate 740,285 downwards.
GGCATCGATTATCGCTTTATTCATTGTTGTAATCTTCGGCGGACTGGCGAAGAAGTTCGGACTGAAACGTGTCATGGTCATTACCATGTTTGCAGCCGGCGCTGCCACGATCTGCTACGGCAACGCCCCGACCATCGCGCTGTACGCAGTGTTCCTGGTTGCCATGGTGGCACTGATCAATGCATTTGCCCTGACCCTGGGTCTGTCCATCTGCACCAACTGGTTCCCCACCAAAAAGGGTGTCATCATGGGCTTTACAACCATCGGTATGAATCTGGCCAGCGCGCTGATCAGCCAGATCTTAAATCAGCTCAGCAGCCGTTCCAACATTGCCGTGGCAATTACGATCATGGGCTGTGTGATTATTATCGTTGGTATTCTGACCGCGATCTTTATCAAGGACACACCGGAAAAAGCAGGATGCTATCCGGACAATGATCCGGAGATCGCCAAGCTGATTCAGAAAGAAGAAAAAGCGCTGGAGGGAAGCAGTGAGATTGGATACGGCGAAGCGCTGAAAAATCCCAAGACCTGGATCTTTGGAATCGCCTATGGGTTCTTCGGCCTGGCAACCGTGGGAATCATGTCTCAGCTTGCCGGTTACTTCATGACCGTAAAACACTACAGCCTGCAGACATCCCTGAATATCATTACCATTGCTGCGGTAATCGGCGTGGTAGGCTCGATCATCTGGGGAATTGTCGATCAGAAGGTCGGTACAAAGAAGGCATCGATTCTCTTCGGCATCTGGTACTGCATCGGCATTCTGCTGCTGCTGTCCCCGAATAATATCATCATGGTCATCGGCATCGTAATGCTGGGCGCAGGCATTGGCGGCAACGGCAACTTCGCTCCGTCTATGGCAGCGCTGGTATACGGAAGAAGAGACTTCCCGATCTGCTACAGTGTACTGAACATGATTGTGGGTATCGTCAGATCCTGCTCCTTCGTACTGCTGGCAATCCTCCGCTCCGCATTCGGCGGCTATACCGTGCCGTATGTAGTGTTCGCGCTGATCGCCCTGGCCGGAGGACTGATGCTCATCGGTGTCAAAGTGGTGGCTGCTGTGGGCGGCATGGAAAAAGAGATTGACGAGCAGGCAGCAAAGGCACAGTAAATCATGTAATTATCCAACCTTTTACTATATATAACATATACCTATTTCTCAAAACCGAAACAGGGACTGTCGTGGGGCGGCGGTCCCTGTTTCGGTTTTTTCATAAATTAACTCCTTTCGTTTGTCATAGGCGGCATAGAGTAAAATTTTAGTTGGCAAAAACAAAAAGAAGAGGCCGAAGCCCCTTCCATATCATACAGAAAACCATTAGTATTTATTTTGCTAAGAATACATACGAAAGGATCTGTATGATGAATACTATGATAGAGGAAAAGGGCGTAACTTTCAAGGAATTAGAGCAGGAGATTTTCAGATTTGTTTGCGACCTTGGCGTCGCACTGACCCAAGAGATACTCCAGCAGTATGATAAATACCTGCATGACAGCAGAGATACATCCGAACTCCGTGACAAAGGGACGCGCCACACATCTATCAAAACGGTCTATGGAGACGTGCCTTATGACAGGTATGTGTACAGGACCAGGGATGAGTATGGTGAAAATCACTATGTCTATCTGTTGGATGAAAATCTGAAGATGAACCGTGTCGGCCTGGTTTCAGAGAATTGTGTGGAACTCATGGTTTCATCCATCACAGAGATGTCCTATCGGAATTGTGCCAACAAAGTTTCCGACATGACAGGGCTCCCCATCAGCCATACCGGTGTGTGGAATATCATACAGACTCTTGGAGAAAAACTGGAAAATGATGAGAGGGAACTTGTTGCAGCTAATAAGAAACAAGAAGTAAAAGGCGAAAAAGAAGTTCCAGTGTTGTTTGAAGAAGCTGATGGTGTATGGCTGAATCTTCAGGGAAAAGATCGAGAAAAACGGCATTTCCCAAAAGCGGAAATGAAAGCAGCAATCGCCTATGATGGTTGGAAAGCGGAGGGAAACGACCGCTACTCTCTTGATGGAAAAGTTGTGACTGCCGGATTTGAGAAGGCTTCCGAATTCCAGAAAAAAAGAGAGGCGATGATCGCTGCCGAGTATAACCTCGATGAGGTTCAGTTACGCTTCCTGAATGGTGACGGAGCTTCCTGGATCAAGAAAACGCAGGATAAGGAAACGGTGTTCCAGCTGGATCCGTTTCACAGAAACCAGAGTATCCGGAAAAACCTGCCCCATGCAAAAGCAATCCATGATGTTATGGAAATGCTGCGTGAGAATAAGGTGGCGGAAACTTTTGCTTATCTTGAAATATATCGTGACAGCCTGGACGATGATGAATCCATAAAGAAGGTGGAAGAAGTGATCAGCTACTTCCGTTCCAACAGGGATGGCCTACTGCCATATCAGGAGCGTGGGCTGGAAATCCCGGAAAGCCCGGAAGGACTTATTTATAGAAAAATGGGGACGATGGAGAACCATATCTGGAGCGTCATAGCCAGGAGAATGAAGCATAACCATACCAGCTGGAGCATCAAGGGCGGTAACCATCTGGCAAAGATCCTGGCGAAGAAATGTTCCGGAAAGCTTTATGAAGTAACGGAGCAGCTGAGAATACCGATATTTGAAAAAGAGAAACTGGAAGAAATCAAAGGAGATATCCTGCAGGCAGGCCAGATCAGGAAGAAGATCGGAAAGGGATACGAATACCCGGTTATTGGCCATATGACTGCGTTAGAAGGGAAGACATCCGGGGAACGGGGAAAACTTTTGGCCATGGCAGGATTTTAAACAGTTCCGGAAGTTATAATGGTGTGCAATGAAAAACGATAGCGAGGCTTTCGTAGGGAGCTGCATGCTAGCAGCGAAGGCGGGCGCATGTTTGAGCCCAAAGGGCGAGTTCGCGCAGGAGCCTGGGCGAAAAAGCGCATGCAGCGAGCAGAAAACACAGCGTGTTTTCATACACACCTTATAAAGACGGAACGTACGGTTGAAATGTATGAGTGGGTTGCCAACGATTACTTGACAGTATCCATAGGCGGAAACCCACTACCTTCAGGTGGTGGGAGGAGCCTTGTTGTGTTATAATAATATTGAGCCATTTTAAGAGAAAACCGTTAGTTCCGGCTCAGAACGAGGCACTCTTTGTCCTTTGAAAAGTATATATGAGGTTTTAATGTGAAATCCTAGCATTATGTAAAATATACTAAGGTTCACCACGTTTGTACTGCATGGGAAGTTTTAGTACCTGGTACAAACAACAACTACAAAATCGTAGTTACGGCAGAGCAAGCTCTACCGTAAAGGGTGCTGTCAGCCACCCCATGATGTAACGCCACTTTAGATAGTAATATCTATTGGGGTTAAAGGTCGGAGACGCAAGTCGTTAGTACGACTGGGCAGTTACAAGCCCATGACCTTTAGGTCGTGGGTAGTTGACAAGGGCAGATATCTATTCAGTTATCATCTTTGTTTTCCTCGTAATCGGTAAGTGAACGGGACAGGATTTTTTCGATTCCATTTGCAGTTTTGCGATAGTCTTCTAATAAATCAGTAAGGCGCTGTTTGCCGGATTCTTCTATACGATAGTATACACGAACTCTGCGTTTTCCGACGGTTACTTCCCGATCACTGATATCCATGCTTTTTTTATTTTAGTATACAGATAGGGATTCCAGGCATACTGATTTTGTGTATATTTTTTATGTGTCTATTTATAATAAAAAACGTAGAAATACCAACGGGAGGATAACCAATGTTTAATTTTTTAATTGCAAACGCGATCGGCCTCATTCTTTCAGCGGCAGCGGCTGTTTTTATGATTGTATTCGGAACTGTCCGGGCAGTCAGGAAAAAAATCGGGTTCCGCTATTCAGTGGCGGCGTTTCTGATTGCAGCAGCTCTGCTGATCTGCGCCGCGGTTATGCCGCGCGGAACGTTTTATTCGGTTACCCAGGGAGAAAACCAGTCTTTCCGGCAGGTGTTCCGCACGGAAAAGGAATATGAATCGTATGTCTCCGACCTGCAGAAGCAGGACGTGGACTATCAGGGAGAGAAAGTGCGCATTACGCCGAACCGTCAGATCGGATGCGGAATCTTTTTCCTGGCCCTTGGCGCAGGATCCGCGCTCTGCGTCCGGATCCGCCGGAAGCATGGAGGCGGTCAGCCTTCAGAAAAGAAATAGAAAAACAATAAAAAACAGATGCCCGGAGCCGTTTTCCTGTGCTCCGGGCATCTGTCTGCAGACAGCGAACACTTTATCTTTTATCCTGCCGGTTCCTGCTGTTCCAGCGGGAATTTTTTTACAAATACTGCCTGTCCGGCAAAGCATACCGCACAGAGCGCCAGGCCGAAGGCAAAGGTAACCACCAGACCGAGAATATTTTTCCCATTCTGGGAAAAGGTCAGGCAGACCCCGGCGAAAATGATGGGCATATGCCGCAGCGGCGTATTGCCCAGAGGCCCTAAGTGAATGCACATGGTAATGGTAGTGCCGATGACGATGGACAGGAACGTGGATGCCTGGCCGTTCATACCCATGCGGGCAAAGAGGGAAATCAGAAGAAAATCAAATAATCCCCAGGCGATGCCGCAGTAGGAAGAAAGAAGCAGCGCAGGGGTATCTTTCGGCTTTAATCCCATGCCGAAGAATACGCCCAGGCAGACAAACATCATCCATCCCACACCGAAGGGCAGGAAATTGTAGAAAAAGTAAAAGAGTGCGGAAAATGCACTGGTCCACAGTGAAAACCAGAAGATGGCTTTTCTGCTCATGGATTGTCCTCCTTGATTGTTATTCCGTTACAGAGAAAGCAGCTGTCTGCCGGACAGCTGCGGGAATCGGCCGGATCAGGCCTGGAACAGACGCTGGGGATTGTCTTCCAGCAGTTTGCGGATGCGGGCGTCGGTAAAACCGCGTCGTTTCATATCCGGAATGACCCGGTGGCCGATATCGCCGATATTGGCGTTTTTCAGGGCTTCCTTCATAAAGCCGGTCATGATGTTCGGACGGCCCAGCTGGACATTGACGCTGTCATGACCCAGAAGAATCTTATCTTCATAGCCGGCAGCGATGAGTGCCTCGATCAGGTCCACGCGCTGGCTGTCCGTCGGGGTGTGGAAAAGTTCGCCTTCCAGGCCGAAGCGGTCCAGGTTGACATATACACCCTGGGAAAGCACCTGCTTATGATACTCGACGTCCAGATTGCCGCACATATGGCCGATGGCGATTTTGGCGGGATCGGCGCCGTTTTCCAGCAGAAGGCGGGCCTGATCCGGTCCCATGGTGCCCTGCTGGGTGTGGGTGATGATGACACAGCCGGTTTCTTTCTGCGCACGGGCAGCGGCACGGAAAAAGTGCTGTTCCATGGGCGTGATTTTCTGAAAGCTGGAAGCCAGCTTAATCACGCCGGCCCGGATGCCGGTGCCTTCAATGCCCTCGGTAAGTTCGGTAATCATCATTTCCGCGATCTCATCTTCAATGTTGGCGAAGGCACTGCGGAATTTCCAGTAGCCGTAGGCGCTTTCCTGCTCAAAGTAAAATCCGGTGGAGCAGATAATATGGATATCAGCGGCTTCCGCGATGCGTTTTAAAAAGCGCACATTTCTGCCGCATTCATTGGTGGTGGCATCCACGATGGTTTTGATGCCGTAGGATTTTGCCGTTTCGGCTGCTTTCAGACAGATGCGGAAGGCTTCGTCTTCATGAAAGGCGCCCAAAGTGCTGTCTCCCTGGTAGCCGCAGTATCCGTAAAGAAAATGCTCATGCATGAGCGCGGACCCGAGTTCGGATACAGGAACCGGACCGGTAACGGTATGAACTGTTTTCATTTTGATCCTCCATAAGTATTATGACGGGTTGTTTTCTTTCTGCAGGGTAGTTTCTTCCCGGTGTCTTCAGTATAACAAGGGGCAGGGAAGGGGGGCAAGCGGCTAGGGCTAAGTGATTATGCGGATTGTGCGGACGGTTATACACAAACAGAATTTCCTTTTTCAGAGCGGGAAACATAGAATAAAACCTGTAAAGAGAAAGAGTAATGAAAAAAAAGTTACCATCCTCAAAAAAGTTTACCATCCTTACTTTTTTTCAGAACTTTTACTGAAGCAATCGGGGAACGCTGATTCGGCGTTCCCTGATTTATACAGAAAAATAATGTATTGACAAAAAAACAACAAAGTAGGAGAAGGAGCAAAGAACACACGTATGAGCAGATTAACAATTGTGACAAAGAACAAGGCACAGGAGACAGTGGAAGAACTGTACAAAGATCTGGAACGACGGATTGTGGCCAGTCAGCCGGGACTGTGTCCGGTGGAACTGACTTCCGCGTTTCTGCATATGAGTCATGCCCAGTCCTGCGGCAAATGCATTCCCTGCCGGGTGGGGCTGCAGCGCCTGGAGGAACTGGTGAATCAGGTGCTGAACCGCAAAGGGACCATGGAGACACTGGCCATGATCGAAAAGACTGCCATGGTGATCTTCTGCAGCGCAGACTGTGCCATCGGCTATGAGGCGGCCCGGATGGCGCTGAAGGGCGTCAGGGGATTCCGGGAGGATTTTGTGGAGCATATTCAGAAGGGCAGATGTTCCCTGATGAGCCGGGAGCCGGTGCCGTGCCAGTCCCTCTGTCCTGCCCACGTCAATGTGCCCGGATATATTTCCCTGATCCATGCGGGCAGATACGCGGAAGCAGTGCAGCTGATCCGTCAGGACAATCCGTTTCCGGCGGTGTGCGGCCTGATCTGTGAGCATCCCTGCGAGGCGCGCTGCCGCCGTTCCATGGTGGATGATGCCCTGAATATCCGCGGTCTGAAACGCTATGCGGTGGAACAGGAAGGAGATCCGGTGATCCCGGAACGGGCGGAAGCTACCGGGAAAAAGGTGGCTGTGGTAGGCGGAGGCCCCGCCGGTTTGTCCGCGGCCTATTATCTGTCTTTGATGGGGCATACGGTTACTGTATACGAACAGAGAAAACAGCTGGGCGGCATGCTGCGCTACGGGATACCGGCCTACCGGCTGCCGCGGGAAATTCTGGACCGGGAGATTGAGACGCTTCAGAGCACCGGCTTCCAGGTGGTGACAGACGTTCGAATCGGCAGGGATATTTCTCTGGCGGAGCTGAAGGAACAGAATGACGCGCTGTATCTGTCCATCGGCGCGCATCAGGACAGAAAGATCGGAATTGAAGGGGAAGACGCGGCCGGTGTGATCTCCGCGGTGGAAATGCTGCGTTCTATTGGAGACAGCATGCCCATGGACTTTACCGGTCTGGATATCGTAGTCATCGGCGGCGGAAATGTGGCTATGGATGTGGCCCGCTCCGCGGTCCGTCTGGGTGCGAAGTCTGTCCGCGTGGCCTATCGCAGAAGAAAAGCGGATATGACGGCGCTGGAAGAAGAGGTGGAAGGCGCCATCGCGGACGGTGTGGAGATCTGCGGACTGAACGCGCCGATGCGGATTGAAAAAGACGCGGAAGGCAGGGTGGCTGCCCTCTGGGTACAGCCGCAGAAAGTAGGGGCCATCCGGGGCGGACGCCCGGCGCCGGAAGCGGCAGACAGCGCAGAAGAGCGCTGGGCCTGCGACCGGGTGCTGGTGGCCATCGGCCAGGGTATTGACTCCAGCGCCTTCCAGGAATTCGGCATTCCGGTGCACCGAGGGACAATTGACGCGCTGGATTCCGCGGATGTCAAGGATGCGGAAGGCATCTTTGCCGGCGGAGACTGTGTGACCGGACCGGCCACTGTTATTCAGGCCATTGCCGGCGGCAAAGTGGCAGCGGCCAATATTGATGAGTATCTGGGCTATGACCACGAGATCCGGTGTGAAATCGACCTGCCGGTGATTCAGCTCAATGACAATGATCCCCGTGGCAGAGTGGAGATGACAGAGCGGCCGGCAGCGGAGCGGATTCACGATTTCTGCCTGATGGAGTGCGCGATGTCGGAGGAAGAGGCTTATCAGGAGTCCGGCCGGTGTCTGCACTGTGATCACTTCGGATACGGAATTTTAAAAGGAGGCAAGGAACAGGAATGGTAAATGCAGTCATAGATGGGAAGAAGGTACAGGTGCCGGAGAAGACCACGATCCTCGACGCCGCGGCAAGTGTGGGAATTATGATCCCGACTTTGTGTTTCCTGAAAGATATCAATGAAGTGGGCGCCTGCAGAGTCTGTGTGGTGGAAGTGGAAGGCCATGAAAAGCTGTTTACGGCATGCAACAATATACTGGAAGACGGCATGGTGATTCATACCACCAGCAAAAAAGCGCGGGAAACCAGACGGACCAATGTGCAGCTGATCCTGTCAGAACATAATGACCACTGCACCACCTGTGTCCGCAGTACAGACTGTTCCCTGCAGAAGCTGGCCAAGGAGCTGAATATCCAGGAGATGCCCTTTGAGAAGCATATTCCGGAGCAGAGAGGAAGTGAGACCTTCCCGCTGATCCGGGATTACACCAAATGCATTCAGTGCATGCGCTGTGTGCAGGTGTGTGACAAGATCCAGGCCACGCAGATCTGGGATATTGTGGGGACCGGTGCCCGTTCCGCGGTGGATGTGCGCGGTGTATACAGCCTGGAGGATTCGGACTGCGCGCTGTGCGGCCAGTGTATTACCCACTGTCCGGTAGGCGCCCTGAAAGAGCGGGATGATATTGGCCGTCTGGTGAATGCGGTGGATGATCCGGAGATCACCACGGTGGTTCAGATCGCGCCGTCCATCCGTGCCGCCTGGGGGGAAATGCTGGGACTTTCTCCGGAGGAGGCCAGCATGGAGCGGCTGTCCGCCACACTGAAGTTTCTGGGATTTGACTATGTCTTTGACACCGACTTTTCGGCAGACCTTACCATTATGGAGGAAGGCTCCGAATTCCTGGAACGGCTCAAAGGAGGCAGACGGGACTTCCCGATGTTTACCAGCTGCTGTCCGGGCTGGGTGCGTTTTTTAAAGAGCCATTATCCGGAGTATACGGATCACCTGTCCACGGCGAAATCGCCGCAGCAGATGTTTGGCGCCGTGATCAAGAGCTATGTGGCGCAGTTAAAGGGACTGGATCCGAAGAAGATCTTCTCCATTTCCATCATGCCCTGCCTGGCGAAAAAGCAGGAGAGCGACATCCCGGTTATGAATGACGCCTGCGGGGATCCGGATGTGGATGTGGTGCTGACCAACCGGGAACTGGTCCGTCTGATCCGTTCCCAGCATGTCAAACCGGAACTGCTGGAAGAAGTGCCGCTGGATGATCCGATGGGATTCGGGTCCGGCGCCGGCAATATCTTCGGCGCGACCGGCGGTGTGATGGAGGCGGCGCTGCGCTCTGCCTATTATCTGGCAACCGGGGAAAATCCGGATCCGGACGCTTTCTGCGCGGTACGGGGAATGGACGGATGGAAAGAAGCGGAATTCGAGATTTCCGGTATTCCATTAAAGATTGCCGTGGTCAACGGGCTGGGCAATGCGGACCGTCTGCTGAAGGCGATGAAAAAGGGACGGGTTTCCTATGATTTTGTAGAAGTTATGGCCTGCCCGGGCGGCTGCGTCGGCGGCGGCGGACAGCCCTTCTATGACGGAAAAGAGATGGCGGCTTCCCGGGCTCCGATTCTGTATGCCTTTGACCGGAAGACAGACCTGCGGTTTTCCCATGAAAATCCGTCGATCCGGAAGATTTACGCGGATTATCTGGGCGCACCGCTGAGCGAACGTTCCCATAAGCTTCTGCATACGGATCACCATGCATGGCAGATGCCGGGAGAAAAACAGAGAAAGTAACAGCGGCAGCAGAAGCAGCGGCCGTGTACAAAGCCGGCGGGCGGACAGCCCTCCGGCGGCAGAAAGCAGCCGGAACAGCCCGGCGGGACACAGGACAGACGCTTTTTACGGTTTTGCGGGAAGGCGGGGAGCTGTCTGTCCCGCCGGGCAAATTCGGTTGCAAATCCGGGTAAAAGGTCTACAATCAGAAGTAAAGAAACGGGCGGTTTTGACAGTCGTTTTTCGAGGAAAAAGGTGAGTGCCATGCTTCAGATCAGAGACTTATGCAAACAGTACACAACCGGAGAACTGACACAGACTGCGCTGGATCACGTCAGTCTGAATCTGCGGGATCATGAATTTGTGGCAGTGCTGGGTCCCAGCGGATCGGGAAAAACCACACTGCTGAATATGATCGGCGGCCTGGACCGCTATGACAGCGGGGATCTTCTGCTTGGCGGGCGTTCCACCCGGGGATATAAGGCCAGGGACTGGGACACCTACCGCAATCACACCATCGGATTTGTCTTTCAGAATTACAATCTGATCATGCATCAGAGCATTCTCGCCAATGTAGAGCTGGCCCTGACCATATCCGGAATCCCGGGAAATGAACGGAAACGGCGGGCAGCCGAGGCGCTGGAACGGGTCGGACTGGGCGATCAGACGCATAAAAAACCCCATCAGCTCAGCGGCGGCCAGATGCAGCGGGTGGCCATTGCCCGGGCGCTGGTGAATGATCCCTCGATTCTCCTGGCGGATGAACCCACCGGCGCGCTGGACAGCGAAACCAGCCTGCAGGTCATGGAGCTGTTAAAGGAAGTGTCCAGAGACCGTCTGGTGATCATGGTCACCCATAACGGCGAACTGGCGGAACAGTACGCCACACGGATTGTACAGATCAAGGACGGAAAGATTCAGAGCGATACGCACCCCTATTTTCCGGGACAGGAGAGATCGCCGGAAGCGGTGTTATTGCCGGGGCAGGAGAGAGCGGCGGAAACAGACAGAAACGGGGGACGGGTGCCCGGACGCAGAAAAAAACACGCGTCCATGTCCTTTTTAACGGCACTGGCCCTTTCTTTTAACAATCTGCGGACCAAAAAAGGCAGAACCATCCTGGTATCGATTGCCGGTTCCATCGGAATCATCGGGATCGCGCTGATTCTGGCGCTGTCAAACGGGGTGAATGCCTACATCGGAGACATTGAGGAGGGTACGGTTCTGCAGTATCCGGTGACGCTGAGCAAAAGCAGCATCAATTATTCCAGCTATATTTCTTCCTTTATGGGACAGGATCAGGTGGATCAGGGCCGGGAGAACCGGGTGACAGAGAATCCGATCGTCCGCCGGTTTGCCGGCGGTCTGGGCTCCAATGACCTGAAATCCTTCAAAGCCTATATCGACAGCGGCGCCAGCGGGCTGGAATCCTATGCGCGGGCCATTGAATACACCTATGATGTGACGCCGCAGATTTACCGCGGCAGCGGCTCAAAGATCCGCCGGGTGCTGCCGGAACAGGCAATCTCCTCTCTGGATTCCATCGGTGTCAGCGCCATGGAAATCTCCATGGTGAATCTGCTGGCATTTTATGAGCTGCCGCAGAACAGCAGTCTGTACAGCAGCCAGTACGAACTGAAGGCGGGCCGCTGGCCGAAAAACAAAAACGAATGTGTGGTAGTGCTGGCACAGGACGGCAGTATTACCGATACGGCGCTGTATGCGCTGGGACTGAAAAACGCGGGGGAACTGGAGGAAATCATCCATGAGATCGCGGTGGGAAAAAATGTGGTTCAGAAGAAAGAGAATAAAACCTATACCTATCAGGATTTTATGGGAATTACCTTTCGGGCGGCCAGTGCCAGTGACGGTTATGTCTATGATAAAAAGAACGGGATCTGGACGGATCGCTCTGACAGTATGAAGCAGCGCCGCAGGATTCTGAAGCACGGGCAGACGATCCGGATCGCGGGGGTGGCGCAGCTTAAAAGCGGCAGCAGGGACGCGCTGCTGAATACCGGCATTTATTACACCCATGATCTGACCCAGTGGTGCCGCCGGCGGGCGGCAGGCAGCAAAGCGGTGGCCGCGCAGAAAAAGACGCCGAAGATCAATATTTTTACCGGAAAACCCTTCGGAGCGGAGAAACAGAAGGACAAACCGGAGATCCGCCATCTGTTTCGCATCGATATGGATACCTTCAAAAAAGCGTTTTCCCTCAATACTTCCAGGATGAATTTTTCCGGCAGTCAGCTGCAGGGACTGAGCGAAAAAGACCTGGATCTCAGCCGGTATGTGGACCGGAAGGCACTGGCGGATTCCGTCTCTTTATCCCGGAAGGATTTAAAGAAGATCTTCGGCGCGCTGACCGCTTCCATAACCCGGGACAAAATCGAAAATCTGACGAAACAGCTGCTGAAGGACTACGCAGCGAAAGAAGGAAGCAGGCTGACAGTTTCCGCTGATAAAGCGCGGAACGTGTTTCGGGATTATCTGAAATCTTCCGGCGCGAAGAAGGCGCTTGCCGCATTTGTACAGGATGTGGTAAGGGAAAATGCAGAGGCGGCCGTGAAGGATCCGTCGTCCATTTCTGTTTCAGAGAAAAAAATCAATGAACTGGCTGGAAAGCTGGCGGACGGATTTGCCGATTATGCGGAGAAAAAACTGCTGCCGGACGCACAGGATGCTTCCGAATCTTTCGCGGATTATCTGCAGTCGGATTCAGCCCGGAAAATCATGGAGAATTTTGCCGAAAAGCAGATTGATACCCGGGGAATGGAAAAAGAATTTGAGCGGCAGAGCGGCCGGATCACCGCTCAGGTGAAGCGGGAACTGGAACGGCAGATTCGAGGCGCCATGAAACAGGCCTCCGCCGAAATCGTAGCACAAATCCGGAAAGAGATCGCTTCTGCGGTTAAGCAGGCGGACTTTGCGGATCTGGTTTCCATAGATTCCGCCATGCTGAAAAAAGCGGTAAAACTGAACCTGACACAGGAGGAACTGAAGGATCTGGTACGCTCCATGCTGTCGGATACCACAGAATCCTATGAGAAAAATCTGAATACCCTGGGTTACGCCGGAGACAGCGATCCCAAGAGCATTACCATCTATCCGAAGGATTTTAAAAACAAAGGAAAGATTCAGTCTGTGATACAGGCCTATAATCAGCGGATGGAAGACAGCGGCCAGGAGGCAAAAGTGCTGACGTATAACGATCTGTCCGGAACCTTTCTTTCTACCGTAACGGACCTGGTGGACACCGTCAGCACGGCACTGATCGCGCTGGTGGGCATCTCCCTGGTGGTTTCTTCGATTATGATCGGTGTGATTACCCACATCAGCGTCATTGAGCGCCGCAAGGAAATCGGGATTCTGCGGGCCATCGGCGCCTCCCGGTTTAATATTTCCGAGGTGTTCAACGCGGAAACTTTTATCACCGGTCTGCTGGCGGGGGGAATCGGCGTCGGAATCGCCAGGCTTCTGCTGTTTCCGGCAAATTATGTGATCCATACGGTGATTCATCAGCCGGATATTTCTGCCAGAATGACGCCGCTGTCAGCGGTGCTGTTGGTGGCGCTGAGCATTGGACTGAACGTGGCCAGCGGCCTGCTGCCGGCCCGGCGGGCAGCCAAAAGTGATCCGGTGACTGCGCTGCGGAGCGAGTAACATGGATTCGGCGGCAGCGTTGACCTGTCGGCAGTGCTGCGGAGCGAGTAACGCAGATTTGGCGGCTGCGCTGACCTGTCGGCAGTGCTGCGGAGCGAGTAAGGCGGATTCGACGGCAGCGCTGACCTGTCGCCGGGCTGTGAAACCTGTGCCGCGGAGCGGACAGTGCCCGGCGATTGACTGCTGCTGGCTGCCGGAAAGAGAGCAGCGGCGTTTCGTTGACAGCCCGGAGGGAAAAGCGTAAAATATTAAAATAATTTTCTGTGCTAATACGTTAAAGTGAAAGGAATTAATTGGCCCCATGATAAAAGAAGCAATTGTCAAAATCGTTAACAAAGAAGATCTGAGCTATGAAGAGGCCCGCACGGCCATGGATGAGATTATGGGCGGAATCTCCACACCGACCCAGAATGCGGCGTTTCTGGCGGCTCTGTCCACAAAAAGCTCCAAAGCGGAAACCATTGATGAGATTTCCGGCTGCGCGGCATCCATGCGTGCCCATGCGACACCGGTGCCCCATCCGGGCATGGATGTCCTGGAAATTGTCGGCACCGGCGGAGACGGCGCCAATACCTTCAATATTTCCACGACTTCCGCGATGGTCATTGCCGCCGGCGGCGTAAAAGTGGCAAAACACGGTAACCGGGCCGCTTCTTCCAAATGCGGGACGGCGGACTGCCTGGAAGCGCTGGGAGCCAATCTGGACACAGATCCGGAGAAATGCCTGCGGCTGCTCAAGGATGCCGGATTCTGCTTTATGTTTGCCCAGAAGTATCACGCGGCCATGCGCTATGTGGGAGCCATCCGCAAGGAGCTGGGATTCCGTACGGTGTTCAATATTCTGGGACCGCTGACCAATCCGGCAAATCCGGAATATTTTCTTCTGGGGGTCTATGATGAATATCTGGTGGAGCTGATTGCCCGGGTGCTGAAATCCCTGGGAGCGAAACGGGCGCTGGTGGTCTACGGACAGGATAAAATGGATGAGATTTCCGTCAGCGCGCCGACCACTGTGTGTGAATTAAAAAACGGGGAATTTTCTTCCTACGAAATCTGCTCGGAGGATTTCGGCCTGAGCCGCTGCGACAAGGCGGATCTGGCCGGCGGCGATCCGGAGGAAAATGCGGAAATTACCCGGAAAATTCTGAGCGGTGAGATCACGGGAGCAAAGAGAAACGCGGTGCTGATGAATGCGGGAGCCGCGCTGTATCTTGCGGGAAAAGCAGAGAATATCGGAGATGGGGTGAAACTGGCCGCAGAGCTGATTGACAGCGGAAAGGCAGTGGATGTACTGGACCGCTATATTAAAGAGTCCAATCAGTAGCGATGCAGAGCTTCCATGCCGGAAGATCCGGAAAAAGACAGAGAAAACCGGCGCGTGTACGGAGATGACCCGTTCACGCGCCGGTTTTTTTGCCGCGTCCGGCGCCGTCCGGCGAACCGGCAGGGCGGGAAGCGGAAATTCTGCCGCACCCGGTGTCAGCGCGGCGAACCGGCGGGACGGGAAACGGCAGTGCTGCCGCGTCGGGTGCAGTTCGGCAAACCGACAGGAGCGGGAAGCAGCAGGGCTGTCGGAATCCGTGGGGGGCATACGGTCAGCCCAGCAGGGCACGCACCTCTTCGGCGGTGAAATGCACGGCAGAGACACCGTTTACTTCAATCTGATACAGGGCGTTGGCTGCCAGATGTTCGGCGGCCTGCTCCAGGTCGCGGATTCCGGTGGTGTCGCGGTAACGGTCAATGACAGCGTCCAGGGCCTCATGCCCGATGACGCATTCTTCCGGTTTCAGATTCAGACGCTTCAGCACTTTCGGGAGGGCGTAATCCGTGAAAATGATCTTCTTTTCCTCCGGCGTGTAGTCCGGGATGTCAATAACGGCGAAACGGGACATCAGCGGCGCGCTGATCATGCTTTTGTCATTGGCGGTGGCGATGGGGTAGACCCCGGCCGTGGGAATCATGCATTCCATGTAATTGTCCGTAAAGCCCAGGTTGTCCAGCAGAGTCAGCAGGACATCGGCCGGGTTGCCGTTTCCTTTGCCGGAAGCTGCCTTGTCCAGCTCGTTGATAATGAAGACCAGGTTGGATTCTCCGGCGGCGGAGAAGGCCTCCATGATAATCCCCGGCTTGGCGTTGCTGTAAATACGGGAACTGCCGGTGAGCTGTTCCGGGTCGTTGATGGAACTCATGTCCAGTGTGGTCCAGGGCATCTTCAGAATGCGGGCAACCGCGTAGGCGATCTGCGATTTGCCGGTACCGGCGGGACCGGCGATCAAAAGTCCGTAAGCCGGAAGGGTGTGGGTGCGGTTGATCTGGATGATGGTTTCGATAATCCGCTGTTTGACCTGTTCCATGCCATAGAGCTCTTCGTCCAGGATCCGCCGCGCCTCCCGGGGGTCGATGGATTCAAAATAGTTATTTTTCCACTGGATATTCATCATGATGGAAAGGGCGCGCTGGGCGTGCCGTCTTTCTTCAGCGGTGACTTCGTGGGAGCGGGCAACGGCGAGATTCCGGCGGGCCCACAGACGGATATTGTCCGGAAGGGTACGGCCGGCGCAGTGGATAAAATCCGTGATGCTCTGAATACTGGTCAGCTTCATGTCATCGCCGCCCAGCGGATCTTCCTCTTCGCTGCCGGTTTCCTCTGCAGGAGCGTCACTGGCGGAGAGCCGCTCGATCATAAACTGGAGGAATCCGTCCTCGGCGGACAGTTTGCTGGTGTTGCCGAAGGCGGTCTCCCGGATTTTGTAGACGGCGAATCCCTCCGGACGGTTTTCGCCGGAAAGGCGGACATGGATATGATTTTCGCCCAGCCACCGGAGCAGACTGGTGAAACGGGCGTCAATCCGGAGAATGTCCGCGCTGACGGTTCCCCCTTCCCGGTCAAATTCAAAGGAGGTGCGCTTCACCGGATTGGTGAAGATCCCGCTGGAATGGTGCTCCCAGGCCTGGGCGGAATTGTCGAGTATCAGGAGCGGCTGTTCCGGAGAAGCAGTATGCTCACTGGAACGGAATACGGTATAGGTGCAGACGGACTGGCTGCTGCCGGAGTCCTCGGGACCGGAATTGCTGAAATCAAATACTGGCATGGATACTTCCCCCTGTGGTTCTTCAATCGTTGGTTTTACCTGTCGATTATAGCATAGATAGCGGCCGTTGTTTATGGAAAACCGCAGGCAGGCCACTGTTGTTTCCGGGATTCCTGTGTTTTTTCGTTTACTTTTCAAAGTTAAAGTGTTAGACTTTAAAGCACGAAAATAAAGGGATTTTCAGGGGAACAGAAGACTGATTGTAAATGAGGGGGATTTTTATTATGAAATTACTGAGTATCGTATACAATTTCCTGTGGGGCGACTTGTTTCGCATTCCGCTGCCGGGGGGAGATTCCATCGGGATTACTCTGCTGATTTTGATTCTGATTCCGGCAGGTATTTTCTTTACCATCCGTACCCGGGGGCTGCCCTTCCGGCTGTTTCCGGAAATGCTGCGGGTATCAGTGGAGCGCAGGCAGGGAGAGAAACGGTCCATTTCCGGCCTGGAGGCGCTGATTGTATCCACGGCCACCCGCGTAGGCATGGGCAATTTAGTGGGTGTCGTGGCAGCGCTTTCCGTCGGCGGCGCCGGCGCGGTGTTCTGGATGTGGGTGACGGCGATGATCGGTTCCGCGACAGCCTTTGCGGAAGGGACCCTGGCGCAGATGCATAAAACGAAAGATCCGCTGTACGGCGGATACCGCGGCGGTCCGGCGTACTATATCCACGATTTTTATACCAAAATCACCAAAAAGAAAAAAAGTATCCTGGCAGTCTGTTTTGCGGCCTCCGGTCTTCTCTGCTGGTGCGGAATCAGCCAGGTGGTAAGCAACTCGGTGACCTCGGCATTTTCCAATGCGTTTTCTGTGCCGCCGCTTCTGACCACCATTGTGATTACCGGTCTGGCGGCGCTGATTGTACTGCGTAAGAATATGACGGTGCATGTGCTGGATGTGATTGTGCCGATTATGGCAGCCTTTTATTTCGCGCTGACCATCTATGTGATTGTGCGGAATATCGGCGTGATGCCCCGGGTATTCGAAAGGATTTTTTCGGAGGCCTTCGGTTTTCGCCAGGTTGCCGGCGGAAGCCTCAGCGGCGCTTTGTTAAACGGAATCAAACGGGGCCTGTTTTCCAATGAAGCCGGTTCCGGATCCGCGCCCTGCGCGGCGGCCGCGGCAGATGTGGATCATCCGGTGAAAGCAGGACTCCTGCAGGGCCTGGGCGTGTTTATTGACACCATTGTCATCTGCAGCTGCACCGCCATGCTGATGCTGACCGTGCCGCAGCATCTGACGGACGGACTGCAGGGAATGGAACTGCTGCAGGCGGCCATGGGCTATCATTTCGGCAGCGCGGGCATTGTATTTATTTCGGCGGTGCTGTTCCTGTTCAGTTTTTCAACCTTTATCGGTGTATTGTATTACGCCCGTTCCAATGTGGCATATCTGTTCGGGGACAACTGGATTTCCCAGACCTTGTACAAGATTTTAGCACTGGCGATGCTTTTCATCGGTGGTCTGGCAGCGTATACTTTTGTGTGGGATCTTGGTGATGTGGGGATTGGCCTGATGACCATCTTCAATATGACCGCGCTGCTTCCGCTGTCCGGGCAGGTGATCCGCACACTGAAAGAATATGAACAGACGCGCCGGAGCCGGCGGGCACAGCAGGAACAGGCAGGCCGCGGAGGACAGAAGCCGGAATAGGACCTGCGACGGAAACGGGCAGGCCGCGGAGAACAGAAGCCGGAACAGGGCCTGTGGCAGAAACAGGCGGCTGCGGAAAACAGCAGTCCGGAACCAGGGCGCGGGAAAGAGATGGATCGTAAGATATGAATGAAGTACTTGCCGTCGGAGCAGGCGGCGCAATTGGAGCAGTTTGCCGTTTTTTGCTGGGAGCAGTGATTCCCAGGCAGGAAAGCGGATTTCCGCTGGGCACGTTTTTGATTAATCTGATTGGAGCTTTTGCGATCGGCCTGGTTACCGTGCTTGTGGTAAAATACAGCCTGCCGGGTTCCAAATGGGTGCTGTTTGCGAAAACCGGGATCTGCGGCGGATTTACCACGTTTTCCACTTTTTCTCTGGAGAGCTTTGAGCTGATCCGCAGCGGAAGGATTTCGACCGCGCTGATTTATATGTGTCTGAGCCTTGTGCTGGGCGTGTGCGCAGTACTCCTGGCGGAAAAGCTGGTGGGCTGATCCGCCGGAAATCTGTTTCGGCCGGGACAGAAGCCGGGAGACACCGCCCGGCCGCTGCATCAGTGTTTGCATCAGTGAAGGAATATCCTGCATGAGTACTCCTGCGGGGACGTGCTACAATGACCTCTGAACCGAATCATCAGAACAGAGCGAAACCGCACATCGGTCAAAGGAGGAGCAGATGCACAGCAGAAATGAATATCTGAATCAGGTAAGTAAAATCATTCCGGAAGCAAAGGATGCCCGGGACTATTACGCGCAGATGACTGCCTGGATTGACAGCCACAGGAACTGGATCGGAACGGATATTATGGATATCGGCTGCGGTACGGGAGTACTGAGCTGTTATCTGGCCCGTGTATTTCCCCACGCGTTTGTTTTGGGAGTCGACAGAGATCCCGCAGTCATTGCTGCCGCCAGAAAGCTGGCACACAGCCTGGAGCTTCCGAATATCCGGTTTGTCTGTGAGGATATCTGCGGAATCGAAGAAAAGAATCTGTGCGACACAGTGGTTGTGTCCGGGCTTTCCCATGAAATGAGGGGAGAACCGGACGGTTTGGCAGCGGCGGACAGTTATCCGGACAGATGCAGGGTGTGGCAGCGGGCCTATATGAAATACGCGCGGAGACTTGCGCGTGTGCTGGCTGCAGGCGGGGTGCTGATTGCCGCGGATCGGTTTTCGTCCAATGATGCCGGCTGCGGACTTTATCTGGCTTACCACAAGGCGGGGATTACGCCGAATTTCAATTTTTATCAGAAGTTTCCGTCCGGTGATAGGCATCTGATTCTCGGAAATAAGGGAATGCATGCGCCGGAAGAAGCGGTTTTCCAGCAGGCCAGGGAGCTTCTGCGGGACAGAGTGAGCGATCGGGAGGAAGCAGAATGAAACAGCTGCTGTTTCTGACAGGCAGGAAAAAAATCGGAAAGACCACCGCGATCCGTCGGTTTCTGGAGCAGGAAGGCCTCCGGCCGGAAGGATTTCGCACGGTACTGGCGTCCGGGGTGATTCCGGGCGTGCGTACCGCCCATCTGCTCTCAGCAGATGCGAAAGAAGAACCGTCCCGGACCAATTATCTGTTTCGGTGCGGAAAGCCGGGCGCATGCAGCGCTGCAGAAGCTGACCGGCCGGAGCAGATACGGGAACGCTTTATTCGTCTGGGCTGCGGGGTCCTGGACAGAATCGCGGGCAGCAGACCGGCAGACAGGAAAGAGGCACACACGGAAGAAACAGCGCGATACAGCGGGCTGCCCGGAGGGAGCCGCCGACTGGTGCTGATGGATGAGCTTGGCCCCCATGAGGCGGATGTGCCGGAATTTCAGGCATCGGTGAAACGTGTGCTGACCTGCGGACTTCCGGTGCTGGGGGTTCTGCAGCAGGCGGATGCGCCGTTTCTGCAGGAAATCGTCCGCATGCGGGAGACTGAGCTGGTGCCGGTGACAGAAGAGAACAGAAACGCTCTGCCCCGGCGTCTGGGAGACTGGTATCATGCCCTGGAGAAAGAGGCAGGGAACCGGGAAGAGCAAAACTCTTACGGTGCAGTGGTTTTCTCGGAAGACGGCGCCCGGGTGCTGATGATTCAAGGGAGGAAAAGCTGGTCCTTTCCGAAAGGGCGCAGATTTTTCGGTGAATCAGAAAAAGACGCGGCTGTGCGGGAAATCCTGGAAGAGACGGGGGTACGTGCCCGGGTGGACACGGAATTTGCGGAAACGGTTCCCAGTATCTATGGGCCGGTTCCCCGAAAAGTGACTTTTTTTGCGGGTACTGCAGAAAGGACAGAGACGCCTTTGATTCCGCTGGAAGTAGAGGATGCGGCCTGGGTGCCGCTGGAGGAAGCCGCGGAACGGATCCGGATTCCGGAAGACCGGGACGTGCTGCTGCGGGCGATTGCGTATGTCAGCCGCAGAAACAGCTGAAAAAGACCCCGGATGTCCAGAGATCCGGGGTCGGTCAGAGAAGGACGGCGTTTCAGTCCTTCCTTTTTTTGTTCAGCGCATAAAGCGGGCGTCGTGTTTTTCGATCTCCCAGTCTGTATCCGGCAGATCCGGAAGCTCCACCTCGGAGAGCAGTTTGCCTTCCGCGTACGCAATATAGGGATCCACGACAGCGTCGTCATCCACATGGTTGCAGATGTGCCGCAAAATCTGGAAAGCAGGGAAAAAACTGAAGGATTCCAGCGCGTGATAATCTGCAAAACGGCGGATAAAAAAGAGGTAGCCGCCCTTGTCTTTCAGTTCCTGAATCGGATCTTCGCTGTCGTCCGCGCCGCACAGGATCCGGATCTGGCTTTCATCCGGACAGATGGTGAAGGTGACGGACAGGGCGTAGACACTTAAGCCGATGTAATAGCTGCGCCCCTGCACATCCACTTTCATTTCGGCGGCATCCGGGCCGAAGCCGATGCCGTATTCCATGCAGTCGCCGATCCGGATGCTTTTGATTCGGATTTCGTCTGTGTGTCCCGGATTCATCCATTCTTCATAAGTTCGATTTTCCAATGTATATGCTCTCCTCGTTTCGTTCTTTCCATTTCTGTTTCTTAATTATAGAAGAATCCGGCGGGATGCACAAGCAGAAGCATATGGCGAACCCCTTGGAGAAGCATACGGCGTGTCCGGGAGGAGGGAGGCGCCGGCGCCTGCAGTCAGCCTTGACTAAGGGGTTTGCCGGATTCTATAATCAGAATTCAATGACAGGATCGGGGGAACAAAGGACAGATGGATGAAGTATTTCTGATCAACAGCGCCGTACTGGGCGTGGGACTTGCCATGGACGCCTTTTCCGTATCTGCGGCCAATGGACTGCATCAGCCGAAGATGCGCCGGCGGACACAGTGCGTCATAGCAGGAACCTTTGCCGGATTTCAGTTTCTGATGCCGATGATCGGCTGGTTCTGCGTGCATACGATTGCCGCTTATTTTCAGATGTTTCAGAAATTTATTCCATGGATCGCGCTGCTCCTTCTGGCCGGAATCGGCGGAAAGATGCTGGCAGACGGCATCCGTGCCGGCCGGGAAGAAGGAGAGACGGTCAGCCGGAAGCTGACGGCAGGAGTGCTGCTTCTGCAGGGAGTGGCCACTTCCATCGATGCGCTTTCGGTCGGATTTACGATTGCCGGTTACGGCGGGTGGGAGGCGCTGACCGCGTCTCTGATCATTGCGGCGGTGACTTTTGTGATCTGTGTCGGCGGTGTATCTGTGGGTCGGATTTTCGGTACACGGCTGTCCGGAAAAGCGTCTGTCCTGGGCGGATGTATCCTTCTGTTTATCGGAATTGAGATTTTTGTGAAAGGAGTACTGTAAAAAAACAGTATTCTTTTTTTATGCTGTTTCACAGAAAAGCTTGAAAAGAGAACATATGTTCTTCTATAATAGGGGACAGAAGGCAGGTGAGGCAGAACATCTGTCTGTGGAAATACCGGAGAGCCTGCGGCAGGAGGCGCAGCGGCTCCGGCGGCATACAGACCCCGGGAGGCGTATATTGTGAGCAGAACATATCTCTGTATTGATCTGAAGTCGTTCTATGCTTCAGTGGAATGTGTGGAGCGCCAGCTGAATCCGCTGACGGCCAATCTGGTAGTGGCGGATCCCGCGCGGACGGAGAAGACCATCTGTCTGGCCGTATCGCCGTCACTGAAAGCCTGGGGCATACCCGGACGGCCCCGGCTGTTTCAGGTGGTACGACAGGTAAAGGAACTGAACGCAGTCCGGAAGAAACAGCTGGGAGGCGGTTCCTTTTCCGGCAGTTCCATTGACGCGGATCAGCTGAAGGCAGACCGGACCCTGGCGCTGGACTATGTGACGGCCCCTCCGCGCATGGCGCTGTATCTGCAGTACAGCACGAGAATTTACCAGATTTATCTGAAGTATATTGCGCCGGAGGATATCCATGTCTATTCCATTGATGAGGTTTTCATGGATATTTCGGATTATCTCCTGGTCTATGCCATGACACCCCGTGAGCTTGCCATGACGATGATCCGGGATGTGCTGCGGGAGACGGGCATCACAGCCACGGCAGGAATCGGCACAAATCTTTACCTCGGCAAGATTGCCATGGATATTGTGGCGAAGCATATGCCTCCGGATGCGGACGGCGTGCGGATCGCGGAGCTGGACGAGATGTCGTACCGGAGGCGGCTCTGGGGCCACCGTCCGCTGACGGATTTCTGGCGTGTGGGCCGCGGTTATGCGAAAAAGCTGGAAGCAAACGGTCTGTATACTATGGGGGATATCGCCCGCTGTTCGCTGGGAACAGCCGATCAGTACCACAATGAGGAGCTGCTGTATCGGCTGTTTGGGGTGAATGCGGAGCTGCTGATTGATCATGCCTGGGGCTGGGAGTCCTGTACCATGGCGGATATCAAAGCCTACCGTCCGGAAAGGAAGAGCATGGGTTCCGGTCAGGTGCTGCCCTGCCCGTATGCCTGGGAAAAAGGGCGCCTTGTGGTTCAGGAGATGACAGATCAGCTGGCGCTGGATCTGGTGGAGCATGGCCTGGTGACGGACCAGGCGGTTTTGTATATCGGCTATGACCGTGCGGAGCCGCCGGCTGTGTCATCTGCAGCGGAACTGTCTGCCCCGCGGGCAGCTGCTGTCGGCGCTGTTTCGGCGGGAAAGCGCCGATCGGGCGCGCCCTGGCATGCGCATGGAACAGCCCGTCTGCAGCACCGGACTTCCTCTTCCCGGGAACTGACAGAAGCGGTGCTGGGACTGTATGACCGGATCGTGGATCCCCGGCGTCTGATTCGAAGAGTCTGTCTGACTGCCGGCCATGTGCTGGATGAGGCAGAGGCCGGCGGGAAAGCAGATTATGAACAGCTGGATCTGTTTACGGATTATGAACAGAAGCGCCGGGAGCGGGAAGCGGAAGACAGGGCCAGAGACCGGGAACACCGGCTGCAGCTGGCGTCTCTTGAGATTCGCAGAAAATTCGGAAAAAACGCAATCCTGAAAGGGATGAACCTGGAAGAAGGGGCCACTGCGATTCAGAGAAATGAACAGATCGGCGGACATAAGGCATAACCGGAATTTTTTCCAGGTGCCGGAATTTCAGAAAGAAGGAGTTTATGGGCAGAACAGACCGCTATGAGGGAATTCTGCGCCTGCCGCATCACAGGTCGGCGGCGCATCCGCAGATGACGCGGAAAAACCGTGCCGCGCAGTTCCTGCCATTTGCCGCGCTGACCGGATATGAAGATGCCATCCGGGAGACCGCACGTCTGACAGAAGCGCCTCCGGAGCTGACG
Organism: Clostridium sp. SY8519; assembly: GCF_000270305.1. Lineage (NCBI taxonomy): Bacteria > Bacillati > Bacillota > Clostridia > Eubacteriales > Clostridiaceae > Clostridium > Clostridium sp. SY8519. The sequence continues at coordinate 716,385 of NC_015737.1, read as the reverse complement.
GACAGCCGCAAAGAAGAACTGGATCGCTGTCTGCAGCAGATACGGTTTCTGCTGGAGCAGGGATCCGCGGCAGCTTATGTACGGGCGGAGATTACCTGGTTTCAGCAGGATGCGAGGAAAGCGGGCGGCAGTTCCGTGACAGAAGCGGTGGATATACAGAAAATCGATATCCGGCAGGGGCTGCTGCTCTGCCGCCGCGGCCGCAGGATCCGGCTGGAAGACATTGAAAATATCGAGGACATCCGGCAGCCGGAAGAATGAAACCGGAGGCAGGCTGCCGTGGAAGCCTGCCGGGGAAGTCCTGCGAAAAAAGTGTACATCCGGTATACAGTGTGATACACTGATAGCAGGAATTCCTGACGGAATACAGCAGAAAATAACCGGCGGCAGCTGCTGCGGAATCGATGGAAACAGAGACAGAATCAAAGGGGGAATCTGTATGAGTTTGCAGGAAGAGATCGGCACAGTATTCTACAGCTACGGGGACGGGCTGTACGCAAATATTACGAACCGCTGCCCCTGCCGGTGTGAGTTCTGTGTCCGCAATGAGACAGAAGGGCTGGGAAGCGCGGAGTCGCTTTGGCTGAAAAGAGAGCCGTCTGCGGCGGAGATCCGCACCCTGTTTGATGCCTGGGACACCACACCGTTTCGTGAGCTTGTATTCTGCGGTTATGGCGAACCGACCGAGCGGCTGGAAGAGCTTTTGGAGACCGCCGCATATGTCAGAGAGAAGTCCGGGCTTCAGATCCGGATCAATACCAACGGATTAAGCGATCTGATCCACGGGAAAGATACCGCGCCCCTGCTGGAGGGGCTTGTGGACACCGTGTCCGTCAGTCTGAATCAGTGTACGGCACAGAAGTATGATGCGCTGTGCCACCCGAAGTTCGGCCCGGCAGCTTATGAGGCACTGCTTCGGTATACCCGGCGTGTACAGCAGTATGTTCCCCATGTGGCAATGTCGGTCGTGGGGGTCATTCCCCAGGAGGATATCGCGCGCTGCAGAGAGATTGCGGCCGGATTCGGTATCGCGCTGCGGGTGCGCTGAGCATATTCAGCATATTTTTCGTATGACAGCAGCAGACAGGGAGTGGGCGTTTCTCCCGCTGCCGCTGGTATATATTTTTTTCAGAATCTTTGCATGTTACCAGACAATGAAGAATTGCCTGATTGGATGCAGGGGATTTTTTTGCATTTTTTACCTGTTCGGAGGCGTGATTTCGGCGTTCAGGGAAGAGATGGAGGAGAATATGAACAGGAACAGAAGAAGACAGAAGAAGGAACTGATCGGTGTTCTTTGCCTGCTGGCGGCGGCGGTTATCTGGGGGTCGGCATTTTCGGCACAGAGTATCGGCGCGGAATATGTGGATGCGTATACATTTCTGGCAGGCAGGAGCTGGATTGCTGTGGCAGCCATGCTGCCGGTGATCGCTCTTACGGATCAGCTGAAAAAACGAAGCAGCAGACAGCCGGGGAGTGCAGACGGGAAGGCAGGCAGCCCGGAAGCGGCGGCCGTACCGGACCGGGAGCGTGCCAGACACAGGAAGACCCTCTGGACCGGCGGACTGCTCTGCGGATTTCTGCTGTTTGCCGCCGGCGCGGCACAGCAGATCGGGATTGCACATACCACGACTGCAAAATCCGGCTTTATTACCGCATTGTATGTTGTACTGGTTCCGCTGATCAGTCTGTTTGTCTTTCGCAGAGGCCAGGGACTGAAAATCTGGATCTGCGTCATACTGAGTGTAGCCGGGCTGTATCTGCTGTGTATGCGGGGAAGAATGACACTGGGGTATGGCGATGCAATGACCCTGCTCAGCGCGGTGCTGTTTGCGCTGCAGATTATCGGGATTGGCCGTTTTGTCTCGCGCACCGACGCGGTGCGGCTTTCGGCACTTCAGTTTTTCTTTGAAGCCATATTTGCCACAGCGGCAATGCTGATTCTGGAACGTCCGGGAACCGACGCGGTGCTGCGGGCGCTGCCGGCATTGCTGTATGTGGGACTTTTGAGCAGCGCGGCGGGCTATACGCTGCAGACCATCGGGCAGAAGGATCTGAATCCGACGGTAGCGAGCCTTCTGATGAGCCTGGAGAGTGTATTCAGCGCGGTGTTTGGCTGGATCATTCTGGGACAGGCACTGACGCTGCGGGAACTGACGGGCTGTGCTCTGATGTTCCTTGGCATTCTGCTGTCCCAACTGCCGCTGGAACGTATGCTGCGCGGCAGAAAGACACCGGATCCGGCAGGAGAGGGGAAATCTCTTCAGGGGACAGGACAGAAAGCTGAACGGGAGCCGAAGGAAAAGGCCGAAGGGGAACTGTGACAGAAGCCGAAGGGAGAGGCGCAAGGATAATTGCGGCAGAATCCGAAGGAAAAACCGGTCGGAAGCATCACGGAATCCGAAGGGAAAACCGGTCGGAAGCATCACGGAATCCAAAGAAAAAGGGACGGCCGACAGCGTCCCGCAGATCCGGCAGCAGGAGGAAAAAATGGGAGAGTTCAGCAGACAGATTGCATCTTATGAGACGGTGGCTTTCATCGGAATGTGTAAAAATGCCGGCAAAACCACCTCAATGAACCGGATGATCCGAGAACTGCATGAAGCGCGGATTCCGGTGGCGCTGACATCCATCGGAAGGGATGGGGAGAGCAGCGATCTGGTGACAGATACGGTGAAACCGGGCATTTTTGTATATCGGGGAACACTGGTAGCCACAGCGGCAGATCTTCTGAAGTTCTGCGATGTGACCCGGGAGATTCTGCATACGACAGGCATCTGCACGCCGCTGGGGGAAGTGGTGGTGCTGCGTGCGCACAGCGACGGATTTGTGCAGGCGGCCGGACCGTCCCTTACGTCCCAGATGGCGCAGATCCGGGAGTATCTGCGCGGTGTACAGGGCGGCGGAAAGATCCTGGTGGACGGAGCGCTGGAACGCAAGAGTATTTCCACCCGTCAGGTCAGCGACGCGGCGATTCTGTGTACCGGCGCGTCATACAGCCAGGACATGAAAAAGACCGTGGCGGATACCGCGTATACCTGTGAACTCCTGTCCCTGCCCCAGACAGAACTGCGGATTTCGGAGGAGATCCGGGGCCGTACGGGCAAATATTTTCCCATACGGGAAGACGGCACCGTGGAGGAAAAGGGCAGCCGGACGCCGGAGGAACTGTGGGGCCGCAGAGGGGATACGGACGCGCCCCAGAGAATTTATGTGCAGGGCGGTCTGACGGATGCGATGATCCGGCCGCTGCTCCGTTCCAATCCGGATCTTTCGGGGCGGCAGATGGTGGTAAAGGACGGCAGCCGGATCCTGCTGTCCCGGGAGACCTATGAGGCGCTGAAACGAAAAGGATTGGACTTTTCGGTACAAACCCGGATTCACCTGGCAGCAGTTACGGTCAATCCTTACTCCGCGTATGGGCATCATTATGACAGCGGCAGATTTCTGGCGCAGGTACAGCAGGCGATTCCGGAAATCCCTGTTTATGATGTGAGAAAGGAGGCATAAAGCAATGGAACTCAGTATGGAACAGAAGACAGCCATGGGAGTTCAGTATATTCTGAACCGGTTAAGTCCCTCCTCCCCTTACGGACAGGAGCGGGTACGGCGGATGGAACCCTATCCGCGGGAGCAGAAGGCCCAGCTGGAAGAAGAGCTGTACAATCTGACCTGTCTGATTACACACGGACAGGAGATCCGGAGCCTGAAGACAGAGATTCAGCGGGCTTTTATGCAGATGAAAGACATCCGTCCGGCACTGCGCAAAGGGCGGGAAATGGTGCTGTCAGATCTGGAACTGTTTGAACTGAAGAATTTTCTGCTGTATTCCGACAAGGCAGGCAGACTGGCGGGGCAGCTGACGCGCAGGACGGGAATCCGCGGAATCTGTTACAAAGACACCCGGGAAGCGCTGGATCTGCTGGATCCGGACGGAAGACGCATCCCCTCCTTTGCGGTCTATGACAGTTATTCCCCGGAACTTGCGGAGATTCGCACGCGCAAGCGGCAGCTGGAGCGTCAGATGGAGACCGCGCGGCAGGATGGGGCGCGCTGGGAAGAACTGCGGGAGGCCCGTACCCGGGAAGTGATCCGGGAAGAGGCGGAAGAAGCCGCGGTTCGGCAGCGGCTTACCGATGCGCTGCTTCCGTATTTTGATGCCATACAGGCCAACGCGGATATGACGGGACGGCTGGATCTGCTGTTTGAAAAGCAGCGGGCAGCCGGATTCGGCAGACATTGTGTATGCCCTGAGATTACAGAGCGCCATCTGATGATCCGGACCGCGGAAAATCCGTGGGTAGCCTCTGTCCTGCGGGAGAAGGGGCTGGAATTTACGCCGCTGTCTATTGCGCTGGAGTATGGAACAGGGGTGATCACCGGCGCCAACATGGGAGGAAAGAGTGTGGCGCTGCAGACCATTGCCCTGAATACCTGGCTGGCACTCTGCGGTTTTTATGTTTATGCGAAGGAAGCGCGGATTCCGCTGTTTGACAATATCATGATTATTTCAGAGGAAACCCAGTCGGTGAAACGGGGGCTGTCCAGCTTTGGCGCGCAGATTGTGCAAGTCAAACAGATGATTGACCGTATCCCGGATCAGTTTTGCTTCCTGATTATGGACGAGTTCGCGCGGGGGACCAATCCGGAAGAAGGAGCCGCGCTGGTGCGTGCCGTTACGAGGTATCTGAATGAATGTAAGGTGATCGCCCTTCTGGTGACCCATTTTGATCATGTGGCGGAATATGCCCGGGTGCATTATCAGGTGGCGGGGCTGCGTGATATGGATATGGGGCAGGTGAGCAGAGAAATTGCGGCCGCCGGCGAGGAACGCGCCGTATCTGTGATCGCGGAACACATGAATTACGGCATTTTCCGTGTGGAGCGGGAAGCGGACTGCCCGAAAGACGCCTTTCGCATCTGCCGGCTGCTTGGCCTGCAGGATGCGGTGATGGACCGTCTGGAAGAGCCGCAGAAGGCGGAACCGGCAGACTGCTTCCCCGGGAGGGACGGAAGAGGCAGAATATAAGAAACAGGTCCGGACAGGGCAGCCAGACTGAAACACGGCCGCCGGACCGGAAGGAGAAGAAGGGCATGGCGCTTAGCATCAAAGACATCATTGAACGAAACTTTTTCCCAGGTACGGTTCTTATGACCGGGCGGGAGAGCGCGGGCAATCTGATCGGCTGGGTCAATGTGCAGGAAATCCTGGATTCCACGGATATGGTACAGCCGGGGGAACTGCTGCTGACCACCGGGTATGACCTGGGGGATTTCCGCCAGCATCAGAACCTGATTCCACGCATGAAGTCCCGGGGTGTGGTGGGGATGATGATTCAGACCGGCTATTATCAGGAATCCGTGCCGGTCTATCTTCTGGAGGCCGGCCGCAAGTATCATTTTCCGATTCTGGAACTGCCGGCAAAATACAGTTTTTCCGAGGTGCTGCGCACCCTGATTACCGAAATCAGCAAAGATACTGTGCTGGACAATCATAGTTTTTTGGACAGCAGGTATTTTCTGCCCTTTATCCGGGAACGCTGCCTGTACGCCAGGAAGAACCGGGATCTTTCCAATGAGATCATCTGGCTTACGGCGGTTTCCGCGGCAAATGTATACGTGGAGGATACGATTGAGCTAAAGGAGGCCTATAGCAGGATCCGTACCGTTCTGATGCAGAACAGCAGCACCTTCATCGGAGATTCGGCATCCGGAGGACAGGCCGTGTATTGCGTGGCACTGGAAAACGCCGAACAGCTGAAAGTGATGGGCAGCAGTCTGCAGGTGCTTTTGACAGAACTTTCCGATAATCGGGAACTCCAGCTGTTTGCCGCAATGGATGAAGTCCGGGAACTGGGGGATCTGGAAGTGAGTTTTCGCCACTGCACGAAAATTTTCGAGATGTTCCATGGGATCCGTGCCCTGCGTGGGGTGTGCCGCTATCAGCATGTGGACTTCCTGCGCCGGTTTTCGGATCTGTACCGGGACAATCAGATTTTCGCGCGGAGCAATGAAGTGCTGCAGATCCTGCTGCGCAAGGACAGGGAAGGAGAAGGCGACTACCTGCATACACTCCGTGTGCTGATCGAGGAACAGGGCAATATCACCAAAACAGCCAAGCGCCTATTTGTGCACCGGCACACCCTGCAGAACCGTCTGCAGGTCATCTGGGATCTGACCGGAATGGATTATGAGGATTATTATTCCCGGCTGTTTCTGAGTCTTTCCATGCTGATTTATGATTATTACGGAATCTGAGGATTCCCGGAAAAGTGCCCTGCCGTCTGATGGAAAAATCAGGCGGCAGGGCACTTTTTTTGGCACGTCCGGCGTGGCATGGAACCAGCGAGGGAGAGGTCTGGAAAACTGTGCAGAAATCCGGGATGAGGGCAGTGCACGCGTCTCTGGTTTTTCTCAGTATCACGTTAAAAGAGTAAAATCGTGCAAGATTATCCAAAGTGTCCATTTTCAAATACAATATTGAGCCACTTTGGCAGATGTGAAAAAAACGTGAAATTGATAAAATAATTTCAAACAAAACGCAAAGATTCTGATAACAGGAAAATTATGAAGGAAATGAAGGAGGAAAAAAGAAGATGAAATCCATGATTCGACTGAGAATGAGTGCCCATGACGCGCACTACGGAGGCAATCTGGTGGACGGCGCCCGGATGCTGGGCCTGTTCGGCGATGTGGCAACAGAACTTCTGATCATGAATGATGGTGACGAAGGACTGTTTAAAGCATATGACAATGTGGAGTTTCTTGCGCCGGTATATGCCGGAGATTATATCGAGGCAGTGGGAGAGATCGTTGAGACAGGAAACTCTTCCAGAAAGATGGTATTTGAAGCCCGCAAAGTGATTGCGCCCCGTCCGGATATCAACGATTCCGCCTGTGATGTGCTGGAGGAACCGATTGTGGTATGCAGGGCCAGCGGTACCTGTGTGGTGCTGAAGGACAGACAGAGGGGCAAAAAGTAAAGAGCGGAACAGAAAAAGGAGAGGGAAAGGAAAAAGGGCAAAAGAACGAAAGAAGGAAAAGAGGGGAAAACCTATGGAGAAGCTGATCATAACCGCTTGTATCTGCGGCGCGGAAGTTACCAAAGAACATAATCCGGCGGTTCCTTATACCGTGGAGGAGATTGCGCGGGAAGCAAAAAGCGCGTATGACGCAGGCGCTTCCATCATCCATCTGCATGTGCGGGAAGACGACGGCACGCCGACTCAGAGCAGAGAGCGGTTTGCGGAATGCATGGAAGCGATCCGCGGCCTGTGTCCGGATGTGATTATTCAGCCATCCACCGGCGGCGCAGTGGGGATGAGCAACGAAGAGCGGCTGGCTCCGACGGCGCTGCGACCGGAAATGGCGACGCTGGACTGCGGTACCTGCAATTTCGGCGGAGATGAGATCTTTGTAAATACCGAGAATATGATCCGCGCGTTTGCGGAAAATATGAAGGAATACGGGATTAAGCCGGAGCTGGAGGTGTTTGACAAGGGCATGGTGGATATGGCCATCCGCCTGCACCGCAAAGGCTTTATCCAGGCGCCGATGCATTTTGATTTTGTTATGGGGGTCAACGGGGGAATTTCAGGAGAACCCAGGGATCTGCTGTTTATGGCAGAAAGCATTCCGGCCGGTTCCACCTGGACGGTATCCGGTGTCGGCAAGGCAGAGTATCCGATGATCACCATGGGAATTCTGATGGGCGGCCATGTGCGCGTGGGATTTGAGGATAATGTATATCTGGAAAAGGGGGTTCTTGCCGAATCCAACGGCGCCATGGTTGAGAAAGTGGTACGAATCGCAAAAGAACTGGGCCGCGCAGTGGCGTCTCCGGCGGAAGCCAGGGAGATCTTAGGGCTTTTGCCGCGATAACAGGAAAGGAGAAGCTTGAAAATGGCAGAATTAAAGGGGAATAAATACGGAATTCACAGAGTGATTGAACCGCAGGGTGTGCTGACACAGGCTGCGGCAAAAATCGATAACGATATGACAAAACGTTACAGCAACGAGATTATCTGTGACGTGATTTCACTGAATATCGATTCGGCGTCCTTTACACAGATCGAAGAGGCCTGTGACCATGATCTGGAACGGATCAAAACCATGATCCTGGATATTGTGGCAGAAAAAGGCAAAATGCAGAATCCGGTCACCGGATCCGGCGGCATGTTTATCGGAACGGTATCTTACATTGGGGAAGATCTGGATATCGATCTGAAAGAGGGGGATAAGATCGCGTCTCTGGTATCTCTGTCCATGACGCCGTTAAGAATTGACGAAATCAAAGCCATTCATCCGGAGATCGACCGGGTGGATATCGTGGGACAGGCCGTATTGTTTGAAAGCGCGTTGTACGCCAAGCTGCCGGAGGATATCAGCGAGCCGCTGGCACTGGCAGCGCTGGATGTGGCAGGCGCGCCGGCACAGACCGCCAAACTGGTGCAGTCCGGGCAGAGTGTCCTGATCCTGGGCGGAGCAGGCAAATCCGGCATGCTGTGCTGCTACGAAGCCATGAAGCGTGTCGGCCCTACCGGCAGGGTAGTTGCCATGGATTACAGTCAGGACGGAATTGATGAACTGAAATCCATCGGCGTCTGCCATGAGGCGTTTCAGGCCAGCGCGGCGCTTCCGGTGGACGTGCTGGAAAAGGCGCTGGCAGCCAACGGCGGCAGAGAATATGACGTGGCCATCTGCTGTGTCAATGTAAACAACTGTGAAATGTCAGCGATTCTTCCGGTGCATGACGGGGGTGTGGTATATTTCTTCTCCATGGCAACCAGCTTTACCAAAGCGGCGCTGGGGGCAGAGGGCGTAGGAAAAGACATTACCATGATCATCGGAAACGGATATACCAAAGGCCATGCGGAGATTACACTGCAGGAACTGAGGGAAAATGCGGCAATCCGGGAGATTTTTGACCGGAAATACGTATAATTCCGGCCGGCGGCAGCCGGCAGAGGGGGATCCTTCACAGCATCACGGGAACCGCGTAACAGGGAAACGGCAGCTGTTCCTGTGATGCTGCGGGGGAAAGCAGAACGAATAAAAAACAGGAGAAGGAAAGGGGATTTTTATGAGAAAAAGCAGAGAAAACGGATTATTTGCAGATGTTCCGGATGTGGAGTGGAATGACTGGAAATGGCAGCTGCGCAACCGGATTACCACGGTAGATGATCTGAAAAAATACATGAATCTGACACAGGAGGAAGAAGAGGGGATCCATGAGTGTCTGAAAACTCTGCGTATGGCGATTACACCGTATTATCTGTCACTGATTGATCTGGATGATCCGGATGATCCGATCCGAAAACAGGCGATTCCGACGAAAAAGGAACTGCATGTATCCGACGCGGATCTGACCGATCCGCTGCATGAAGACACGGATTCTCCGGTACCGGGACTTACCCACCGCTATCCGGACCGCGTCCTGTTTCTGATTACGGACCAGTGCTCCATGTACTGCAGACACTGCACCAGAAGAAGATTTGCCGGTCAGCATGACTGCAGCGTGCCGGACAATCAGATCGAAAAATGTCTGGATTATATCCGCCGTCATCCGGAAGTCAGAGACGTGCTTTTATCCGGCGGCGACGCCCTGATGATCAATGACAATAAGCTGGAATATATCATTTCCGAACTGCGGAAGATTCCGCATGTGGAAATTGTGCGGATCGGCTCCCGGACACCGGTGGTATGCCCGCAGCGGATCACACCGGAACTGGTGAATATGTTAAAGAAATATCATCCCATCTGGCTGAATACCCATTTCAATCATCCGCGTGAAATCACAGAAGAGAGCGCGGCAGCCTGCGCGAGACTGGCGGACGCCGGTATTCCGCTGGGCAATCAGAGCGTGCTTCTGGCAGGCATCAATGACTGTGTGCACGTAATGATGAAACTGATGCACGAGCTGGTACGCATCCGTGTGCGTCCGTACTACATTTATCAGTGCGATCTGTCCCAGGGGCTGGAGCATTTCCGCACACCGGTATCCAAAGGAATCGAGATCGCGGAGGCTCTGCGGGGACACACATCCGGATTTGCGGTACCGACCTTCGTAGTAGACGCTCCCGGCGGCGGCGGCAAGATTCCTGTAATGCCGGATTACGTGATTTCCCAGACACCTGGTAAAGTGATCCTTCGAAACTACGAGGGTGTGATCACGACCTACACAGAACCGACACATTATGAGAACAAGTGCAACTGCCCGGTATGCCGCGGGGAGCAGAAGGCCCATGTGGTAGGGGTTGCCGCACTGGAGCAGGGACTGGCCATGACCATTGAACCGGCTGACCTGGCGCGTTTCCGCAGGACTAGTGAAAAAGTCTGACAGAAAAACGGATACTCAGGAGCGATACGCGAAAGGAGTATGACAGATATGAGTAAATTAGGGTTAAATCAGGAGCTCATCGATCAGGCCCGCGCCAGTGCCCACAATGTGGCCGTGGATGTACAGGCATTCATCGATGACCATACAACGGTGACAGTAGAGCGTGCCGTATGCCGGCTCCTGGGGATTGACGGAGTGAATGAAGTGGATGTCCCGCTGCCGAACGTGGTGGTGGATCATCTGGCAGAGCGTAACGCGCTGTCCACCGGCGCCGCTTTTTATCTCGGCAATGCCATGGCAGAACTGTCACTGTCTCCGCAGCAGATTGCGGAAAAAGTAGATGCCGGGGAAGTGGATCTGACCAAACTGCCGCTGCATCCGGAAGAAGAAATCCGCGCAGCCGTGCAGCCGGTGGCAGAAGCCATGACAGAACGCATCGCAGCCAATGTAAAGAAAAGAAATGATTATCTGGATTCTTTTGGTGACAAAGAAGGTCCGTACCTGTATCTGATCGTTGCTACAGGCAATATTTACGAAGATATCACCCAGGCTGTGGCAGCGGCCAAACAGGGCGCGGACATTATCGCGGTCATCCGCACCACGGGACAGAGCCTTCTGGATTATGTGCCCTACGGCGCTACCACCGAGGGATTCGGAGGAACTTACGCCACACAGGAAAATTTCCGCCTGATGCGGGAAGCGCTGGACAAAGTAGGGGAAGAGCAGCACCGTTATATCCGGCTGTGCAATTACTGCTCCGGACTCTGCATGCCGGAAATCGCCGCCATGGGCGCGATGGAACGCTTAGACGTCATGCTGAATGACGCGCTGTACGGCATTTTGTTCCGTGACATCAATATGCAGCGGACGCTGATTGACCAGTATTTTTCCCGTGTAATCAACGGATACGCCGGCGTGATCATCAATACCGGCGAAGATAATTATCTGACCACGGCAGACGCTATTGAAGAAGCCCATACCGTGCTGGCTTCCCAGTTCCTGAATGAGCAGTTTGCGCTGGAGGCGGGACTTCCGCCGCAGCAGCAGGGCCTGGGACATGCGTTTGAAATGTCTCCGGAAGTGGAAGACGCATTCCTGCTGGAACTGGCACAGGCGCAGATGGCACGGGAGATTTTCCCGGACGCACCGCTGAAATACATGCCTCCGACCAAATTTATGACCGGAAATATCTTCCGCGGCCATATTCAGGACGCATTATTCAACATGGTGACGATTATGACTGGACAGAAGATTCATTTACTTGGTATGATGACAGAGGCGATTCATACGCCGTTTATGTCTGACCGGGCGCTGGCCATCGAAAACGCGCAGTATATTTTCCGAACCATGAAGGATTTCGGCAGTGAGATCACATTCCGGGAAGGCGGCATCATACAGTCCAGAGCACAGGAAGTGCTCCGCAAAGCAGCGGACCTGCTGGCGCAGATCGAACAGCAGGGAATGTTCGCCACACTGGAAAAAGGTACCTTTGCGGATATCAGGCGTCCCATGGACGGCGGCAAGGGGCTGGATGGCGTCGTGGTAAAGGATCACGCATACTTTAACCCGTTTATCGCACTTATGAAAAAGGAGGTTTGAGTATGAGCAGCGGATTGTATAATATGAACCGGGCGGATTTTGACAAAACCCTGGATCTTACGAAAATCAAACCTTACGGCGACACCATGAACGATGGCAAAGTGCAGCTCAGTTTTACACTTCCGGTAAAAAATGACGAAAGAGGAGAAGAAGCCGCCAGACAGCTGGCACGTCAGATGGGGCTGGAAGATATCAACGTTACTTACAAGGGTACCCTGGATCAGGAATTTACCTTCTATATCGTATACGGGAGCTGTGTGCACACCGTAGACTATACCAATATCCATGTGCAGACGGTGGAAGAAGAGACCATGGGCATGGAAGAGGTGGATGACTTTATCCGGGAGCATTTCGGCAGAAAGATCGTAGTAGTGGGGGCCTCCACGGGGACAGACGCGCATACCGTAGGAATTGATGCCATTATGAACCGCAAGGGATTCGCGGGGCATTACGGCCTGGAACGCTACGAAATGATCGACGCCTACAATCTGGGCAGTCAGGTGCCGAATGAGGAATTTATCGAAAAAGCGAAGGAGCTTCACGCAGATGTACTGTTAGTATCCCAGACGGTTACACAGAAGGATATTCATGTGAAGAATCTGACAAACCTGGTGGAACTGCTGGAAGCAGAAGAACTTCGCGACAAATTTGTCCTGATCTGCGGCGGCGCGCGCATTACGCATGAGCTGGCCAAGGAACTGGGCTATGACGCCGGATTCGGCGCAGGCAAATTCGCGGATGATGTGGCGACCTTTGCTGTGACGGAGATGGTCAGACGAGGGTTTCATTAAAAAACGGTCACAGAGGGTGGCCGGAGGCATAGAAGACAGCGCGGCTCCTGCCTGCCGGAAGCAGCAGGCAGGAAGGCCGTGCAGACAGCGGGAGGCAGAGTATGAAAGGATATGTTCATATCTATGAAGGAGACGGCAAAGGCAAGACCACAGCGGCAGTCGGACTGGCGGTCCGGTGCGCCGGCAGCGGTCAGAAAGTCCTGTTCAGCCAGTTCCTGAAAGGCAATACCTCCAGCGAACTTCAGGTTCTCCGAAACATACCGGAAGTGACTGTTTTTGAAAATTCCAATCACTATGGTTTTACATTTCAGATGACCGATGAGGAAAAAGGACAGGCCAGACAGCATTACCGAGACCATTTCAGAGACGTTACAGAGGAAGCCGGGAAACAGCAGGCGCGTCTGCTGGTACTGGACGAGATCATTGACGCGTGCAATCTTGGAATGGTAGAGGAAGAAGAGGTCTGCCGCTTCCTCAGAAGCAGGCCACAGGACATGGAGGTCGTTATGACCGGTCGGAATCCGTCGGATCAGCTGCTTGCGCTGGCCGATTATGTGACGCATTTCGCCAAGATCCGGCATCCGTATGACCAGGGGGTCGCTGCCAGAAAGGGAATTGAAATGTAAGACGCAGGCAGGGGAGCGGACAGAAGGGGAGTGTCTCTGCCCAATCCTCACAAAAGAGGGGAGTCATGTATGAAAAGGAAAAAATCCAACTCAGGAAAACCCGCGATATGGCGTAACTGGAAGCTTTACATGCTTCTGGCGGCTCTGGCGGTTGTTGTGCTGTGTCCGGCCATTGCGATGGCAGCCACGGAAGAGGCAGCGCCCAAGCCGCATCTGTATGCCACATTCTGGTCACTGGTGCCGCCCATTGTGGCAATTGCGCTGGCGCTGATCACAAAGGAAGTATACAGTTCCCTGTGTATCGGTGTCATTGTCGGCGGTCTGCTGGCATCCAATTTCCGCTTTGAAGGAACGATGACCACTATTTTTTCCGGCGGTTTTGTAAAAGTGCTGTCGGATTCCTACAATGTTGGTATTCTGATTTTCCTGGTGATTCTGGGCATGGTGGTGGCCCTGATGAACAAGACCGGCGGCTCGGCGGCGTTCGGGCGCTGGGCATCAAAGAAGATAAAGACCAGGATCGGCGCGCAGCTGACCACCGTGCTTCTGGGCTGCCTGATCTTTATTGATGACTATTTCAACTGCCTGACGGTAGGATCGGTTATGCGTCCGGTTACGGATAAACATCAGGTATCCAGAGCGAAACTGGCATACCTGATTGACGCCACAGCAGCACCGGTCTGCATCATTTCTCCGATTTCTTCCTGGGCAGCGGCAGTTACCGGCTTTGTAGAGGGAGAAGACGGATTCAGCCTGTTTGTATCCGCGATTCCCTACAACTATTACGCACTGCTGACAATCGTTATGATGATTGCCATTACCCTGTGGCGGTTTGACTATGGTCCGATGCGTCTGCATGAAGATAATGCCATCAAAGGCGATCTGTTTACCACAGGCGAGGAGAAGTTTGAAGAAGTTCAGGCAAAAGATCCGGAACGCGGCCACGTGATGGATATGCTTTTCCCGATTATCATGCTGATCATCTGCTGTATCATCGGAATGCTTTATACCGGCGGTATCTTTGACGGTGTATCTGTAATCGAAGCGTTCTCCAACTGTGACGCGTCCGTGGGACTTTCCATGGGAAGCTTCGTGGCATTGATTATCACCCTGATTTATTACCTGTGCCGCCGTTCCCTGACCTTCAAGGAATGCATGGAATGTATGCCGGCAGGTTTTAAGGCAATGGTTCCGGCGATCCTGATCCTGACCTTCGCATGGTCCCTGAAAGCCATTACAGATATTCTGGGCGCAAAGGAATTTGTGGCAGGTATGATGGCTCATTCGGCAGCAGGCATGCAGATGATGCTTCCGGCAATCATCTTTGCCGTAGCCGTAGGTCTGGCATTCGCTACCGGTACTTCCTGGGGTACGTTCGGTATCCTGATTCCGATCGTAGTAGCCGTATTCCAGGCAACCGATCACAGAATGCTGGTCATCGGCATCTCTGCCTGCATGGCAGGCGCGGTATGCGGCGACCACTGCTCACCGATCTCTGATACCACGATTATGGCCAGCGCGGGAGCGCAGTCCAATCATATCAATCATGTCAATACACAGCTGCCGTACGCGCTGACAGTAGCAGCGGTATCCGCAATCTGCTATGTGATCGCGGCACTGCTGAAGAATCCGGTGATTTCTCTGATCATTGCAGTTGCAATTATGCTGGGTGTTCTGGTTGTTATCCGTAAAGTCGTGGGCAAGGAAAAAGTTCCGGCTGCAGATGTGAAAGAATAACGGTCTGGCCGGATACAGAAGAAAAATGTGGAAAGACGCAGTGATCCGCAGAGCGGATGACTGAGAATGGATGGAGAGAAAATGACATACGTTTATACAATGCAGGCATTTGCATCTGCTCCGGATGAGGGGAATGCGGCTGGCGTTGTACTGCAGGAGGCGCCGGGAGATCCGGCGCCTCCTGTGGTTTGCGGCAGCGGCCTCAGGGAAGAGGCGATGCAGCGGCTGGCGGCAGAGCTGAATTATTCGGAAACCGCCTTTGTACAGTCCGTTGGTTCGAATACCGTTCGGATCCGCTATTTTACCCCGCTGCGGGAGATCGAAATGTGCGGCCACGCAACCGTTGCTTCCTTTGCGCTGCTTCTGGAACGGGGCATACTGGCGCCGGGCCGGTGGATTTTGGAAACACAGGAGGCAAGTTACCGGGTTCTGGCAGAACCGGACCGTATCTGGATCGATTTCGGTATGCCGCAGCCGGAGGAAGTGCTGACAGGGGAACAGACGGCGGAACTGTGCCGGGCATACGGACTGACGCCGGAAGATCTGGCAGACGCAGACCGGCTGCCGGTGCAGAAGATTACAGCAGGGATTCCGGACATTCATATGATTGTCCGGGATCAGGAGACGCTGCTGCGGGCAGAGCAGGACGCGGAGGCGGTGTGTGAAATCTCCCGGCGGCTGCAGGCAGTAGGGGTGCATATGAGCTGTATCGAAGAACTGCAGGAGAGGAAGATCCGCTGCAGCAATTTCGCACCTCTGTACGGAATTGCGGAAGAATGCGCCACAGGCACGGCCAATGCCGGACTGACCGCCCTGCTGTACAGCAGGGGATTCCTTGCGGCAGACACGCAGGTGCGCATTCTCCAGGGGGAGCATATGCATCGGCTGGGACATCTCTGGGGCAGGGCAGAAAGCCGGGTGGATGGGATTCATGTGATGATCGGCGGGCAGGCAGTCTGTACCGGAAGTTTTCAGAAAAAGGAGGAATGAGACCGCCGGCAGATCAGTAATATGCAGTAAAAACCGGGCGCAGCCGGAGGGAATTCTGACAGGAGTCAGCCCTCTGGCTGCGCCCGGCTGATGCGTGAACTGTGTTTGCGTCAGGCCGGATCCGGGGATTACAGCCTTGGTTTTGCCTTGCGGATAACTGCCGGCAGAAAGAAGGAAAAGACGACAATGCCGGCGCCCACCCCCAGCTGCCAGTAGAACAGTTCATGCAGAAGAAGGACGCCCATGACGGCGGCAAAGACACTCTCAAAAGAAAGAAGGATCCCGCTGGCTGTGGTAGAAACACGTTTCATGCCGAAAAGGCACAGGAAGAAGGGGAGAATGGTGCAGACGACAGCCAGATAGACCAGTCCGCCAAACGCAGGCAGGGTGATGCCGCCGTGATAATCCCCTACAATCAGTGAGCAGAAGATGGAGAGGACCGCGGTGACGGTGATCTGGATGGCATTCAGCAGACCGGTATCATACTCCCGGGAGTATTTGGCGGATACTACAATGTAGATGGCATAGCACATCGCGCAGGCCAGGCAGTAGATATCACCGATCTGGAATCCGCCCAGATTGCCTCCTACGATAAAGCATACGCCCACCATGCAGACCACAGCGGTCAGGACATCAATCCGGGCGGGGCGCCTGCGCCGGATGAGCCAGTAGGCCAGGGGAAGCAGGATGATATAGGAGGCGATCAGCAGGGAAGAACGGGAGGTAGTGGTATACTGAAGCCCTACGGTAAAGGTAAAGAATTCCCCGAAAAGAAAAATCCCCATAATCGTACCGGAAAGCACCATTTTCCAGGTCAGGAGCCTGCGTTTCGGCAGATAGGCCGCCAGCATGATGGCGGCAGCGATGGCATAACGGACAGCCAGCAGAAAACAGGGTGGGATATCAGCAATCAGCTGTTTGACAAAAATATATGCAGTTGCCCAGAAAAAAGCGGATACCAGCAGTGCGGCGGTTCCGGCAGTCTTTGCTTTTGTCATGGATGTACATCACCTCACGGGAATTTGATTGTTTACGGGTTGCTGTGGCAGACAGAAGCTGCCACCTTTATTGTGCATGAAAAAATGCAAAGGAAAAAGGGCCAGACTGTCCTGAAAGATATCCGGAAAATGGACACATTGTACATGGAGTTCCACAGGATCCGAACCGCGTGCAGTGGATAAGATAATGCATGGACCGGTGAAAAGTCAAGACTGCAATCAGAAAAAAATCTGTGATACGCTGTTGCAGGAAAAAAACCGGGGCGGAATATGTTTCCGGCTGAAATACGTCAGATCTGCCCGGACGGCGGAGAAAGCCGGCAGACTGCAGATACGGGAGGAAAAGATGGAGTACACGGACACCTCAGAAATTACCGAATACCTGAAGCAGAACGGATTCAGCACCAGGCACCTGCTGGATGCCTGGAAAGAAGACAGAAGCATCTATTATATCACCGGGATTTCCGGAATTCCCGGGACCCAGACCATGATTCAGGTGGAGCCGCAGTGCCGGCGGTATCGGAACAAGGGGATGCGTCCCGGCAGTGTGTGGACCGACTGGGTGCCTGTGATCAGCTGACGAACCGGAAACGCGGCAGTCAGCCGGCACAGTTATGCAAATACTGCATGAAACAGGACGTAACAGAACAGAACGATCTGCCATGAAATTGTATATAATATCCTTGCAGAGAGATAAACGGGAAACCTGAGTATCAGAAAGAGGTAGTTTAGCATGGCAGATATCAAGGCAGTAAGGGCATTTCGTCCGGATAAGGACAATGTGGCGGTAGTCACCGATCTGGACATGGACAATGTAAATGAGAAAATTCGGAGCGGAGAGCTGTATCAGTACCACCGGCCGTCTTTTTTTATTTACGAGGTATCTTCCGGGAATGAGACGCAGATCGGACTGATCGGCACGGCGTCTGTGGACGATTACATAGAAGGAAAGATCCGGAATCATATGGCCATAGATATGGAAGCGGACCCGGAGATTATCGAGGCGATCGAAGACACCGGCGTGCAGGAATATCCGGTGGTACTGACCTACCCGGATCAGAGATACATCACCAAATTGATTGAAATCAAGCGGGAGTGGGCCGGCGCGCCGCTGTACCATTTCACTGCGTTAAATGGTGTGACCCATACCATTTATTCCATGGATGAGGGCGCGGATGTTGCAAATATGATGGACGCGTTTGCCGGCGTGCCGTATCTGTATGTGGTGGAAGGACAGGAGATGGCGGCGTCCATTGCGTCGCTGGAAATGTTCCGCAGGGAGAATGAGCAGGAAGGACCGGCCTATGACAGGTTCCTTACACTTCTGCTTCCCTATGAGATTGTGAAAAACGACAGGTGCTGGCTGCTGGATGAGGTGCTGGATATGCTGTTTACTTATAAGTTTGAGTAAAGATACGGGGACACGCCGGTTTCTTCTGAAGAAGCCGGCGTGTTTTTTTCGGAACCTGTGAAAAGAAAGGAAACAGACATTCTGCCGCCAGAATATGTTATAATTTTAACCGGTCAGTCGGACCGGATCAGAGAGACGAAGGAAATCGGCAGACGCCGATCAGAACATACAGGAAGGAAGTCAGAATTATGGCATGGTATGAAGAGGCTGTTTTTTATCATATTTACCCGCTGGGGCTTACGGGGGCTCCGAAGCAGAATCAGGGAGGACCGGTGGAGCATCGGCTGCTGACGCTCATTCCCTGGCTGGATCATATGGTGGAAATCGGGTGCAGCGCGCTGTACATCGGGCCGCTGCTTGAATCTGTGGGACATGGGTATGAGACCACGGATTACCGGAAAGTGGACAGACGGCTGGGAACCAATGAGGATCTGGCGCTTTTTGTCAGAGAGTGCCACAGCCGGGGAATCCGGGTGATTCTGGATGCCGTATTCAATCATACGGGCAGAGAGTTTTTTGCGTTTCAGGATCTGAAGAAAAACCGTGAAGCGTCCAGGTACCGGGACTGGTACCGAAATGTGGATTTTTCCGGAAATAATGAGTACGGGGACGGATTCAGCTATGAAAACTGGGGCGGATACAATTTGCTGCCCAAACTGAACCAGTGCAATCCGGAGGTGGTTCGCTATCACAAGGAGACGGTGCAGTTCTGGGTGGATACGTTTGCGATCGACGGACTGCGGCTGGACGCGGCGAATGTACTGGATTTCGGCTTTATGCATGAACTCAGAATGCAGGCAGACCAGATCCGGCCGGACTTCTGGCTGATGGGAGAGGTCATTGGCGGAGAGTATATCCGGTGGGCCAATCCGGAACATCTCCACGCGGTGACCAATTTTGTCCTGCACAAAGCGCTGTATTCTGCGCATAATGATCACAATTATTTTGAAATCGCCCATAACGTGAAACGTCTGTATGATATGGGAGGAAGCAGGACTGCCGGACTGGGACTGTATAATTTCTCGGATAACCATGATTTCAATCGAATCATGTCGATGCTTCACAATCAGGCGCATTACACGCCGGTACAGATTCTGGTATACACACTGCCCGGTGTGCCGGCAGTTTATTACGGAACAGAATTCGGCCTGGAAGGATGCAAGGGACCGGATTCGGATGACGCCCTGCGTCCGGCGCTGAATCTGTCCGATTACGCGGATGCGGTCCGGGAGAATCCGTGCACGGCGCTGATTGCGGCCCTGGGACGGATCCGCCGGCAGAACCGGGCGCTGTCCTACGGAGAGTATCAGGAGCTTTATCTGACGAATCGCCAGTATGCTTTTGCCCGGTATCTGGACGGGGAAGCGGTGCTGGTAACCGTGAATAACGATGATGCGCCGGCAGAAATCAATGTTCCGGATCTGGGCTTTGGCCGGTATCGCGGCGCGCTGTGGGGTACGGCGGCAGGATCGGAACAGGGAAGGCTCTGTCTGACGGTTCCGGGAAATTCCGGGGAAATCTGGCTGCCGGAATCCTGATTCGAGTGAAGTCCGGCGTCCGGAACATCTGGTCCAAGCGAAATCCAGTTTCCGAAAGCCCGGTCCAAGCGAAATCCGGCTGCCGGAATCCTGTCCTGAGGTGAAAACCGGCAGCCGGAAGCCTAGTCAGCGTGAGGAATGCGCAGAATCCGGAAGTGATTTTTGCGGAAATCAATCAGGCCATCTCTGCGCATGCGTCCCAGCTCCTTGGAGAGGGCACTGCGGTCCAGATTCAGATAATCCGCCATCTGCTGCCGGTCAAAAGGGATATCAAATTCACTGCTGTGGCTGGATACCGCCTGGGAAGACAGAAACGCGATCACCCGGTCCCGGATGTTGTGAGGGGACGTGTGGAAACTGCGGGCGGCCAGATGGAAGTTTTTCTGATTGGAAATGGCAAGCAGGTTCATCAGCAGCCGTTCGTGCCAGATTTGGCCGTGGTAGCGGGACAGGGTTTTCCGGCTGGTCTCCAGGAATAAAATCCGGCAGTCCTCGTTGGCTACCGCGTCTGTTAAAAGGGGCAGGTCCCCCTGGAACGCATAGGTTTCGGCAAAGACATCACCGGGACGGATATGGCTGAGGATGCGCCGGTTGCCCAGAAGATCCATGGATTCGATCCGGACGCTCCCGTACAGCACCAGCCCCAGTGATGATACCGTATCGCCGGCGGAGTAGATTACGGCATCTTTTGCGTAGTTTTTTTCCAAGGCATGGAGTGCAGACCATGCTTTTTTGAGTTCAGCATCCGGAATATCCAGAAACAGGCTGGAATTTCGCCAGTCTGCCATAACAGGTGGGTTCATAATTCGGATTCCTTTCCTTGCTTTTTTTCAGAGTAGAACAGCACAGGGCAGATGTCAAGCCGGGGAACAAGGCGAAACCGGAGGAAATCTGAGAAGCGGGCGAAGCCGGTGCATTCTTGCGAAAAGCCGGAGGGAATGCTAACATAAATGAGGAAACCGGAAAGCTCGGCTCAGTTTCTGCGCGGGAGAAAAAGACATGGATGCACAGAAGGCGAAAATCATTGAGGCGGCCATCGGCCTGTTTCAGGAATACGGTGTGAAATTTACCATGGACCAGCTGGCAAGATCCCTGAAAATGAGTAAAAAGACCCTGTATGTTGTATTGAAAGACAAGATGACCCTGTATCACGAGGCCGTGGATTATCTGTTTGATTCCATTAAAACCAGTGAACAGCAGGTACTGCAGGATCCGGATCTCGATCCGGCGGAACGGATTCGGCGGCTCCTAGGCGCCATGCCGGAACGGTACCGCAGTCTGAACTTTCAGAAGCTCTATATCCTCCGGGACAAATATCCGGAAATCTACCGTCATCTGACGGAACGCCTGGAAAATGACTGGGAGGAAACCATCCGCCTTCTGGAAGAAGGCATGGAGTCCGGGGTACTGCGCAGGTTTTCGATTCCGGTATTCAAGACCATGATGGAAAGCTCTCTGGAACGTTTTTTTCAGCAGGACGTACTGGTGCAGAACGGGATTACTTACCAGGAAGCACTGGATCAGGTGGTGGGTATTCTGGTGGACGGGATCCGCTCCGAAGCAGATCATCAGGGAGAAACCGGGGCAGGGAGATGTTCGGAAGGAAACAGAATGACCGGACAGTAACCAGTTGCATTTTTCAGAAAAAGTCCTATACTTGTCTACCGGACAGGAAAATTCTTTGTATACCGAAAGGGGCTTTTTTATGAAAACTTTTACTGTGATAGACGGAAATAAACCGCTGCAGTTTTTTATGAACTGCACCGGCTGCATTCTGGAACCGAAAAAGATGGACCAGGTAGTGATCCAGACAGAATCCGGCGGACTGTTCCCGGTGGGAATTCAGATGCCGCATGCGCTGTCCGTGCTCCTGTATGCCAAAGTAATGGAAGCAGCCGAAAAGGGAGGCATCATCGAAATTCCGGATATGCTGGAAATGAATGATGACGAAATCCGTGAGGCAGTGGATCAGATTAAGGTTCGCTGACTGGAAAAGAGTATAGAAGAAAAATTCTGAACAATCGGACCGGACAGCGGTTTGCTGGCCGGTTCGTTTTTTTGACCAATTCACAGGAGAAACTTTGCTGCGGGAGCGGCGACAGTTGAAGTTTATGGGAAAATCATTTATTATTAAATTAATCTCCAGGTAAAAAATGAGAAAAATCGGATATAAATTTTTGATTATCCCAGATTGTTTTGAAATTAACATAAGAATTTATGACTTGAATGTTAATAACTTTGATTATAAACAAAAAACATTCACAAAAGCGAGTAGGTTACAGATTTTATTTTTTCAACGGAGCAGTGGGGGATTGCGATGAAAGAATTTATACTGCGGGAAAGGGAAAGTTACACAAAACGATTGATTGCCAGCCTGGGCAACGGGAAGCTGAAGGTTATCACCGGACCCCGCGGATGCGGAAAGACCTGCGTGCTGCGTCTGCTGGAACAGTATCTGGCAGAGCATGGGCAGGAAAAGACCCGGGTCATACGGATTAATTTTGAGTCTATTGATTTTCCGGCCATGTCGGCAAAGGAGCTGATCCAGTATATTACGCGGCAGAAGCAAGAGAATATGATTCTTCTGCTGGATGAAATCCAGCATGTGCGCGGCTGGGAAGAGGCGGTGAATGTGCTGACCGAAGATCCGTCCTATGATATTTTCCTGGCTTCTTCCAATAAAAGCATCTATTCCGGCCAGCTGCAGGCGGTGCAGGAAGAAGCCCTGTATGAGGAGATCTCTGTGCTGCCCCTGTCCTTCGGTGAATTTATCGAGTCCCACGGCTTCCGGGACATGAATCCGGATGCGCCGCTGCAGGAACGCAGGTTCAGCGGTACCAATGACCTGCTGTATGACCTGGAAGAGGTCTACTATCTGTATATCAAGTACGGCGGGTTTCCTCTGCTTGTTGACCTGGGGCTGGATGTTGATAAGGCGAGAGTCGTGCTGGAGGGGGCTTATTCTACCATTGTAGTGCGTGATATTCAGGAACTGGAGAAGCAGAGCGCGCGCCGCGTAATCACAGATCCAATTCTGCTGCGGAACATTATTACGGTGCTGGCGGCCAATATCGGGCACAATATCTCTGCCACCGGTGTGGGCAAATACCTGAACGCTGCCAGAGAGAGCGAAGACGGGAGCAGACCGAAAAAGCACGCCACAAAAACCCTGGAAATCTACATCGAGGCGCTGCTGCACGCCCATCTGTTTTATGAATCCAGGCGGTATGACATACCGGGAGAACGGTATTTAAAGACACTCAGCAAGTATTATATCGCGGATGCCGGACTCCACAATTATCTCCGCAAAATCCGCGAACAGGACAGAAAGGGCCTTTTGGAAAATAAGGTGTTTTTTGAGCTGATCCGCAGGGGATACAAGGTGTGCAACGGAAAAATCGGATCCCAGGAAGTGAATTTCATCGCAACCCGGGGAGAAGAAAAAAATTACATTCAGGTGGCAGAAGATCTGACTGGTGAAAGAGAGAGTCAGATTCTGGCGCCTCTGCGCAAGATAAGGGATAATTATCCGAAGGCGGTCGTTGTGTTCCGCGGAGACAACGGCAAGACCAAAGACGGAATTCTGATACGCAATGCGCTGGAAGTGCTGCTTGGCGGCCCGCTGCTGGGATGAGGACTGCCGGCAGACCGGAAAACCGGGGGATTCGGTCCCCCGGTTTTTCTGGCCTGTGAGAGCTTTCAGTAAAGGAAAGAGGGACGAATGGGACGGACAGAGGAAGAATATATCGCGGTGGATCTGGAAATGACCGGCCTGCGTGTAACGAGAGACAGAATCATCGAAATCGGCGCGGTGCGCGTGAAAAACGGGACACTGACAGAGACGTTTTCCAGTTTCCTCAATGCGCACCGCAGGCTGGAGACGAAGATTACAGAACTGACGGGGATTACGGACAGGATGCTGGCGGAGGCGCCGGAGCAGGAGGAGGTAATCCGCGAATTTCTGGAATTTGCCGGAGAATGTACGCTGATCGGGCACAATCTGATCTTTGACTACGCGTTTCTGAAGCAGGCAGCGGTCAACCAGGGACTGACATTTGAACGAACAGGCATTGATACGCTGAAACTGGCCCGCCGCCTGCTTCCGGCAGAACAGAAAAAAACGCTTGGCGCGCTGGAGGAGTATTTTTCCCTGCATCCGCAGCGGCAGCACCGGGCGCTGGATGACGCCATGGCCAGCGCACGGATCTATCTGCGGCTGAAGGAACAGTACGGAACAGAAGATCCGGATATTTTTATGCCGAAGCCGCTCTGTTACGCGGTTAAAAAGCAGACGCCAATTACGCCGCCGCAAAAAAGGGACTTGAATCATCTGATAATGTATCATAAAATAAACACTAATATGGACCTTGATCATCTGACCAGAAGCGAAGCTTCCCGGATGATTGACCAGATTCATGCAAAATACGGGAGAATAGATGAAAAAAAGCACTAAAGCAGTACTTGGCGTGGTTCTTGCCGCAGCGGCGGCCGGCGCTGCCTGTATAGGCGGCATGGCTTCCTATGTACACAGGCACAGCGGCGAAAGCGGCAGACTCAGTCAGCATGTGGCGATTGGCCGCGTGGTTTCCGCAGGCACTTCGGAACAGGAGGCAGAGCGCAGGATCCGGACTTATGTGGACGGACTGCAGGAGGAACCGGTGACGCTGCAGGCCGGCAGCAGGCAGATAAAGACGACAGCCGGGGAGCTGGGACTGTCCTGGAAGAATACAGATGTGGTAAAACAGGCGGTGTCCTATGGCAAAACCGGCAGTCTGTTCACACGGTTTCGCCAGATCCGCAGCCTGAAGGACGGGAAAAAGACATATCCCATCGTGCTGGCTTCCGATCCCGACCGGGTGGAGCGCGTGATTGACCGGGCAGGCAGCCGCCTGACCAGCAAGGCCGTGAACTACCGCCTTGTGGAGAAAAAAGGCCGTCTGACAGTGGCCGGCGGGAAGAAGGGCTGGTCCGTGGATACGGACGGATCCGTACAGGCGGTGGATGCCTGCTTCGCGAAAGGGTGGAGGGAAAATCCTTCCATCGAGCTGAAAACCGTCACCATACAGCCCAGGGGTTCCCGGGAAGAACTGAGCAAAATCAAAGACGTGCTGGGAACGTTTTCCACAGATTATTCGTCTTCTCCCTCCGGAAGAAAGGCAAACCTGGCCAACGGGGCGAAAAAGATCAACGGAACCCTCCTGGAACCGGGCGAAACTTTTTCCGTCTATGCGGCCTGTCAGCCCTTTACCAAAGAAAACGGATATGAGATCGCCCACGCCTTCGAAAACGGTACAACCGTGGACTCCGTAGGCGGCGGGATCTGCCAGGTGTCCACGACTTTATACAACGCGGTGATCCGCGCGGAGCTGGAGATTGTGGAACGCTCGGGCCATTCCATGCGGGTGCATTATGTGGACGCTTCCGCGGACGCGGCCATCGCAGGCACATCCAAAGATATGAAATTCCGGAACAATCAGAAGAATCCGGTATACATTTCCGGAAAAACAGACGGTTCCAGGATTACCTTCACTGTATACGGGGTGGAGACACGGCCGAAGAACCGCAGGGTGTCCTTTGAAAGCCAGATCACCGGAACCATTCCTTCGGCCACAAAGCTGGTTGCCAGCGGCGCGCCGGTGGGGTCCGTTTCCCTGACATCCGGAGGAAGCTCCGGCGCCACGGCCCGTTTATGGAAAGTGGTCAAAGTCAACGGAAAGGTAACGAGCAGAACGCAGTTCAATTCCACCACCTACCGTTCGACCCCGTCCACGTACGCAGTGGGAACAGCCTCCGCCAATCCCCAGGCCAGCAGTGCCATGCGGGCGGCCGTAGGCTCCCAGAGCCTGTCCGCGGCCAGGGCGGCGGCAGCTCGCTGGAGAAACGCGCCGGTACAGAAACCGGACACTGATCCGAAGAAAAAAACAGACAAAGATGCCGGCAAAAAACCGGCAGACAGCAAAAAAGATTCCAAATCGGCAGATTCCGGAAAGAAGACATCGGGCAGCAAGGGGAATTCGGAAAAGAAGACTTCCGGCAAAGGGACGTCTGAAAAGAAGACCTCCGGCAGCGGCTCCTCCGGGAAAAAATCTGCCGGCAGCGGAAAAGCTTCCGGCAAGAAGGCTGCCTGACAGCCGGAACCGGCGGCAGAAACCGCAGAGAAAGAAAAGAGACAGAGATGAAAATTGGCAAATTACCGGAAAGCGTGCTGAAACGCTCCATTTTCCGACAGCTGCATACGACACGAGCGGAGGTGCTCTCCGGCGCGGCCGTCGGAGAGGACTGCGCGGCAGTTGAGCTGGCAGAGGGAGAAGTATTTGTGCTGTCCACAGACCCGATTACAGGTACGGTGACAGATATCGGCAAACTTTCCGTATTAGTGACTCTGAATGATATTGCGTCAGCCGGCGCGGAACCGGTAGGCCTGCTGATGACGATGCTGCTTCCGCCTGAGACAGAGGAAGCGGAGATCCGTGCCATGGTGCGGCAGATGGAGGAAGAATGTGCCCGCTATCAGGTGCAGATTATGGGCGGACACACCGAAGTCACCCGGGCGGTGAATCAGCCGCTGATCTCCGTGACAGGTGTGGGCAAAGCGCCGAAAGACAAACTGCTCAAAAGCGGCGGCGCGGTACCCGGAGATGATGTGGTGATCACCAAATGGATTGCCTTAGAGGGGACGTCCATCCTTGCCAAGGAGAAGGAAGCGGAACTTCTGACCCGCTATCCTGCGGATCTGATCAATACAGCCAAAGGCTTTGACCGGTATCTTTCGGTTGTGCCGGAGGCCGCGATCGCGGTGAAGTCTGGCGTCCATGCGATGCATGACGTAACGGAAGGAGGCATCTTCGGTGCCCTCTGGGAAGTTGCGGAGGCATCGGGCGTCGGACTTGAAATCGATTTCAAAAAAATCCCGATCCGTCAGGAATCGGTGGAAATCTGCGAATTTTTCCATATCAACCCCTATGAATTGATCTCCAGCGGCAGCATGCTGATGGCGGCACCAGATGGCACCGGACTGGTACGCGCGCTGGAAAAAGCCGGCATTCCGGCAGCAGTTGTGGGTAAGATAACCGATGGAAATGACCGGATTCTGGAGCAGGAAGACGAGCGCAGATTTCTGGAACCTCCGAAAACAGACGAAATTTACAAA
This sequence comes from Clostridium sp. SY8519, assembly GCF_000270305.1. Lineage (NCBI taxonomy): Bacteria > Bacillati > Bacillota > Clostridia > Eubacteriales > Clostridiaceae > Clostridium > Clostridium sp. SY8519. The sequence goes on along the minus strand of NC_015737.1, from coordinate 689,206 downwards.
GTCGTATAACAGCAGCATAAGGAGAAGAAGCATATGTCAATGATCAGAGAGAAGATCCTGTCTTATCTGGAAAAAAACAGCCGTGTAGGCATTGACGAACTGGCTGTCATTCTGGGAGAGGATGAAATAATCGTAGCCAATGAAATCAAAGCGATGGAAGAAGAAAATATCATCGTAGGTTTCCATACACTGATTAACTGGGACAAAACCAACATCGAACAGGTCACCGGACTGATTGAAGTCAGCTGCACGCCCCAGCGGGGTCAGGGGTTTGACAGCATTGCGGAGCGGATCTACAACTATCCGGAAGTCAAGGCAGTTTACCTGATCTCCGGAAGCTTTGACCTGCTGATTACCATTGAGGGCAAAAGCCTGCGGGAAGTAGCCATGTTTGTGTCCGAAAAACTGTCCCCCATGGACAGCATTACCGGAACCAAGACCAACTTTATTTTAAAGAAGTACAAAGACCATGGCACGGTTATGGTAGGCAGGAAAAAAGATGAAAGGATGTTGATGACCCCATGAGAAACCCATTATCAAAAGTAGTAACAGAGATACAGCCTTCGGGGATCCGCAAGTTCTTCGATATTGTTACCGAGATGAAGGACGCGATTTCTCTGGGCGTCGGCGAACCGGATTTTGATACGCCCTGGTTTGTACGGGACGAGGGAATCTATTCCCTGGAACAGGGAAAGACCTTCTATACCTCCAATTCCGGCCTGAAAGAACTGAAACAGGAAATTGCGGCGTTTCTTCAGAGAAAGTACAACCTGAGCTATAACTATTCGGATGAGATTTTTGTCACGGTCGGCGGAAGCGAAGCCATTGACCTGGCGCTGCGCGCCATGGTGGATCCGGGGGATGAAGTGCTGATTCCCCAGCCGAGCTATGTGTCCTACCTGCCCTGCGCCAAACTAGCGGGAGCTGTACCCGTACCCATTGAGCTGAAAGCGGAGAACGAGTTCCGTCTGACCCGGGAAGAGCTGGAAAATGCCATCACACCGAAGACCAAGATCCTGGTGCTTCCCTTCCCGAACAACCCGACGGGGGCTGTTATGGAACAGAAGGACCTGGATGCCATCTATGACGTGATCGTAGCCAATGACCTCTTTGTCATTACCGATGAGATTTATTCCGAGCTTACCTATACAGGCACAGGACATGTATCCATTGCCTCCATGCCGGGCATGAAGGACCGCACGATTTATATTAACGGTCTGTCCAAATCCCATGCCATGACCGGCTGGAGAATCGGCTATGCCTGCGGACCGGAAGTGATCATCAGCCAGATGCTAAAGATCCATCAGTTCGCCATTATGTGCGCGCCGACGACCAGCCAGTATGCGGCAGTTGCCGCTTTGCGGGACGGAGACGAGGATGTGGCGCATATGCGGGACGAATACAACGGCCGCCGCCGTTATCTGCTGCATCGCTTCAAAAAGATGGGACTGGAGTGCTTTGAGCCCTACGGCGCTTTCTATACCTTCCCTTGTATCAAAGAATTCGGCATGTCTTCCGATGATTTTGCGTTAAAACTGCTGGAAGAAGAGAAAGTGGCAGTTGTGCCCGGCACCGCCTTCGGCGACTGCGGCGAAGGCTTTCTGCGTATTTCCTACGCGTATTCCATGGACAACCTGAAGGAAGCGCTGGATCGGATTGAATCCTTTATAGGGAGACTGCGGGAGGCATAAGCGTGGCACATTTAAACGTTGTACTGTATGAGCCGGAGATCCCGTTTAATACAGGAAATATCGGCAGAACCTGTGTAGCCACAGGAACCAGGCTGCATCTGATTGAGCCGCTGGGGTTCCGCATCAACGCAAAAGAGCTGAAGCGGGCCGGCATGGACTACTGGCAGGATCTGGATGTCACCCGATATGTGAATTATCAGGAATTTCTGGACCGGAATCCGGGAGCCAGAATTTATATGGCCACCACCAAAGGGCAGAATGTCTATACGGAGGTGTCCTATGAAGAGGACTGTTATCTCATGTTCGGCAAGGAGAGCGGCGGTATTCCGGAAGAAATCCTGGCGCACCACCGGGCGCAGTGCATACGGATCCCCATGATGGGGGATACCCGTTCGCTGAATCTGTCCAATTCCGTGTCCATTGTCCTTTACGAGGCGCTGCGGCAGAATCATTTTTCCCAGATGAATCTGCAGGGGCATCTGACCCGGTTTGAAGATTATATTGAATAAAATACACAAATGCCGCAGTACGGACAGAACGAATCCGGCTGCGGCATTTTGCGCGCCTGCCGGAGGCGCGGATTCGGGACAGAAGGAGGATTTGCGGCCGGACAGGGGGTTGACAGCGGAATCGGTTTACGGTATTACTGTTAATTAGATTGTATGAACAGGTTTACTTTTGACAGGAGCTTTCGGGCAGAAAGCAGAACAGGAAACCGGGTGCCGAACAGAAAGCAGAACAGGAAACCAGGATGGCGTATATTGAAGCGGAAAATGTAACCCACCGTTTTGTGCGGCGGAACGAAGAAGGAAACGTAATCGAAGAAGTACATGCGCTGGACGGCGTGAACCTGAAGGTGGAACAGGGAAGCTTTGCGGCAGTCCTCGGACACAACGGATCGGGGAAATCCACCTTTGCCAGACATGTGAATGTGCTGCTGCAGCCGGACAGCGGCCGGCTGACTGTGAATGGGATGGATACCGCCGACGATTCCTGTCTGTGGGAGATCCGTCAGAACGCGGGTATGATTTTTCAGAATCCGGACAATCAGCTGGTTGCGGGAGTAGTGGAAGAGGATGTTGCCTTCGGGCCGGAAAATATCGGACTGCCCACGGAAGAAATTGCCCGGAGAGTCACGGAGGCGCTGGGCACGGTGGATATGGAAGCCTACCGGATGCACTCGCCGAATCTGCTGTCCGGCGGGCAGAAACAGCGGGTTGCCATTGCAGGGGTCATGGCGATGCGGCCGGACTGCATGATCTTTGATGAATCCACGGCAATGCTGGATCCCAACGGCCGGAAAGAGGTCCTGGAGACAGCCCGGCGGCTGAACCGGGAAGAAGGGGTTACCGTGCTCTGGATCACACATTACATGGAAGAAGTGGTGGAGGCGGACTGCATTTACGTGATGGATCAGGGAAAGGTCTGCATGTCCGGGAGCCCCCGGGAAATCTTCGCGCAGGTGGACGCCCTGCTTGCCCTGGGACTGGATGTTCCGCCGGTGACCCGCCTGGCATACGAACTGCGGCAGGCGGGAATACCGCTGCCGGAGGCGGTTTTAACCCGACAGGAACTGGCGGAAGCGATTGCCGCAGAAAGGAATTGAGGATGGCACTGGAACTCAGACATGTGGATTATGTGTATGATGCGGGAGGCCCCTATGAAAAGCAGGCTTTGACAGACATCAGCCTTTCCGTGGAAGACGGTACCTTTCTGTGCCTGATCGGGCAGACCGGGTCCGGCAAATCCACCCTGCTGCAGATTCTCGGCGGACTGCTGCTTCCCACTGGCGGACAGGTGCTCTGTGACGGCAGGGATATCCATGGAAAAGACTTCTCCATGCGCCGTCTGCGGGAGATGATCGGCATGGTATTTCAGTATCCGGAATATCAGCTGTTTGAGGCTACCGTTTTGAAAGACGCGGCCTTCGGACCGAAAAATCTGGGCGCTTCCGAAGAGGAGGCGCTGCAGCGCGCCAGGGAAGGGCTGCGCCTGGCAAATCTGCCGGAACAATACTGGGAAATCTCTCCCTTCGAACTTTCCGGCGGGGAGAAACGACGGGCGGCGATTGCAGGGGTGCTTGCCATGAATCCGAAAATACTGGTAATGGATGAACCGACGGCGGGACTGGATCCTAAGGGGCGCAGAGAATTATTTGCCATGCTGACCCGCCTCCACGCGGGCGGAATGACCATTGTCCTGGTGTCCCACAGCATGGAAGACGTGGCGGAATACGCGGAGCGGGCAGCCGTGCTGCAGGAAGGACGCCTGCTTTTTGACGGCACGCCGAAGGAGGTATTCTCCCATAAAGAGGAGCTGGAGGCGATTCATCTGGCCCTGCCGGAAGCGGAATATCTGGCGCGGGAGCTGGCAGAACTTGGCGTACCGGTGGATCCCGGCCTTACCAGGTTCGATGAGGTAAAGGAAGCGGTGCTTGCCGCGCTGGGCAGGCAGTAGGATGGAAGTATGTTAAAAGATATTACAATCGGCCAGTATTATCCGGGACAGACGGTGCTGCACCGGCTGGACCCGCGGGTGAAACTGGCAGGCGCAATTTTATATATTGTCTGTGTGTTTCTGTTTCACGGAATCATCGGATTCCTTTTTCTGGCAGCGGCTACCGTTCTGCTGATGGGAATATCCGGCGTTCCGGCCCGGCGTTATCTCCGGGGAATCCGGGCGATCTGGCCCTTAATCGCCATTACAGCCGGATGCAACCTGGTGTTTTCCCAGGGGGGCACAGCGGTCTGGCAGTTTGGTATTCTGCGGATTACGCCCCTGAGTATTCACAATTCCGTATTTTATTCCATACGTCTGGTGCTTCTGGTTGTGGGGACTTCGGTAATGACACTGACCACATCGCCGAACAAACTGACAGACGGCATGGAAGCGGGGCTGCATGGATTTGCGGCCCTGGGCGCGCCGATTCATGAAATTGCCATGATGATGTCCATTGCGCTGCGGTTTATCCCGATTCTGGGGGATGAAGCGGAAAAAATCAAAAAAGCCCAGCTGGCACGCTGCGCGGATTTTCAGGAAGGAAATCTGATCCGGCGCGCCCGGGGGATGCTGCCGATTCTGGTACCCCTGTTTGTCTCGGCTTTCCAGCGCGCCCAGGATCTCTCCCTGGCCATGGAAGCGCGCTGCTATCACGGCGGAACAGGAAGAACGAAGCTGCATCCGCTGCAGTATGCCCGGCGTGACTATATCGGATACGGCTGCATTCTGGCTGCGCTGGGCGTGATGATCGCGCTCCGGATCCGGGATCTGCCGTTTCCTGTGTAAAGAAAGAAAAGGAAAACCGAAGAATGAAGAGAATTCGGCTGAAAGTAGCCTATGACGGAACAAATTACTGCGGCTGGCAGATTCAGAAGAACGGGCCGACCATTGAAGGAGAGCTGCAGAAAGCACTGAAGAGTCTGCTGGGACAGGATGTGAGACTGACCGGCGCCAGCAGAACGGACGCAGGCGTCCATTCCCAGGGAAATATCGCCGTCTTTGACACGGAGGCGAAAATGCCGGCAGACAAATACGCGGTGGCACTGAACCAGCGCCTGCCGGAGGACATCGCGGTGACGGACTCCTGCTGTGTGCCCGGAGACTGGCATCCCAGACACTGTGAAAGTGTGAAAACCTATGAATACCGGATCTTAAACCGCAGATATCCGGATCCGAACCGGCGTCTGAATACGTATTTTTATTACCGCCCCCTGGATCTGGAGGCCATGAGGCAGGCAGCGGCAGCGCTGGAAGGCACTCATGATTTCCGCTCCTTCTGTTCGGTGCATGCCCAGGTGGAGACGACGGTGCGCACCCTGTATTCCTGCCGGGTCGACCGGCGGGAGGATGTGGTGACCATCCGGGTAAGCGGCAGCGGATTTCTTTATAACATGGTCCGCATTATTGCGGGAACACTGATCCGGGTAGGCAGCGGACAGATGGCAGCTGATGCGGTTCCCGGCATTCTGGCAGCCTGTGACAGGGAAAAAGCGGGTCCTACCGCGCCGCCCCAGGGGCTGACAATGATCGGAATTGACTATCCGCAGGAAGCAGAGGAGTGACACGGCATGGATCGGGTGATCTTTCATATTGATGTAAACAGCGCCTACCTCAGCTGGGAGTCCATGCGCCGGATACAAAACGGGATACCCGGGCCGGATCTGCGAACAGTTCCAGCTGCCATTGGAGGGGACCGGGAGATGCGTCACGGGATTATTCTGGCAAAATCCATACCGGCCAAAGCCTATGGCGTCACGACGGGAGAACCGGTTGCCCAGGCACTGCGCAAGTGTCCGAACCTGATTCTTGTGCCGCCGGATTTTGCGCTGTATCAGCGGTGCTCGGCCGCTTTTCATGAGATTCTGCACAAGTATTCGCCGGATGTGCTGAAATTTTCCGTCGATGAAGCTTTTATGGATATGACCGGCACCCGGGCGCTGTTCGGGCCGCCGGTTCAGGCGGCGTACCGCATCAAAAACGAGATCCGTGATACGCTGGGATTCACGGTAAATGTAGGAATATCCAGCAACCGTCTGCTGGCCAAGATGGCCAGTGATTTTGAAAAGCCGGATAAGGTGCATACGCTTTTTCCCGAGGAGATACAGGAAAAAATGTGGCCCCTTCCGGTACGGGATCTCTTTTTCGTGGGAAAATCCACAGAAAAGAAACTGCGGACCCTGGGGATCCATACCATCGGCGAACTGGCCCGGACGGACGAGGCGATTCTGCGGGGCGCCCTGAAAAAACACGGAACCGTTCTGTGGAAATTTGCCAACGGACAGGACGCTTCCAGAATCGGCAGGCCGGCAGAGCGCAAGGGGTACAGCAATGAAATGACCACGCCCTTTGATGTGACGGATACGGAAACGGCCCATATGTTTTTGCTGAAAATCGCGGAAAAGCTGGCCCGGCGGCTGCGAAAGGCAGACGTGCAGGCCGGGGAACTGTCTGTGATCCTGCGGTATTCGGATTTTACCGGATCGGTACACCAGCGGATCCTGACGGATGCCACCAATGTAACGGATGTGATTTACCGGAATGCCTGTGAACTCTTTGCGGAAAGCTGGGACGGCTCGCCGGTGCGCCTGCTTGGAATCGGCACCGGCCGCCTGGTCGGAAAGGAAGAGGGCAGACAGCTGTCCCTCTTTGATACGGCGGAAGTGGAAAAAAGACAGAAACTGGACCGGGCCATGGACCAGATCCGGAAACGCTACGGGGACGGCGCGGTGCAGCGGGCATCGCTCTGCCGTCCGTTGGAAAAGAAAAAGAGCGAGTAGTATGGATGCGCAGAAGCGGGCGGCATACGCCGCGGGAAAAGTCCGCTGGGGAAAAAAAACGGTTGACAGGAAAGAGGGAACCTTTTATAATATCTAAGTCTGACGAAGTGTCGGAGTGCTTTTTATGCAATGAAAAGCATTCTTTTCTTATAGAACAGGCGGTTGGGACCCGCCTGCCCGGAGGCATCCGATGTTCTCCACAAGCATCGGACACTGCGGGATGCAGACACGGGATCGATGAAACAATCGATTCACTTTGCAAATATCGAACAGATTGCAGGGACGGGATATGTCCGGACATTCATATCAGAGAACTGCAGCTATTCCAAGGAGGAATTATCAATGAATAACTCAACATTCATGGCTAATCCAAACAAAATCGAGAGAAAATGGTATGTAGTAGATGCTGAGGGACAGACATTAGGCCGTCTTTCTTCTGAAATTGCCAAGATTTTAAGAGGCAAGAACAAACCGGAGTATACTCCGAACGTTGACACCGGCGATTATGTGATTGTAGTTAATGCAGAAAAGATCAAAACAACCGGTAAAAAATTAAACCAGAAAATTTACTACCGTCATTCTGAATATGTCGGCGGTATGAAAGAGACAACTTTAAAGGAAATGCTGGAAAAACATCCGGAACGAGTTGTAGGCTTTGCAGTAAAAGGCATGCTTCCGAAGGGACCCCTGGGCCGTCAGATGTACAAGAAGCTGTTTGTATATGCCGGACCGGACCACAAACATGCTGCTCAGAAACCTGAAGCAATCACATTTTAATCGGTGAGGAGGTAAATAGACATGGCGAATACTGCAAGATATTACGGAACAGGCAGAAGAAAAAAATCTGTAGCAAGAGTTTACCTGGTACCTGGTACAGGCAAAATCACAATCAATAAAAGAGACATCGACGAATACCTCGGTCTTGAGACCCTGAAGGTAATCGTTCGTCAGCCGCTGGTAGCCACAGATACCGCAGACAAATTTGACGTCCTGGTCAATGTAAAGGGCGGCGGCTATACCGGACAGGCAGGCGCGATCCGTCACGGAATCGCCCGTGCGCTTCTGGAGGCAGACGCAGAGTACAGACCGGTTCTGAAGAAAGCCGGCTATCTGACCCGTGACCCTCGTATGAAAGAGAGAAAGAAATACGGTCTCAAAGGTGCGCGTCGTGCGCCTCAGTTCTCCAAACGATAATAAGAGAGAAATACAGACATCAGAGTCCACCCGGAGTGTTCCGGGTGGACTTTTTTGGGTTTCACCTGCTTAACAATTCCTGCAGCCCCTCCGGGTCCAGGAGCTCGATACTGTGCGTGGAACAGCGGATGAGCCCTGCGTTTTCCATTTTCTTCAGCTCCCGGTGCAGGGAAGGGCGGGACACATTCATCAGCATGGCCCATTTGGTGACAGATTCCGGGATGGGCAGAACGGTTTTTCCGCTTTTTCTGTGCTGGATCAGAAGCCAGAAAGCGGCTTTCTGGGCGATGCCATTGTAGGAAAACAGTTCCAGCCGCTGCTGAAGCATATAAGTGGCAGAGGAGATTTCTGTTACAAAATTTTCCAGGATGCGCAGATCCTTCTGCATCAGAAGCAGGAAGTCTTTTCGGTGAAACATCATGATGGTTGTCGGCTCCAGGGCGATGACGTCACAGGGGTATCTGCGGCTGGCTGAAAATACTGCGGCGGGGCCCAGCATCTCACCCGGCGTGCGGATTGAGACATTGATCTGGCTGCCGTTTGGAAAAGCTTTCTGCGCCTGCACCCGCCCCTCCAGGACGATGCCGAGCCGGTCGGCCCGTTCCAGCTGGCCGAAGATAATCTCTTCCTTATCGTAACATTGTATGTGGTGGGGCGCGTATTCCAGGGCAGTTCTGAGTTCAGCGGCAGAAAATCCGCGAAACAGCGCGCTTTTTTCTAGTGAAAAATAATCCATGCTTCCGATCCTCCTTTGCGGCATGATTCCTTGTATTTTTATTATACACAAAAAAATTCTAAAAAGTGTATCTGCAGATACGGAATCAAGGGAAATGTTTGTGTATGATGAATGAGAACGAAGGGAAACGGCAACGCAAACCTCGTTCCGTGCAGCGAAAACCACGGGTGTCCCGCAGTGAAAGGCGCAGAGTAAGGGCACTTCACAGAGCTACCGCCGGTGGAATCGCGCAGAATAGAGCAGAATCATTAGTATCATTATTGAGTCAAAGGAGGCAAATGATGAAGTACAGAGTAAATGAAGACTGTATCGGATGCGGACTGTGCGCAGGCACCTGCCCGGCAGTTTTTTCCATGACAGATGAAGGTGTGGCTGTAGCCATCGAAGGAGAAGTTCCTGCAGGAGAAGAAGACGCTGCGGCAGAAGCAATGGACGGATGTCCGGTAGGAGCCATTGAAGAGGCATAAGCGAGGAGAGACGGCATGAGAAAACAGGTCAAAGGCAATGTCAGCTGGGTGGGATATCTGGACTGGGAACTGGAGAGCTTTCACGGGGATGATTATTCGATCCTGAACGGATCCAGCCAGAACGCGTATCTGATTGAAGAAGAGAAGACTGTGCTGGTGGATACCGTATGGATTCCCCACCGGTTTGATTTTGTGGAAAATCTGAAAAAAGAAGTGGATTTGAACAAGATCGATTTTATCGTGGCAAACCATGGGGAATGTGACCATTCCGGGTCTCTTACCGCGCTGATGGATGAGATTCCGGACACGCCCATTTACTGTACGGCAAATGCGGTAAAGAGCATCGAAGGACAGTATGGCAAACGGGGCTGGGATTTCCATGTGGTAAAGACAGGAGACAGCATCGACATCGGCAACGGAAAGAAACTGGTGTTTGTGGAGATGCGGATGCTCCACTGGCCGGATTCCATGGCAACCTTCCTGACCGGGGACAATATTCTGTTCTCCAATGACGCCTTTGGCCAGCATTATGCAGTGGAGGAACTGTTTAACGACAAGGCGGATTCCTGCCTGCTGAACAAAGAAGCCATGAAGTATTTTGCCAATATTCTGAATCCGTTTGCGCCGATTCTGGCGAAAAAACTCAAAGAGATCGGCGGATTTGGCCTGAATATTGAAATGATCGCCCCTTCCCACGGAGCTATCTGGCGGACCGATCCCATGCAGATCGTGGAGAAATACGCGGCCTGGGCGGATGCTTATCAGGAAAACCAGGTGACGGTGGCCTATGATACCATGTGGGAAGGCACGGCAAAAATTGCCCATGCCATTGCGGATGAAATCCACAGACAGAGTCCGGATACAGTGGTGAAAGTATTTAATATTGCCAAGTCCGATAAAAATGAGGTCATGACAGAAGTGTTTAAATCGAAGGCGATAGCGGTCGGATCCCCGACGGTTTCCAACAGTTATCTGTCTTCTGTTGCCGGATGGCTGGAGTTCCTGAAACAGCTGAAATTTAAGAACAAGAAGGCAGCGGCCTTCGGATGCTACGGCTGGAGCGGAGAAAGCGTAAAACTGCTGCAGGCTAAGCTGGCAGAAGCGGGATTCCGGGTATCGGAGGCAAACGTGCGGTCTCTGTGGAATCCGGAAGAAGCTGATTTTGCGCAGGTTCCTGCGCTGGTCAGCGATCTGCTGGCGGAAGCGGAGTAGGCTGTGTTTTTGCCGGCATCGACCGGAATGGCCGACGTGGATGAGACAGAATACTTCTGAGTAATGCCCCTGATCACAAACAGTGTTTCCAAAAGACACTGCTTGCGGTCAGGGGTTATTTTTTTTATACTGTGTTATGCAAAAGCGCCGGAAGAAGCATCCGATGACGGAAGCAAGCCTCAGAGAAAGCCCGGAGGAGTGTGCGGGAGATCGTGCCGGCGCGCAAGGAGGAACTATGGCAGACAGAAAAAGTGAAATGGAGAAAATGCTGGCAGGAGAGTGGTTTTTCAATTCAGGAGAAGAGATAAATGGAGCGAAAAAGCACTGCAGAAGCCTGTGCAGCGCGTATAATCGCACCAGTGAAGAAGAGCCGGAGACGCGCAGAAAGATTTTGAAAGAGATTTTTGGTACCTGCGGGGATGATATTTTCATTAAACCGCCGTTTTACTGCGATTACGGATTTAATCTTCATGTGGGGAAGAAATTTTTCGTTAATTTTGACTGTGTGTTCCTGGATGTGGCTGAAATTCGTATCGGCGATAACTGCCTGATCGGCCCGCAGTGCGGAATATATACCGCGGTGCATCACAGGGATCCGGAGCTGCGTGCCAGAGATTATATGACCGGCAGACCGGTACGCATCGGGAATAACGTGTGGATCGGCGGACATGTGACGATACTGCCCGGGGTGACCATAGGAGATAATGTGATCATCGGAGCCGGATCCGTGGTGACCCGGGATATTCCGGATCATGTGGTGGCGGCAGGGAATCCGGCCCGCGTGCTGCACGAGAATATCTGCACAGAAGAAAAGCCGGAAGAATAGATTGGAAGAAAAGACCGGAAAAGAAGAAACGGGGGCACGGGATGCCGGAATAAGAAAACCGGCACAGAAAAATGACCGGAAGAGGATGGCCGACGGCCCGGATGCAATAAGTTCGCACAGCACCCGGGAAGAGGGATATCCGCTTCCGGTCTCTTTTTGTCAGAGGTCAGGGAACCGATGCCTGGATTCAGACATCTGCTTTCCAGAACCCGTGCAGGTTGCAGTATTCGTAAGCTGCCAGCGGTTTGTCGTCATCGGTGAGCATGAATACAGCAGTAGGCGCGTCGCCCGGTTTCAGCTCTTT